>DATBDL010000443.1:0-5198 GCA_036269975.1 Pseudonocardiaceae bacterium | reverse complement strand
GGCTGTGTGGGCTCTGCGGACTGTGCCGGCCAGGAAGTCGGCCAGTTGGACCCTGGCGTCCGCGCGTGCTGCCGTGAGATCGAACCGTGCGAGGGGTGGCGCACTTGCCGTCAGGGCGGCGATCCGGCTCGGCGTCAGCGAACGGTGTCGGTCGTGTACTACGGCGACTGGGCCGCCCCATCCGTCGACGGTGCGGATGATCGCCCAGAACAGTGGGTCGATCGAGACTCGATTCGGGTTCGACCATGTTTGCCGGGTCGCGACCGCGCGCAGGGCGTCTCGGGGGGCGGTCCAGCCGCCGACTTGCGGGAGTTCGTCGGGTGAGCTTCTGCCGCGGAGTAGGTCGTTGACACCGTCGCAGAACTCGCGCCATTCGGCTTCGCCGCACGTGTCTCGTATCGCGTCCAACTGGCCCGTGTCCGCGTCCGGAACGGCTTGCCAGCCGGGGGCATCGGGGTTCGACAGCAGGGTGAGGAACGTCCTGAGCAGGAATCGTTCCTTGTCCACCAGTACCACCCGTGCCCGGCCGCTGATCGGCCCTGCCGACCCCAGGAACCATTCCAGCGCACGCCGATGCTTCGACCGCAGCAGGTGGTTCGCCTTGTACTCCTGGGCCGGCGAGCCGATGCGGGCCCGCAGTTCGGCTACGCATTCCAGGGCGTCCGCCATCGGAACCGCCACGGCGGCATGGGTGAACAGCCTTGTCTGGCCGTTGGCGAGTTTCTCGCCCTCCGCTCCGGACTCGTCGCATGCGATGTCGATGTGGGAACCGTACCCAACGCTCCGGTTGACAGCCGGTGCACGTGGCGTCGCCGCCGCTGACCTGGCGATTCAAGCTGAATGCATGAATTGTCCATCTCCACGCCGCCATGCTGTGTCGGCAAGGGGAACCGGATCGGCGTCAGCTAACAACAGGGAGAAGACATGCGAGTGTGGCAAGGCGTGCTGGGGCTGTCGGTAGTCGCCGCAGCGCTGTGCACCATCACCGGGACGGCTTCGGCGGCACCGGCACCGGCCGCGCACGTCACGCCGGCGGGGGCGCCCGGATGGGCCCCGATCCAGCCGGACGGGGCACCCGACTGGGGCCCGATCTCGCCGGACGGGGCGTCGTGGAACGTGGTGCAGACACCGCAGACCCCGCCGTGGCAGATCGCACAGACCCCGCCGTGGCAGGTCGTGCGGACGCCGCCGTGGGCGTGACCGCGCGACGTTGCGGGACGGCGGGGACGCGTTGTTGCGTCCTCGCCGTCGGGTGCGCAATGCGCTGAACTGCGCCAACAGGCGGCTGAGTGCCGCCCCCACTTGACGCGATCATCCCTGGTCAGGCATCGTTCGCCCCCGGTCGTTACCCAGAGAGGCGGGCGTGTTGCCGAAGATCGAGGCTGCTACGGCGTACCTGGTCGACGTCGAGGTCGAGACCGTGCGCACCGATGCCGTGCAGTCGTTCGTCAAGCAGGAGACCTTGTTCGTGGAGATCGACACGGTCGACGGCCTGACCGGTGTCGGCTACTCGTACACCATCGGTACCGGTGGGCGGGCCGTGCTCTCGATGCTGCGTGAGCACCTGCTGCCGCTGCTCACCGGCCAGGACGCGCGCAACGTCGAGCAACTGTGGTCGACGCTGTTCGCGGCCACCCGTGCTACCACGGTCGGCGCGATCACGTCGCTCGCGCTGGCCGCGGTGGACACCGCGCTGTGGGACCTGCGCTGCCGGCGGGCCGGCGAGCCACTGTGGCGGCTCGCCGGTGGCCACCGGCAGCGGGTTCCCTTGTACGACACGGAAGGCGGCTGGCTGCACCTGACGCCGGACGAACTGGCGGCCGGCGCCATGGCATCCGCCGCCGCTGGTTGGCCGGGTGTCAAGATCAAGGTCGGCAAGCCGCTGCTGCACGAGGACGTCGAACGGCTCCGCGTGGTCCGCGACGCGGTCGGCCCCGGCGTGGAGATCATGGTGGACGCCAACCAGTCCATGACTGTGGCCGAGGCGCGGCGCAGGGCCGCCGCGTTCGAACCGTACCGACTGGCCTGGTTCGAGGAACCCCTGCCGGCCGACGACGTGACCGGCCACGCCCGGCTGGCGTCGGCCACCGACATCCCGATCGCGGTCGGCGAGTCGCTGTATTCCATCGCGCAGTTCCGGGAGTACCTGACGCTGGGCGCTGCCGGCATCGTCCAGGTGGACGCGGCCCGGATCGGCGGCATCACGCCCTGGCTGAAGGTGGCCCATCTCGCCGAGTCGTTCAACGTGGCCGTGTGCCCGCACTTCCTGATGGAACTGCACGTCAGCCTGGCCGCCGCTGTCCCCAACGGCCGGTTCGTGGAACACATCCCGCAGCTACGAGCGATCACCCACGGCGAGATGACCGTGATCGACGGCCATGCCGTTGCGCCGGACACGGCCGGCCTCGGCATCGTGTGGAACCGGGACGCCATCGACAGCCGGCGAACGGCGTGACGCGGCGGCGTGGTGCGCCCCGCCCGCCCGGTTGACGTCGATCGGCCGACCGCGCTAGGTCAGATCCAGCGGGAGACGGAGATCTCCGCCGTTCGGGTCGAGGGTGTAGTGCTGGCGAACCGTCGACGACCGCCCGCGCGATGGCGGACAGTTCCCGGCACGGTCCAGGTGCGCTCCCTCCGTCGTGTGGCGGCCGGGGCCGCCGGCGGACAGTCGAGTCGGAATCCCTAGCAAAGGTGTCGCTTCTGCCACTGATCGGTCGCTCACGTGCGACCTAGCGTTGCCGCATGGACATCAGTCGACGCAGGGTACTCGGCGGTCTGGCCGCCATCCCCGTTCTGGCCACCGTCGCCACAGCCACTCCCGCCCTGGCCACGACGGCAGCGCAAGCGGCGCAGCCGGTGCCGACGCGTTCCTACGACCTGGCGCGCGGAGTGGAGCGACGGTACAACGCTCCGCTGCTCACGGCGGGAACCAAGCTGTCGCTACCGGCAGGCATCACGGCGGTGCCCATCCAGGACTTCTACCGCAACCCGCACCTCGCGTCGGCCGGGTCCGCGTGGCCGCACCTGACGGCGACGGACGGCAGCACTGTCGACGCGTCGATCGTTCCCGAACACGGCGCTCCCACCCGTATCGCGATCCTGAGTGGATTCACCGAGGGCTGGTACGAAATCGGCCACGCGAGCGGGCGGGCCGACCGCGTCACCTGGGATGCGCGCACATTCCCGTTCCTGTGGTTCTACGGCGAGTTCGGCGCCACGAACGAGACTCCTTACCACAACTGGTTCTACACGCTCGCGCTACAGCCGTTCTCCCACAATCCGTATTCCCGCAACACCATGGCCCGCTAGGAGCGGAATGTCTCACCATTTTGACTACCCACAGGACGAAACGCTGGACATCAGCGACGCCTACTGCTTTGCCGGCGCCGGCGACCCCCGCGGCCCGCGCACGGTATTCGGGGTGAACACGTCGCCGACGTTCGGCAAGCCCTGGAACCCGGCCGGCTATTACGAGCTCAAGATCGACACCAATGGCGACCACGTCGAGGACATCACGTTTCGCGCCACCTTCCCGATCGGCTCCGACGGCAGGCAGCGCGTACAGGTGGCGATGCTCACCGGCGCCGCGGCCCGTGACCGCACCGCGGCCGGCACGATCATCACTCCCAACGACACTCTCGCCGGGGACGTCGTCGAATGCGACCACGGCATCAAGCTCTTCGCGGGGCAGCGCCGCGACCCGTTCTACAATTTCATCCCCTTCCCCGTCGCGACGACGAAAGCACTGGCGACCGGTACCTTTCCCGACTTCGACGCGCTGCGTCCCGCGCACGACGATTTCGCGAACACCAGCGTCCGGTCCTACGTGCTCGAGGTGCCGGCCGAGATCACGGGCCACCGCCGGCTGCACTACTGGGCCAGCACGGCGTACTTCGACACGGGCCACGACACCTGGGTCCAGGTCCAGCGTGCGGCGGAGCCCAACATGACCACGTTCTTCGACTTCGCCAACGGCTCGGCACACGTCGACTACAACGCCACCGTCCCGACGGACGACCTCGTCGGCAGGCCCGCCGACCCGGCGACCGATCCCGCATCGGGAATCTGGGGTCAGGTGCGGGACAACATCGCGGCGGTCGTCGAAGCCGGTGGCACGTTCCGCGACTTTCCGCACCGCCACCGGACCGCACTGGCCTATGGCGCGTGGGCGGCCGACACATTGCTCCCGAACGTCATCACGTTCACGCCTGGCACCGTCGCGTTCTGGGATCCTTGGCGCGACGTCCAGAACGGCAAGGGCGTGATCGAGGATATCGCGTCCAACATCATCAAGATGATCGTCAACCAGGACTTCTCATCAGGGCTCGCACCGGGACCGCTCCTCGACTACTTCCCTTACCTCTCCCCCGCGCCGACCGGCTGATCCGGCCCCGCGGAATCGATGGCACAATCCTCGGCGATGCCTGTCGCTGGGGGATGAATGAACGACGGAGGCGGATTCGGTGCGCTGCTACGACAAGCCCGGCTGGCCGCCGGGCTGACCCAGGAGGAACTGGCGGAACGGTCCGGGCTGAGCGTGCGCGCGCTCAGCGATCTCGAACGGGGCCGTAGCAGCCACCCGCATCGCAGATCGGTGGAATTGCTGGTCAAAGCGCTGAATCCGAGCGAGACCACCGGCGCCCGATTGCTCACGGCCGCCCGCAGGCTGACACCACAACGGGAAAGATCGGAGTCGACACCGGCACAGTTGCCGGCCGACCTACCGGATTTCACCGGCCGCGCGGACGAGATGGCCACGCTGACCGAACTGCTGACCGATCCAGGTCCGGCGCCCGCCATCGCGGTCATCGGCGGCGCCGGCGGCACGGGCAAGACGGCGCTGGCCGTACACGTCGGGCACCGGGTACGGCACGCCTTCCCGGCCGGCCAGCTCTACCTGAATCTGCACGGCACGGACGACCAGCCGATGACAGCGGCGGCCGCGTTGGGCCGGCTGTTGCGTGACCTCGGTGTCGCCGCCGACGCGATCCCAGGCGACACGGACGAACGCGCGTCGCTCTACCGGACCCTGCTGGTGGACCGATGGCTGCTGGTACTGCTGGACAACGCGCGGGACGCCGAACAGGTCCGGCCGCTGCTGCCCGGTACGCCCGGCTCCCTGGTCGTGATCACCAGCCGTCGCCAGTTGCCCGGCCTGACGGCGGTCGAGGGCGCCCACCCCATCTCGCTGGATCTGC
>DATBDL010000442.1:0-5301 GCA_036269975.1 Pseudonocardiaceae bacterium | reverse complement strand
GTGTGGGCGGTGTCCCGGATTCCCGGTCTGGAAAGCCGGGCGGAGGGCTCGATCGTCACCTACGACGGCCAACCGGTCGGGTCGAGCCTGATCGGCACCAACCCGATCGACCCGAACGCGAGGAACGACCCGACCGACGACCGGTACTTCCACACCCGGCCATCGGAGCAGGCGTCCGACTTCTCGTTCACCGACAAGACCAAGCTCGGGCTCGGCGACATCGATCCGGCCGCGTCCGGCGCGTCGAACAAGGGCCAGGGCGACGACGTCCTCTACGCGCAGATCGCCGCGCGCAAGGCGTTCATCGCGAAACGGGAAGGCGTCAGCCCGGATCAGGTGCCGGCCGACGCGGTGACCGCGTCCGGCTCGGGTCTCGACCCGGACATCAGCCCGGACTACGCCTATCTCCAGGCGGCTCGGGTGGCTCGGGTGAACAGTCTGTCCGACGCGCGGGTGCGGCAGATCGTGGCGGACACGGTCAAACAGCGGCCGCTGGGCGTGCTCGGCGACCCGACGGTGAACGTGTTGGCGCTCAACCTCGCGGTGGCCAAGGCCGTTGCGGCGGCCCACGGTTGATCCGATGACACGCCGGGGTCGGTTGCGCATCTATCTGGGCGCCGCGCCTGGCGTCGGCAAGACCTTCGCCATGTTGGGCGAGGCCCGCCGACGCCAGGAGCGCGGCGCCGACGTCGTCGTCGGCTTCGTCGAAACCCACGGCCGGACCAGGACGGCCGAACTGCTGACCGGCCTGGAGATCGTTCCCCGCAGGCGGATGACGCACCGAGGGCACGAGTTCACCGAGATGGACGTGGACGCGATCCTGGCCCGCAGGCCGGAGATCGCGGTCGTCGACGAGCTCGCGCACACCAACGTGCCCGGCTCCCGTAACGCGAAGCGGTGGCAGGACGTCGAGGAGTTGCTGGCCGCCGGCATCGAGGTCCTGTCCACGGTGAACGTGCAGCACCTGGCGAGCCTCAACGACGTCGTGCAGCGGATCACCGGTGTGCCGCAACAGGAAACCGTGCCGGACGAGGTGGTGCGCCGAGCCGAGCAGATCGAGCTGGTCGACATCACGGCCGAGGCACTGCGCCGCAGGCTCGCGCACGGCAACGTGTATCCGGCGCACCGGATCGATGCCGCGCTCGGGAACTACTTCCGTGTCGGCAACCTCACCGCGTTGCGCGAACTGGCGCTGCTGTGGGTCGCCGACCAGGTCGACGTGGCCCTGCGGCGCTACCGCGCCGAACAGCGGATCACCGACACCTGGGAGACCAGGGAACGGGTGGTGGTGTCGATCACCGCCGGCCCGGAGAGCGAGACGTTGATCCGCCGCGCCCGCCGGATCGCCAACCGGGCCGGCGCCGAACTGATCGTCGTGCACGTGTTGCGTGGCGACGGCCTGGCCGGCGCGTGGGGGATGGATGCCGTTGCCCGGTACCGGAAACTGGCCGAGGAGGTCGGCGCCACCTACCACACCGTCGTCGGTGACGACGTGCCGACGGCGCTGCTGGACTTCGCGCGTGGCGTCAACGCGACACAGTTGGTACTGGGCACGTCCCGGCGGTCCCGGTTGGCGCGGGTGCTCGAGGAGGGCATCGGCGCCACGGTCGTGCAGGGCTCCGGCCCGATCGACGTGCACATGGTCACCCACAGCGAGGCGGCCCGAGGGCTGCGGGTGCGGTTGGAACGCAGCCCGCTGGCCGTGCGCCGCCAGGTGTACGGCTGGGTGCTGGCCTTCGTGCTGCCAGGTGTTGTCGCCGGCGACGGCCTGATCCTGCACCACGCGCTGGACATCTCCACCAACGCGGCCGGTTTCGTGCTGGCAACGGTCGCGGTCGCCCTCGTCGGCGGCCTCGGTCCCGCGCTGGTGTCCGCGCTGGTGGGCGGACTGCTGCTGAACTACTTCTTCGTGCCGCCGATCTATTCGCTCACCATCGCCGAGCCGGACAACCTCGGCACGCTGATCACCATGCTGGTGGTCGCGGTACTCGTCGCCCTCGTGGTCGACCGCGCGGCGCGCCGAGCGTCGCAGGCCGTGCGGGCACGTACCGAAGCCGCCCTGTTGGCGTCCTACGCCCGCACGGTGCTGATCGATCCCGAGCCGCTGGTGCGGTTGCTGGCGCTGGCGCGGGAGAACTTCGGCCTGTCATCGGTCGCGCTGCTGGAACGCACCGGTGACGTGTGGCAGCGGGTCGCGTGTGTCGGGCCGAGCCCGTGCGACGAACCGGACGACGCCGACATCGACGTCCCCGTCACGGCCGACGTGCACCTCGCGATCCGGGGCAGGGCACTGGCCGCCGCTGATCAGCGGGCCCTGGAAACCGCCGCCGGCCAGGCGCTGTTGGCGTTGCGGCAGCAGCGGTTGCGCGCGCAGACGGCCGCCGCCGAGCGGCACGCCGAGACCACCGAACTGCGCACCGCGCTGCTCTCGGCCGTCGGCCACGACCTCCGCACGCCGCTCACGTCGATCAAGGCCGCCGCCGGCAGCCTGGGCGACCCGGAGCTGACACTGTCCACTCAGGACAAGGCAGACCTGCTGGCCACGATCGACCAGTCCGCCGACCGGCTGACCGCCCTGGTGGACAACCTGCTGGACTCCTCGCGGCTGTCCACCGGCGCGGTGGAACCACTGATCCGCCCCGTCTGCTACGACGAGGTCGTCGGCCTCGCGCTGTCCGGGATCGACGACCGGAAGCAGGTCGAGGTCGAAGTGGACGAGCATCTGCCCGAGGTACTCGCCGATCCGGGGCTGCTGGAGCGGGTGATCGCCAACGTCGTCGACAACGCGTTGCGCTACGGCGGTTCGCCGGTGGAAGTCCGCGCCGGCGCGCACGCCGGCCAGGTCGAACTGCACGTCGTGGACCACGGCCCCGGCCTGCCCAGGGGTGCGACGGGCGCGATGTTCGCCCCGTTCCAGCGACTCGGCGACCGGGACGCGACGCCAGGCGTCGGGCTGGGCCTCTCGGTGGCCAAGGGCTTCACCGAGGCGATGGCCGGCACGATCCGCGCCGAGGACACCCCTGGTGGTGGCGTGACCATCGTGCTCTCCCTGCCAGCGGCCGCGGCGGTGGTCGGCGAGACCGCGATCGTCGAAACCGCAAGGTGCGCAGGGAGGGTGCCGAAGTGCACCTGACACCGACCGAATGGGGCCTGCCGTAGGCGCGGATTCCGACGTGGACGTACCCGTCGGCGAAGATCACCGCTGTCCATCTGTCGGCAGCGGACTCGCGGCCGACGAACATGGTGACCGTGTGGCGCAGGCGCAGCGGGGCGTCCAGTGTGATGTCGACTCGGGCGCCGACCCGCTCGTAGGTGCCGGCGAACCGGCTCAGATCGCCGTCGATCGAAACGGGTTCGGCCGGCGGTGACGGACTGGCCGGTGAGCACTTCGACGACCCGGCCGGCGATGTTGTAGCCGGTGTTGCTGTAGGACATCATCGCGCCGAGCGGGTGGTCCTGCGGCAGGTCGGCGCAGGCGGCCACGTAGCGGGCCAGCGCGTCGTCGCCGCGTCCGGTGTCCAGAACGTAGTCGCCTGCGATCCCTGAGATGTGGGTCAGCAGGTGCCGCATCGTGACGTGGGCGGTCGCATCGGGGTCGGCCACCCGGAAGTCGGGCAGCACCTCGACCACCCTGGTGTCCAGCCCGACGCGGCCCTGCTCGACCAGCCGCATCAGCATGGTCGCGGTGTAGGGCTTGGTGATCGAGCCGATCTGGAACAGCGAGTCGACGGCCGTGGCCGCACCGGTGCCGGTGTGCGGCACCCGGTCGCCAACTCGTGGACCGCGTCACCGGCCAGGACACCGACGACGGCCCCCGGCGTCCGGTACTCGGCCGCCAAATCGTCGAACCGCCGCTGGCTGATCATCGGTCCCACCCCGCGCATCCCGCTCCGGACAACAGCCTGCCATCCTGCCCCGCCCGAACCCGAAGAAGCCGGTTGATTTCGGAACTCGCAAATGCCCTTCGCATGGCCCTATCGGTCCATTGTGGACGGCCCGTGATGTCAAAGTGGTGGAAGTCACATCCATCACGATTACCGGTAATGATCGCCCGAATTGCGGTAACTGTTGATGTCCGCTCAGCGCACCAGGCCACCCGGCAAGCGTTGCGCCGTTTGGTTGCCGACGATCTGCGGGTGCCCAATGTTGCTCGCAGATTACCTGGCTGGTCGGCACGATCCAGTGATCATGGCCCGTGCCGCCGCCGCCGGCAGCCTCGGCGTCGGCGGGTTGGCATGACTAGTGGCTTGTTGTCGTTGTGTTCGCCAGCGCCACGGCTTTACTGGAACAAGTCCAGAATCCTGGTCGGTCATCAGGAAACCCCCACACGTCGTGCCTCGTGTGGTCGGTGGCCGGCCTACTCGGCCCATTCCGGACGCCAGAGAGGCGTAGCCATGCCATTGAACGATTTCAAGGGTCCGCGGTTATCACGCCGTAACGCCCTCAAAGCCGGCTTCGGGGTCGCCATGGCGGCTCAGTTGGCCCTGATCGAGCAAACGGCTTTCACGCCGAACAGGGCGGCGGCCGCAACCAGACCGCGCACCACCAGCGCGAGTGCCCTGCCGCAGATCCAGTACGACATCGGCAACTTCGTCGCCGCACCGGTCACGCTCAACGACGGCGCCGGCAACGTGCCGGCCCAGTTCGGCCCTGTGTTCACCTATTTCGTCCCATCCAACTTCCTGCGTACGCCGACGTTCAACGACCTGTCGACGTTCGACTACGCGGCCAACACGATCGAGAGCCACTACGCTTTCAGTCCCAGCGGCATCTTCGTCTTCCAGTCCTACGGCATTCCCTACTTCAACCTGCTGCCCGGCGGCATCAACGGCTCGCTGGTCCAGGAGTTCATGCCGCAGTTGCGGTCCGGCAGGAATCCGGACGGCACGACGAACGTGCTGGCGGAAGCCGTGGCGATGCCCACCGACGTGATCGGTGGCCTCGTCGGCGGTTCGCACGCGCCGGTGCCCAACGTGACGAAGGACCGTTTCAACGTCAACGTGGTGATCGAGCGCAACCACATGCTGTGGCAGATGCGCAGCGACTCGGTCGCCAACCTCAACGACGTGCTGGCGTGGCTCAAGGGCAGCAACTCGCTCAACGGTGCCACGGTGCAGTCGCCAAGGTTCGGCGGGCTGCTCAGCTTCGGGACGACGCGTGTGCAGTTCGTGCAGCGCGGCCTGCCCCGCCAGATGGCCAACAGCAACAACTTCGAGTACGCCGCCCGCATCAACCCCGACTCCCCGATGTGGATGGGCTTCCTCGACCAGCAGACCAACGGCGCCGGCCCCGCCGCCATCA
>DATBDL010000441.1:0-7081 GCA_036269975.1 Pseudonocardiaceae bacterium | reverse complement strand
CGGCCGGCTGCGGCTGCGGCCGGCTGCTGCTGCTGGCGGCGGCGGCGACTGGGGCGACTGGGTGGCAGCGGCGGCTGGGGCCGGTTGACCGGTTGGGCTGCGGCAGATGCTGGGCGGCTGCTGCGGTGGCGGCGACTGCGGTGGCGGCGACTGGGGTGGCGGCTGGGGGTGGCGGCGGCTGGGCCGGGTGGGTGGCCGTGCCGGTTGTGCCGGTTGGGTGGCTGGCCACCTGGGGTGGCGGATCAGCTTCGTGGTCCGTGCGGTGACAACCGGCGAACCGACAAACCGACGAACCGACGAACCACGAACCGGCGACGGCAGCGATCAGCGGATGTGGCCGTTTCGTGTGGACGGTTTGCGGTACGGGAGGACGTGGTCCACGATTCCGTACGCCTTGGCCTCCTCCGCTGTCAGTACCCTGTCCCTTTCGATGTCCCTCCTTACCTCCTCGATCGGCTTTCCGGTGTGGTGGGCCAGCGTTGTCTCCAACTGGCGCCTGATCCGCTGGATCTCCGCTGACTGGATCTCCAGGTCGGACACCTGCGCCCGCCCGCTGCTCTCCATTGCCGGCTGATGGATGAGCACCCTGGCGTTCGGTAGCACGGATCGCTTGCCCGGCGTACCGGCGGCCAGCAGCACCGCCGCGGCCGACGCCGCCTGTCCCAGGCACACCGTCTCTATGTCTGGGCGTATGTACTGCATCGTGTCGTAGATGGCCATCAGCGCGGTGCTCGAACCGCCTGGTGAATTGATGAATATCCTGATCTCACGGTCCGGATCTTCTCCTTCCAAACATAACAACTGGGACATGATGTCGTTCGCCGACGTGTCGTCCACCTGGACTCCGAGGAACACGATTCTTTCTTCGAACAGCCGGTTGTACGGCGTGGTCTCCTTGATGCCGTACGGCGTTCGCTCTACGAAGGACGGCACCACGTAGCGCGATCGCGGCTCCATCACGACCGCCGCCCGGTGGACGACGGCTGGCCTGCGACTTGGTCGATGAATCCGTACTCCAACGCCTCCCGTGCTGTGAACCACCGGTCTCGGTCGCTGTCTTCCGTGATGCGCTCTACCGTCTGGCCGGTCTGCTCCGCTGTCAGCTCGGCGACCTCACGTTTCAGCTTGCCGAAGACTTCGGCCTGGATCGCGATGTCGGTTGCCGTGCCGCCTACGCCCGCTGACGGCTGGTGCATCAGGACTCTGGCGTTGGGTAACGCGTAGCGCTTGCCTGGAGTGCCCGATGACAACAGGAACTGGCCCATCGACGCCACCAGCCCGATGCCCCACGTTGCCACGTCCGGCTCGATCAACCGCATCATGTCGTAGACGGCCAGCCCCGCTGTGACCGAGCCGCCCGGTGAGTTGATGTAGAACGTGATGTCGGCCGATGGGTCGTCGGCGGCCAGCAACAGCAACTGGGCTGTGACGCGGTTGGCTACGTCGTCGTCGATCTCGCTGCCCAGGAACACGATCCGGGATCGCAGCAACTGCTCGAATACCGCGTCGTTCAGGCTGAGGCCGGTGGTCTCGATGGGCATGGCCGTGTTCCTTCCTGTGTTCGGTGAGTGGGGCTGACACCGAACATAGCGAAGGTCCGACTGGGACGGTGGCCGAAAGAGCCGTTGTTCGCTGATAGCTGTGTTCGCTCTCAGCGTTGTGGATAACCGCCGCTATACGTGGTCGAGCTGGATAAGTTGGTCTATGCCTCGGGATTCCAGGTACACCTTGTCCGTGCTGCGCGACGCCTTCACCACGGCCGGCCGCACGCCACGGTCGATCAACCGCATGTACGGCTCGAAGAACGGCGTCCACGGCACCAGGTCGTCCGGTAGCACCAGCGCGGTCGACCGGTGTAGCGGAACTGTTGGTGCGTGGTCGAATTCGTGTGCCAGCCGGGCGATCGTGGCGCCGATCGGCTTCAGCTTCCGATCGTTCGTGTAGACACCCAGGTCGTACTCCAGCGGGTTGAAACCGGTGAACGTCGGGTTCACCTCGTGCGAGCACCACCACGTGATGCCCCACAGGTCCTCGCAGCTTGTCATGTTGCGGATCGACTTCTCGGTCCACTGTGGAATCAACGCCGGGTCCATCCACACCTTGGATACGCCCGTCTCCTCGATCCACACCTGGCGATGCGGATCGGTCTGGAACGCCTTGATCAGCTCGATGAAGTACTCCGAATAGTGCAGCGACGGCGTGGACATCGGCCCGTACGTGCTGAACACGTCCGCCCAACCGGCCCACGTGTGGTTCGCGGTCACCGAACCGGTGGTGGCAACGGCGTCCCGGCTGAAGTAGTCGTCGTTGAGCCACGGCAGGTGGTCGATGCCGGCGACGTTCAGTCGCCCCGGTGCCGCCGACTCGGCCGCCGCGAACATGTCGCGCAGCCACACGTCGCCGACGGCGGGGGCGAGGTCGATGCCGAACGGCAGCGAGAACCAGTAGATCTCGTTCGACAGGTCGAAGCCGAGGAACCGGGGGTGCCGGCCGATCTCCTTGCCCAGCGCGGCGAACAGCGCCCGTTGCGCCGTGAGCGACGCGGGGTCGGTGTAGAAGTTCGTCATGGCACCGTTGCCGTTGTTCAACAGCCACGGCGGCACGAACAGGAAGCCGCTGATCGCGCCGTCGAGTACGGTCACCTCGACGTCGAGCCCGTGCTGCCCCGCCAGGTCGAGCATGGCGCGCACCCGTCCGACCATCTCACCGCGCACGAACGCCTGGTTGGGCTGTAGTTCCGGCCACAGCCCCATGATCCGGATGTGGTCCATCCCGAGCGCCTGGATGTCCGCGAGGTCCGCGCTGATCGACGCGGTGTCCCAGTCCGACCACGTGTACCACCAGCTACGGCTGGGCGTGTAGTTCAGCCCGAGCCGAACCCGCCGATGCCGGTTCAGGGGGGTAGCGGCGGCGGGCGCCCCGGCGACACCGAGCAGCGTGGCGGCGGCCGTGCCGCCGAGGAAACTGCGGCGGTCGATGGACATGCCTCACCTCCGGTGGATTCTGACACCGTTGTCATGGTCGCCAGGCGGTGATCCCGAGAGCAAGGACGATACGGCCAGCCGGGTGGTTGTTTGTCCAGATCGCGACATCCTGCCGCGGCCCTCTTGACGAAAGGGCAACAGACGCGCTGGGAGCGCCGGAGATCGGATCTGCTGCCGCCCGTCGACTACGGCGTTGATCGTATGCGGATCGCGCATATGGCTGGTACACCACTTATGAAAACGTTTACATAAGATGACTTCCTGACCATGTTGACGAGAGGAGACGGGTCCGTGTCCAACGCAGTGTCACGCGGCACACAGTCGACCGGGCATGCCGTGTTCCGCGGGGGATGGCCGGTCGTACTGGCGGTCATCGGATTACTGCTGTGCTGGCCGTGCGGTGCCTCGGCCAGTGCGCTGGCAGGACATCCCGCGACCACCCCGGTGTTCAACGTGCGGACGTTCGGTGCCAAGGGCGACGGCTCGAACAACGACGCCCCGGCGGTGAACAAGGCGATCGCGGCGGCCAACTCGGCCGGTGGCGGCATCGTGGAATTCCCGTCCGGGACCTACGAAGCCGGTGGCTCCATCCACATGATGAGCAACGTCACAATCCAACTGGACAGCGGATCGACGCTGGCCGGTGCCAGTTCCGGTTACGACGCGCCGGAGAGCAACCCGAACGACAAGTTCCAGGATTTCGGGCACAGCCACTTCCACGACGCGATGATCTGGGGCGACAGGCTCACCAACATCGGCTTCACCGGTTCCGGCACGATCGACGGCGAGGGCCACTTCGTCACCGGCAACCCGAAGTCCGGCCAGGCGGACAAGCTGATCTCGCTGACCAGGTGCAACGGCCTCATCCTCGACGGGATCACGCTGAAGCGCGGCGGCCACTTCGCGATTCTCACGAACGACTGCGGCAACATCATGTCCGACCACCTGACGATCTCGACCGCGAGCGACCGGGACGGCTGGAACGTGATCAACGCCCAGCACGTGAAGATCACCAACATCGCCGACTCGTCGAACGACGACGCCCTGGTCTTCAAGAGTGACTGGGCGCTCGGGCAGACGCTCAACAGCGGTGACGTGACCGTGACGAACGCGCACCTGTCCGCCGGTTGCTGCAACGCGCTGATGTTCGGCTCGGAGACGTGCGGCAACTTCACGAACTACACGTTCACCAACATCACCATCACGCACGCCGGCAAGTCCGGCCTCGGCATGGTGTCCATGGACGGCGCCAACATCTCCAACGTCACCTACGACAACGTGACGATGTCCGGGACGGCGTCGCCGATCATGGAAAAGATCGGCAGCCGACTACGGTGCGGCGGCAGCCCGAAGGTCGGGAGCATCAGCGACATCCACTACAACGGCGTCACCGGCACGAATGCCGGTTCGTTCAGCCCCACGCTGTGGGGTGCGAGCGGCCACGACATCAGCGACGTGACCTTCGACGGCGTCAACCTGACGCTGCCCGGCGGCCACGGCACGATGTCCACCGGCGTGCCCAGCGACAACGGCGACTACAACCCGAACAGCATCGGCACGCGGCCGGCCTACGGGTTCTACCTGCACGACGTCACGGGCATCTCGTTCACGAACAGCTCGGTGAAGTTCGGCGAGGACGACGGCCGACCCGCGTTCATCGTGAACTCGGCCGGACCGGTGACGTTTGACCACGTCACGGCGCAGCGTGGCGGCAAGAGCCCGTTCGACGTCGGTTTCCAGACCGTGAAGGGCTTCTGTGTCACGTCATCGACCAACACCACCGGTGGTGCGCTCCGGGTGAACTCGGCCGGTTCGACCCGGTCCTGTTCCGGATAGCCCGCCGGGATGGCCGGCGGCGACGCGAGCCTGTGGCGGGCTGGTCGCGTCGCCGCCGGCAATCCGCGAAACCGATCAGCCGTTCTGCTCGTCCCGCCAGATGATCCACTCGCGCAACAGGTCCAGGTCGTAGTCCGGGCCGCCGACGCCGACCGTGTAGAGGGTGACGCCGAGGTCGCGCAGTTGCGGTCCCAGTTCCTTCGGATTCCTGCCGACGCCGGCCGACCGCTCGATCTCGGCCGGGTTCCTACCGACGTCAACGCAGTGCTGGTCGAGAATCGCGGTCTTGCGGGTGAGCGTGGCCGGATCGCCGAACGTGTGCCAGATGTCGGCGTGCTTGGCGACCAGCTTCAAGGTCACCTTCTCGCCGCCACCGCCGATCAGCACCGGGATCTTCCTGGTCGGCGCCGGGTTCAGCCGGTCGAGCCGCCGCTCGATCCTGGGCAGCGCCGCACGGAGGTCGGCCAGCCGGCCGGGTGCGGTGCCGAACTCGTAGCCGTACTCGTCGTAGTCCTTCTCGAACCAGCCTGAGCCGATGCCCAGGATCAGGCGGCCGTTGCTGATGTGGTCGACGGTGCGGGCCATGTCGGCCAGCAGTTCCGGATTGCGATAGCTGTTGCACGTCACGAGTGCGCCGATCTCGACCCTGCTGGTCGTCTCGGCCCAAGCGCCCAACATGGTCCAGCACTCGAAGTGCTTGCCCTCCGGCTCGCCGGACAGCGGGAAGAAGTGATCCCAGTTGAACACGATGTCCGCGCCGAGATCTTCGGCCTGGATCAACGTGTCGCGAATCTTCGCATAGTCGGCATGCTGGGGCTGGAGCTGAAGTCCCACCCGCAGGGGCCGGTTTGCTGCACTTGTCACGATCACGAGCCTAGCCGTAGGCGGCGATCCGCACGACTCCGGCCACCAGACGGTCCACATCGGACTCATCGGTGTACGGCCCGATCCCGGCGCGCACCGCGCCCGTTTCGTCCAGTCCCAGATGACGCGCGCATTCGATGGCGTAGAACGTGCCAGCGGGCGCGTTCACGTTGTCCCGCGCCAGACCCGCGTAGACGTCGTCGTTGGACACTCCGGCCACGGTGAACAGCACGGTCGGCGTGCGACGTCTGTCGTCGGCGCCGTACCGCGTGACGCCGTCGATCTTGGCGAGCCCGGTCTCCAGGCGGGCGCGCATCCGGTCCTCGTGTTCTGACAACGCCTTCATCGACGTGACCAGCCGCTCGCGCCGGCCGCCCGTGCCGGGAACCAGGTCGGCGATGAAGTCGACGGCGGCGGTCGTACCGGCGAGCAGTTCGTAGGGGAGGGTGCCCAGTTCGAACCGGTCGGGCACGGCGTCGCTGGCCGGGAGCAGCTTGTCCGGGCGCAGCGTCGCCAGCAGGTCCGGTGCGGCGGCGAGCACGCCGAGGTGCGGGCCGAGGAACTTGTAGGGCGAGCACGCGTAGAGGTCGGCGCCCAGCGCGCTCATGTCGACCAGGCTGTGCGCGGTCAGGTGCACGCCGTCGACGAACACCAGGGCACCGACGGCACGGGCGCGTTCGGCGATGGTCGCGGTGTCCGGGCGGCTGCCCAGCAGGTTGGACGCCGCGCTGACCGCGACCAGCCGGGTCCGGTCGGTCAGGAGTGATGTGACCGCCTCCGCGCTCAGTTCGCCGGTCGCCGGGTCGAAGGCGGCCCAGCGCACGGTCACCCCCGCCCGGCCCGCCGCCTGCACCCACGGGCGGATGTTGGCGTCGTGGTCGAGCTTCGTCACGATGATCTCGTCGCCGGGCCGCCAGGTCTTGGCGAGCGTGCGGGACATGTCGTAGGTCAGTGCGGTCATACTGCGGCCGAATATGATGCCGTTCTCCTCGCCGCCGACGAGGTCGGCCATCGCCTGCCGGGCGTCGGCGACGACGGCGTCCGCGCGTCGTTCGGCCGCCGTGACGGTGCCCCGGTTGGCGATCGCGGCCGTCAGCGTCCCCGCGACCGCATAGCCGACGACATCGGGGACCTGCGATCCGCCCGGCCCGTCGAAATGCGCCGCACCCTCGGCCAGCGCGGGAAAATGGGCCCGTACCTCGGCAACTGAATAGGACACGTCGGCTCCGTCCGGCTGCTGGTCGACCGTTGACCCACTGTAGGCGATTCGCCCGCCGAATGGTTCAGTCCAGGTGGCCTATTCATCTGCGTACAGTGACCGTTTCACGCGTGGTTCACACTCAGCGTTATCGTCAACGACCCATCCTTGACGACTTATTTCAAGTCGCGATATCAAG
>DATBDL010000440.1:0-22651 GCA_036269975.1 Pseudonocardiaceae bacterium | reverse complement strand
TGTGGCCGCCGCTTATCAGAAGACGGCTGGCACCGGCAGCGCTCGCATCACTACCGCTACTCAGGTGGGTGTCGGCCAGCAGAGTATGCCGATCACCGCGTCCGGGGTCATCGGTTTCGCTGATCGCAGCGCCGATCTGACCGAGAACCTGCCGGCGGGCCAGGGTACCGGTGAGACCCGCTTCGTCGATGGTGTGCTGTACGAACGCATGCCTGGTGCGCTGGTCTCTCGCATCTCCGGTGGCAAGCCGTGGATCTCGCTGAACGTCGGCGCGATGTCCGGTCAGGGCAACGGTTCGATCAGCCAGCTCATGACCGATTCACCGGCCGACCCGACCACCGTGCTCGCCTACCTGCGCGGTGCGGGTGACCAGGTCACCACCCTCGGCCCGGATACCGTGGACGGTACGCCGACCACTCACTACACCGTGTCGATCGACCTGGACAAGGCCGTGGCCGGCCAGGGTTCGCAGGCCCAGAACGCGGTGCACGTGCTCGAACAGCAGTTGGGCTCGCACACCCTGCCTGCCCAGGTCTGGCTGGACGGCCAGGGTCGGCTGCGCAAGCTCACGATCGACGCCGCGATGCACGGCGCCGCACCCGCTACGACTACACCGTCCAACGGTGCTGTCACGTTCCAGTTCACGGCCACCCTGTCCGACTTCGGCGTGCCGGTGCACGTCGTCATCCCGCCGGCCAGCCAGACTACGGACGTGACCAACCTGCTCAACGGCAACCACTAGGCGGGCAGGGTCCACTTCTGGTTGGCGCCGCCGTTGCAGGTCCAGATTTCTAGCTGGGTGCCGTTGGTCGTGGTGCTGCCTGGATCGTCGAGGCACTTGCCGGACTGGGCTCCGACCAGTTCACCGTTGGCCACCGTCCATTGCTGGTTCGCACCGCCGTTGCAGTCCCACAGCTCGACCAGCGTGCCGTTGGCGGTGCCCTGACCGGTGACGTCCATGCACTTGCCGTCGATCTGGAGCGAACCGTTGGCGGGAGTCCACTGCTGGGCGGCCGTGTTGTCGCAGTCCCACAGGTCGATCTTGTTGCCGTCGGTCGTGCTGTTGTTGAGGTTGTCTACGCACTTGCCGGCAAGGCCGGACGTGATCGGGCCGGCTGTCGGGGCGCCGCCGCCGGTGCCTGGGGTGACCGACAGGTTGTCGAACTGGTCGGTCTGGTAGCCGACTACGCCGATGCCGACCTGGCCGGTCTGGAACAGCGAATCCGTCGCCGTGCCCACCGTGGTGCCGTCGATCGTGCCGGTGATGGTGCTGCCCTGCATGGTCAGCGCGATGGTGTGCCATGCGTTGGTGCCCAGCGCCGGCCTCGTTCCGCTGGCCAGCGTCGTGTGGGTGCCGGTGGTGTCGCTGCGCAGGATCGACCACGCGCCGGTGTTGGACACACGCAACAGGTACGCGTTCTGGTGTGACTGCGGCCGCGACTGGCTGTTGGCCCTGCCGAACAGCTCCACCGTGCCGGCCTGCTCCAGATCGACGTCCGAACTGACCGTGTAGTTGGCCCACGTCGTGTCGCCGGCCAGCGCGAACGCGTCCGAGTCGTCCTGCCATTCGACCGGTTTCACCGGCGCCATCTGCTGCACGCACCGACCCGCCCTGCCGGCCGCGCACGGCTGGACCTCGAACGCGCCCTGCATGTCCGACAGGTACGTGGCTTCGCCGCCGGTCGCGTCACTGTCGAAGTTGTCGCCGTAGGGCAGGGCGAGCGCGTGCGGCGCCGGCGAGGTGGCGGTGCCCTTGCCCTGGCCGGTCGTCGTGGACACCGTGTAGACGAAACCTGGTTGCAGGGTCAGGGAATACCTGCCGCCGGACGGCGTGATGTCCTGGCTGTGCACGAACGACGTCGCCAGGCCCGGCGTGTTCACGTTCGTGGACCACACATGCGCCGTTGCCGTGGACAGGCCGCCCGCGATCGTGAAGTTCACCGTCTGCGCCGCGGTCGCGGTGGTCGTTTCCATGATCGACGTGTAGTCCGTGCCGTTCGGCGACTTCAGGCTCACGTAGCTGCCGTTGGCGCGGTTGCCACCCAGGTAACCCGACGCGGTGTCGATGAATGTCCAACCAGGTGCGGTGAACTGCGTGACCTGGGCGGTCGTCCACAGTTCGGCGCCGATGGTGTACTCGCCGGACCACGGCTGCGGCGCGGTCATCAGGCCGGTCGTGCTGAACGGGAGTGTCGGGTACAGCGCCGCGATCAGCGGCCAGTTGATGTACGACGTGAGCTGCGCGTCGAGATAGCCTCTGGTGATCGACCTGATCAGTGCCGGCGCGCCGGAGTTCTGGTCCTGCGAGCCGTTTTCGCTGGCCCACAGCGGCTTGTTCAGGCCCTCCGCGGTCGTGTTGCCGGTGCAGCTCGTCGCCGCGCCGCCGTCGCCGCCGCACGGGTAGTGGGTGCCGAAGATCGAGACGACGTTGTTGAACGCCGAATTGTTGGCGGCGTCGGTGGCCGCGCTGTAGTCGGTGTCGTCGGCGACGATCCGCACGGCCGAGTAGCCGTCCGTGTTGAGTGTTGAGCGAAGTTGTTCGTACCAGGGGATGTTGTGTCCGCGCTCGTTCCAGCCACCGAGGTAGCTCACGGTCAGGCCGTCGGACTTGGCGCAGTTGAGCCAGTCCACGATGTAGTTGATCGTGTTCGTCGTCCAGAAAGTGCTGCCGACCCAACCCGGCGCGCCCCACGCGAGACCGTAGAACCTGATGTTGGGGTTGCGGGCCTTCGCCTGTTCCATCAGCGAGAACTCGTATCCGACGTTGCAGTTCACCACGCCGGCCGCGTGCTCGACCGACGGTTCGGCGCCGTCGGTGGAGTTCGTGTCGCCGCCGATCTCGACCTTGAGGATCTGCAGGTCAGCGCCGACACCGGGCTTGAAGAGGTAGTCCAGGATCTGCGACTGCTGCGCGGCGGGATAGTTCGAGAGCAGGCGGGAGTTGCCGCCACCGCCGCTGATCGCGCCGATGCCGTCGAAGGTCCGGCCGCCCTGAGTTCCGTCGACGGTGATCGACGTGGTCACAGCGGGTGCGGCGGGTGCTGCCCACGACGGCGCTGACAGGCCGATCGCGGTTGTGGACACGGTCAGGACGACAAGCCACAGGCGGGTACGCATGGCGGGCGCTCCAGCATCTCCAGCTTTCAGGGTCGGGCCACTCGACTGTTCTGCTGTTGGATGCTGTTGTCAATAGTTCGTTGATGGTTAATCTCGATCGATATTGGTGCTTTTGAGTGACGTACCGCCGTGCGGACTACTGCCGTTTCGGTGCGTCCGGTGGCAGCAGTTTGTGCAGCAGGGTATGGATTTCCGCCTCGTTCTCCGGGCCGCCGACCGTGCGGACCAGGTCCGTCTGCAACCGCTCGATGGCGTCGTGCAGGATGGCCAGCTTCCGCCTGCCCTCGTCGGTCAGTTCCAACGCGTAGCGGCGCCGGTCGGCCGGATCCTGCCCTCTCGCGACGAGCTCGGCCCGGACGAGCTCATCCACGATCTGCGCCGCAGCGGGCTCGGTCACCGCGAGATAACGTGCGAGTTGTTGTTGCGGACAGGGGCCGAACTTACCGATCGCGAACAACGGGCCGAAATTGCGTACCCGCAGGCGGACGTCGGACACCATGGTGTCGCCGCGCCGCCGCAACAAATAGAAAGCCTGGGTGACGAGGTATTCCGTGCTGAGCGTGACAGGTGTTTCCGCCGGCTCACGGAGCAGCATTCTCAGTAGATCGTTGAGCCGTTCACGCTCGGCGGAGGTAAGCGCGGCCGTTATCTGTTCGTCGCGTTCCGTGACGGAGCGGCGCATTTCGACCAGCGCCGTGCGGCCATCAGGTGTGAGCGAGAGCACATACGAACGTCGGTTGTCCGGATTGCGCGTTCTTGTCACGTAGCCGGCGTCCTGAAGTCGATCAATCAGCTTGACCATGATGGTGCGGTTGATCTCCAGACGCTCTGCCAGCTCCTGCTGCGAGCAGACGTCCTGGTCAACCAGGCTCGCGAGGACGACGAAATCACGCGGCTGGGTGCTGCGGGCCGAGTTGGCCGAGATGTGCGCGAACGCCTTGCGCATCAGGTACGGCAGGTAGCGCGTCAGCTCCGGCGCCAGTGCCACCCCGACGACCTCAGCGCTTCCCGCCACGTGTCCGTCCGGATCGGGCACTGTCCGTCACCTCCCGTTGGCAGGCATCGTATCACCGGTTGACGGTTGCCCAGTTTCCTCGAACAAATGCATACCCGTTAGGCGGCCAACGATTCACGGGCCGACTACTACTCCGGATGGCGGTGGGATCACCGGGCGTCTGGTATCTGGGCGATTATTCACATGCCCGGACGGATCGATTCGATATCCATTGCGCGATACCGAGCGAAATGTCGAGTCAGGACTGTCATATGCGCAGGCCCGCGTGGGACCGGTGAAGTTGCCAAGTGATCTAGACCTTCCTGGCGCCGGACCGCGATGCTTCCGCGGATCGCATCCACCACCCTCCGAATGCGAGGACGACAGTGAATCCGACGAACTTACGCAGCCGACGCGCGCCATGGGCCGCTCTGCTGATGGTCGTGGTCGCGGCTGCCGGCACGGCATGTCTCGGCCTGCCGGCGCAGGCACAGGCGATGCCGTCGACCGGGCAACAGTCCACATCGGCGAAAGCGGTTACACCGATCACCGGTGATCGCGTGATCATGACCAGCGGTGCGACGGTTCCTTCGCCGTCACACCATTGGCCGGCGACGCGGGGACGTTCCAGTCGTTCCAGGACTCGACCGGTGACCACTACGTGGTGCCTTCGGTCGCGATGCCGTACCTGAACCGGCAACTGGACCGCTCGCTGTTCGACGTCTCGGCGCTGGTCCGCGACGGCCTGACCGGGACCGCGAACACACCGGTCGACCTGACGTTCAACACGGGTGTCGTCGGCGGGAACAACGACACCGGCATCGACTGTGGCGGGGACTACCTGTGCGACGCGGGTGCGGGGATACGACGGGCCGACCGGCCTCGGCACTCCGAACGGCATCGGGGCGTTCTGCGGCCCCGGCCGACCACCGCACAGGGCGGTGTCGGCCCGCAGATCAGCCGGGACGTGATCGCCGGCCCGTTCCAGAACGACGTGGCCTGCGAGAACCTCCGGCGGATGATCATCTCACCACCCAACGCGGGCTGCGTCGTCGGCTGGCGCCAAGGCTGGGACGGCAACGTGGCACCGGGTTGGTGGCTGGTCAGCGACGGGGCCATCGGCGCCTGACCGCCTGAACAACCGAATGTGGGTTCGCCGACCGGTCGGTCCCGTGGGTCGTCAAGATCACGGTCAGACCGGGTTGCCTGCCGTCGTCTCGTGGTTGTCGCGAAGCAGCGCGGCGGTTTCGGCGTCGGCGGGGAAGAACGTCTCGATGGCCAGCTCGGCGACCGTGACGTCCAGCGGTGTGCCGAACGTGGCCACCGTGCAGAAGAACGAGAGTTCCCGCTCACCGTCACGGATCTTCAGCGGCACCATGATGTCGCCAGGGCCCGGCAGCACGACCTCCGGCTCGGACTGCGCGCACGGGTAGGCGCAGACCTCGTTGTAGAGCGCGGTGATGGCCGGATCGGCGGTCAGGTCCATTCGGCGCCGCATGCGGCCGAGGGCGTGCGCGCGCCATTCTCCGATGTTCACGATCCGACCGGCCATGCCGTTCGGGTGCAACGCGAGGCGTAGCACGTTCAGCGGCGATTCCAACAGCTCGGGATCGGCACCACGGGTGAAGATGTCGAAGCTGCTGTTCTTCTCGATCAGATTCCAGTTCCGGTCGACGACGGCGGCCGGAAATGGCTCCTGACCCGACAACACTCGCCGTACCGCGGCCAGCACGGCCGACATCTGCGGTGATTCCAGCACGGTCTGCGAATACACCGGCGCGTAACCGGCCGCGACCAGCAGTTGGTTTCGTTCCCGCAGCGGCACGTCCAGTCGCTCGGACAGCCGGATCACCATGTCCCGGCTGGGGGTCGACCGTCCCGTCTCCACGAAACTCAGGTGCCGCGCCGACACCTCGGCCTGGACCGACAGCTCGAGTTGGCTCAACCGCCGGTGTTCCCGCCACTGACGGAGCAGGTCACCGAACGGACGCTGAAGTTGCTGCACGGAAGTCATGTGATCACCACCCGGTGGATCGTACCGCCGCACTTTCGTCGGGGCCATTACCTCACAGGTAAGCGCGTCCCCGGTACCCGCTCGGCGCAGCGGGATGTCACTACCTGTATCACAGGGGCCGGCCTTACCTGTGGGGTAATCGACAGCCCTCTGTCGGCCTGCCAGGCTTGATGTCACACAGCATCGATCTCACAGCGTCGATCTGGTGACATCGAAGAGGGGACAATCGTGAGTGATCTCAGCGAGCTGGCGCAGCGCTACATCGCGGTGTGGAACGAGCCGGACGCCGAGCGCCGCTTGGCCGGCATCGAGGCACTCTGGGCGGTGGACTGCGCTCACTACACGGACATCCGTGAGGCGCACGGATACGACGCGCTGCACGAGCGGATCGCGAAGGCGTACGAGCAGTGGGTGGCGCCCGGCCAGTACGTGTTCCGCGCCGTCGACAACGCGAACGGTCATCACAATACGGTCCGGTTCAACTGGGAGATGGTGACCACCGACTCGGACCAGGTGGTGTCCGTCGGTTTCGACTTCCTGCTGCTCGACGACCAGGGCAAGATTTCGGTTGACTACCAG
Organism: Pseudonocardiaceae bacterium; assembly: GCA_036269975.1. Taxonomy (GTDB): domain Bacteria; phylum Actinomycetota; class Actinomycetes; order Mycobacteriales; family Pseudonocardiaceae; genus DATEPR01. The sequence goes on along the minus strand of DATBDL010000440.1, from coordinate 15,947 downwards.
TTCATCGACTGATGCGATTATGACCGGTGCGGCACCGAAGCCCGCGGTGCCGCACCACCTTTCGTCAGATTGGTGTCAGTTCCACATCAGCCAACCAACGGCACAATAGGCATCGCATTTCTTGTTCCGTTTCCAGGGAGGCGAATCCATGCCAAGGCTCAACGAACTGGTCGACCGCTACATGGCGATGTGGAACGAGGGCGACGACGACGCCCGACGAAAGACGATCGACGAGTTGTACACCGATGACGCCGTTTACACGTTCTTCAACGCGGACCCGTTCGTCGGGAAGGCGGCGATCTTCAAGCACGTGACGGTCGCCCACCGCATCTACATCCCGCGCGGCTTCACGTTCCGGTCGTGCCACAACGCCACCGGCCACCACAACCTGGTGCGTTTCAACTGGGTGATGCTGGCGGAGGCGACGGGTGAGGTCGACATGATGGGCAACGACGTGCTCGTGCTGGACGAGGCGGGCCGGATCAGCCTGGACCACCAGTTCCACGACAAGATGGCGTCAGTGGCGTACGAGGAGTTGCTGCCACATCTCGACGACATGTTCGGCGACGTGCTCACCGAAGGCGAGATCGCCAGGTACCGGGTCGCGTTCGGCAGGATCGGCAAGGCGATGCCGGCCCGCGACGGACGTTGACATCCGGCAGAAGGGCCGCCACCGCTCCGGGTGGCGGCCCTTCGCCGCGGGCGGGTTCGAGTCGTCAGAGTGCCTGGCGCGCGGCGGCGGCGTGGCGGCGCAGTAACGGGATCAGGTCGGCGACGACACCGAGCGCCTGATCGTCCACGAAGAAGTGGCCACCCGGAAACACCCTGTTGCCCAGGTATTCCGCCGTACGACCGGACCAGGTGTTCATCGCGGCGGGGGCCAGTAACGGGTCCGCCGCGCCGCTGTACGCGACTATCGGGCAATCGACCATCGCGTGATCATCCACATAGGACGCGCAAACCGCCATGTCGGCTCGCATGGCCGGTACTGCCAGCGCCAACACGTCCGGGTTCGCGGCCGCCTGCGGTGGCAACGCGCCCAGTTCCGCCATCCTGGCCACGATTCCGTCATCTCGCAGCGCCACGTCCGTCGCCGTCGGCATCGTGAAACCCTCTGGTGCCCAGCCGGACACGCCGATCAGGGCCGGTGGATCGTCGGACAGTGCCACGGCCATTCGATATGCCAACAGGGCACCCATCGAATGGCCGAACAACGCGTACGGACGATCATCCAACTCGGCCGCGAAGACCTCCGTGAGAACCTCCACCAACACCGCCAGTTCGGTTGTCGGTGGCTCCGACCTCCTGTCCTGCCGGCCGGGCAGTTGCACGCACACGCCGGCCACGTCCGGCGGCAACAGACCCGACCACTCGTGGTAGACAGCCGCCCCGGCACCCGCGTAGTGGAACAGGAACAGCCGCAACGGACTGTCGAAATCAGACCGCTGAAACGGCTGAAACCACCGGTCGGCCACGTCACGCTGCCTGTTCCGGCACCAGGCACCTGTCCAAGAACTCAGCCAACTGTTTCGCCGACGGATGGTCCAGCGCCACCGACGGCGGCAGCGCCACGCCCAACTCCGTCTCCAGCGCGCTGCGCAACTGCACCGCGACCAGCGAATTCAGCCCTAGCTGCACGAATTCCGTTGTGGCGTCGACCGATTCGACGTCGTCCATGCGCAGGACGCCGGCCACCTTGGACCGCACCAACAACTCGATCGACGCCAACCGTTCCTGGCGGGAGCGGCCGGGCAGCGCGGCCCGGTCGACGGCTACGGTGGCCACAGCCGGCTCGACCACCGTTACCGGGGCGAATGCCACGCCGTGCAGTTCGAACACCGGTCGGCCGGCGTCCGTCAGCAGTACGTCCGCACAGAACTCGGCGCCGGGTGTCTGGTCGTCCCCCGGTCTGGTGCGCAACACGGCACGCAAGGTGTCGCCCTTGGGCTTCTTGTACAGGCGGAACCAGCCGAACCGGATCGCCACGAAATTGCGGTCGCCGTCCAGTAGCGCGGCGATGGCGTGCGTCGCGCCGTCCATCAGCGGGGGCGGCAGGTGTTCCAGTGCCGATGTCGGGTAGCCGGCCAACTCGCCGACCGCCAGGTTGTCACCGTGCCGGGTGACCTTGCGGACCGGCCGGAACGCCGGACCGTAGTCGAGCCCCAGTTTTCGGTACACCGCATAGATGTCGTCGGCGTCGAACACCGCCTGCACATCCGTGAAGGGCACCTCGGCCATGCACCGGCCGGTATTCGTCAACTCACCGTCCGGGCCGCCGATGACCGCGGTGGCGTGGCAGCGTTCCACGCCGTTCGCCGCTCTGCTGAGAATGTCCACCGTCGCGGTGCCGTCGGTGTTCGGGCACAGGCGGGTCCTCAGTTCGACGGCCGTTTCCGTTGGCAGGAAAAGCATATCGCGGAACTGGAGGTCGCGGATCGCGCGGCGTGTCTCGCCGTAGACGGCGTCCTGCAGTGCCAGCAGGGTTTCCAGGTACGCGGCGGCCGGGTAGAACGCCCGGCCGTTCGCGGTGTGCTCGGCGAGGTAGGCGGGATACGTCGTGCTCAGGCGCGTGCCGAACTCGCGAACGCCCGCCGCTGCCTGTTCTGGTGTCGACATGTCCGTGCCCAGCAACGGATGCGCGGTCGCGCCGCTGGACCGTGCCGCACCGTGGCGGGTGGCGTCGTTGGGCAGCCAGTAGCGCTTGCGCTCGAACACGTAGTTGGGCAGCGCGATCGTGCGGCGCGGACGGCCGGCGTGCACGGCGGGCCAGGTCACGGGCATGCCGGCGACGTAGATCTGGCCCAGCGCCCGCCGGATGGTGCTCGTACCGTCGGCATCGTCGGGGTGCAGGCTGTTGAGCCAGCGATGGTTCTCGGCCGTGACGCACTGGGTGGCCGGTGTGGTCAGGTTGGTGGCCGGGCCCAGTTCGACGAAGACGTGCCTGCCGCGACGTTCGATCGCCCGCATGCCGGACTCGAAGTCCACCGCCGCCATCAGGTGCCGTACCCAGTAGTCGGGTGTGCTGATCTCGGCCGGCCTGGCCACCTGGCCGGTCAGGTTGGAGACGATGCTGATGGTGGGCTCGTGGAACGTGATGCCGGCGACGACCGCGCGCAGCGGCTCGGCGACCTCGGCCATCAGCGGCGAGTGGTACGCCGTCGACACGGCAAGCGGCGTGACCCGGTGCCCACGGTCCCGCAGGACGGCGACGACCTTGTCCAGCGCGCGCCGCCCGCCGGAGATGACGCACTGACGTGGCGAATTGACAGCGCTGATCGCCAGGTCGGGGTAACCGTCCAGCAGCGGAACGACCGCGTCGACCGGCGCGGCGACCGCGGCCATGCCGCCGGGCGTTGTCACGGACTGGATCAGCCGGGCGCGTTCGGCCATGAACCGCACGCCGTCCGCCAGGCTGAACAGACCAGCGACGGCGGCCGCCGCGACCTCGCCGGTGCTGTGGCCGATCATGACGTTCGGCTTGATGCCCCACGACATCCATAGCTGGGCCAACGCGTATTCGAGGGTGAACAGCGCGGGCTGGGTGTACTGGACCTCGTGCAGCCGGTCGGCGTCCGGTGCGTCACCGAACATCAGGTCCTTGACGGAGCGGCCGAGATGGCGCGCGAACAGGCGGTCGCACTCGTCGACGTGCTGGCGGAACACCGGGAACCGGTGGTAGAGGCCCTGCCCCATACCGACGTACTGGGACCCGGAGCCGGCGCACAGGAAGGCCACCTTACGGATGTCACCGACGCGCTCGGTGCGCTCCACGCGGGCGATTTCGCGTTCCAGCAGATGATCGAGATCGTCACGGTCGCGGACGACGCCCGCGGCGCGGTGGCTGAAATGCGTACGTCCGACGTTGGTGGTGTAGCAGAGATCGGCGATGTCGACAGCCGGGTTGTCGGCGTTGTGGTTGTCGGCGTTGTGGTTGTCGGCGTTCTCGGCCAGGAACCGTTGGTAGCGCTGGAGTTGCCGGCCCAGCGCGCGGCGGTTCTTCGCCGAGACGGTGAAGACGTGGCTCTCCCCCGTCGACTCGACGACCGGCGTCGGCTGCGTGGATTGCACCGGTGCCTGTTCCAGCACGGCGACGCCGATCGCGCCGGCGAAACCGAAACTGTTCACGGCCGCGCGCCTGATCGGCGCGTCCCACGGTTCGCCGCCGGTCGGCACGGTCACCGGGATGCGGTCCCACGGGATGCGACCGGACGGCGTGTCGTAGAGGTGTGGGTAGAACTGGCCGTCGCGCATCTGGAGGACGGTCTTGACGATGCCGCCGATGCCGGCGACCGGTTCCATGTGCCCGAGGTTGGACTTGAGGGAACCGACTGTCAGCGGGTCGGTCTTGGTGTGGGAAGTGCCGTAGACGCCGTTGATCGAGCCCATTTCGATCGGGTCGCCGAGCGGGGTTCCGGTGCCGTGTGCCTCCACGTACTGGATGTCGGCCGGTGTGAGTCCGGCGTTGGTCAGTGCGGTGCGCATGACCTCCTCCTGCGCGGTCCCGTTGGGCACGGTGAGTCCGGCGCTTTCACCGTCCTGCCCGATCGCGGTACCCCGAACGAGAGCAAGAATCGTGTCACCGTCACGCACCGCGTCCGACACGCGCTTGACGACCAGGACGCCACAGCCCTCCGCGCGGGCGTAGCCGTCGGCGGCATCGTCGAACGTCTTGCAGTGGCCGTCCGGGGCCAGCATGCCGCCGTGCGAGAACATCACGAGCGTGCGCGGGTGGTGGATGCAGTTGACGGCGCCGACGAGTGCGATGTCACATTCCTTGCGGCGCAGGCTGTCCGTGGCGAGGTGCAGCGCGGTCAACGAGGCCGCGCACGCGGTGTCGGTGTTCAGGCTCGGGCCGCGCCAGCCGAGGAAGTACGAGAGCCGGCCGGCCATCGGGTAGATGGTCATGCCGGTCGCCAGGGCCGGGTCGAGTTGTTCGTAGGGCAGGGAATCCAGTTCGAGGGCATAGTCGATGGCGCTGGCGCCGATGAAGACACCGCCATTGCGGTGACGCAGGGTGGCGGGGTCGATGTTGGCGTTCTCGATGGCCTCCCAAGCCGTTTCCAGCAGCAGACGCTGTTGCGGGTCGACGTAGTGGGCTTCCTTGGGAGAAATGTTGAAGAATGGAGCGTCGAACTGGTCGATCCGGTCGAGGAAACCGCCGGCGGCCGCGCGAATCTTGCCGGGCGCTTCGGTGTCGCCGGTACGGAAGGTACTGAGATCCCAGCGATCCTCCGGCAACGGAACAATGCCCGACCGGCCGGCACGGAGAAATTCCGCGAAGCCGTCGAGCGTGTCGTTGCCGCCGGGAAAACGAAGACCGATACCGACGATCGCGATGGCCTCGCGGCGCTCGTACGTGAGCTGCGCGATTATGTCGGCGGCGTCGGGTACGCTTGTCTCGGGCATTATCTTGCCTTTCTTCCGTGAGGTGGACGTCGGCACGTCGAACGGCCCACGGAGGTTCCGGCCCAACGATCAGGAAGAGAAGGCGAACAGGCGGATCGGCGGCGCCGATACGCCGCCGATCCGGGACTATGTCAGCGGAGAGGGCAGGATTCGAACCTACGCAGAGCTACTGCCCCAACCAAGCGAACCTGGCTCCCGATAACCACTCCGGGCACCTCTCCTCGAGTCTTTCGACCCGGTCTTGCTATTCGATTTTCGTTTCGTTCCGGCCTGCTGGTGAAAACACTACCGGCCCCTGCTGCCTCCCCGCTGACAACCTCGTGACAGCTCCGATCCGCCCCATTCCACCCCCGCGCGACCCCGGCCGGCGACGCGTGGGCGCTACGTCCCTGCTAGAGCCCCCGCCTACCTGGCAGGTAATTGACGCGGGCGACGGCCGGCAACCAACCTGGTCAATATCAAAACCCATCGGACGTCCCGCGTGTGACCACAGCGACAGCTCAACAGATCAGGAGCGCCGTCAATGACAACCACCAACTCCGCCGTCTCCACGACAGGCGTGGGTCAGGGGGCCGCACCGGCCGCCGACACGCCACACTGGGCCGCACTTCCGATCGTCCTCGTCGGGACTTTCCTCAGTGGCCTCGACTTCTTCATCGTCAACGTCGCGATTCCCTCCGTGCAGGTGGATCTGCACGCGACGTCGGCCCAGATCCAGCTCATCATCGCCGGCTACGCCCTCACCTACGGCGTCGGCATGATCACCGGTGGCCGGCTCGGTGACCTGTATGGACGCCGCCGGATGTTCACCATGGCGATGACGCTCTTCACGCTCTCCTCGGCCGCCTGCGGGCTCGCGCCCAATCCTGGCTTCCTGCTCGGCGCTCGCATCGTCCAGGGCGCTTCGGCCGCGATGATGGTGCCGCAGGTGCTGGCCATCTTCAGCACCGTCTACACGGGCGCGGCCCGCGCGAAGGCCATCAACTGGTACGGCCTGACGCTCGGCATCGGCGCGGTGCTCGGCCAACTGATCGGCGGCCTGCTCATCACGGCCAACGTGTTCGACCTGAGCTGGCGGACCTGCTTCCTGATCAACCTGCCGATCGGCCTGGTCACCGTGCTGCTCGCGTTCAAGTTCGTGCCCGAGTCCAAGGCGCCCGGCAAGCCCCGGCTGGACCTGGTCGGCGTCGTCCTGGTGACGCTGGCGCTGCTGGCCATCGTGCTGCCGATGATCGAGGGCCGGCAGCTCGGCTGGCCGGTCTGGACGTGGGTCAGCCTGGCGGCCGCGCTGCCGCTGTTCGTGGTCTTCGGGTTCTACCAGAACCACCTGCGCAACGGCGGCGGTTCACCGCTGATCGATTTGCGGCTGTTCCGTGAGCGGGCCTTCACGGTCGGCCTGGTGGCACAACTGGTGTTCTGGACGGGACAGGCGTCGTACTTCCTGGTCTTCGCGCTGTACGTGCAGCAGGGCCGCGGGATGGACGCGCTCGGTGCCGGCCTGATCTTCGGCGCGCTCGGCCTCGGCTACTGCATCACGGCGACCACGGCTCGGCTGATCGCGTTGCGGATGGGCCGGCAGGTGATCGCGTTGGGCGGTGTGCTGCGGATCGTCGGGCTCGTCCTGCAGATGATCACGGTCGGCGCGATCGGCGTCACCGGCAACATCGCCTGGATGATCCCGGCCCTGTTCATCGACGGCGCCGGCATGGGCCTCGCGGTGGCACCGCTGGCGTCGACCGTGTTGGCGCGGGTGTCGCCACAGAACGCCGGTTCGGCCGCCGGTGTCCTGACCACAGGTGTCCAGATCGGCAACGCGCTGGGCGTGTCGCTGATCGGCCTGATCTTCTACAACGTGGTCAACCACGACGGCGGGGCGAAGACGGCCTACCCGCACGCCTTCAACTACAGCATGATCTACCTGCTCGGCGTGGCCCTCGTGCTCGTCCTGATGGTGCAACTGTTGCCGGCGAAGCCGAAGGCGGCCGCCGTCAAGAAGTGACCTGTAACCGCGGGCTGGACGGGAAGCACTTTCCCGTCCAGCCCGCTACACGTCGTCCACCGACAATTTGAAAAGACACTAAACGAATCCGCGACGACCTACGGGTATGCGGTTGAACGCAAAAGTTTCTCGGCACCACTGCCGGAAACGACGTAACACAGTCCAAGCCATGGACTACCGCCGACAATAGGGTTATGGTATCTCGCGGCTGGGGGTCGGCCGGGATCACCCTGGAAAGAACGCCAATCGACGAATTGTGTGACGACGGGCACAGCGGCGGGATTCCGCGGCCGCGGGGAGGTTGCCATGGAGTTCCGGATCTTGGGCCGGCTGGAAGTGGAGATAGACGGCCTGGTCATCCAGCCGGAGGGCACGATGTTACGCACCCTCCTGGCGACGCTGCTGATCAGCAACGGTCAGCCGGTCGCCAAGGAGGAACTTTTCGAGGAGTTGTGGGGCGGCAGCCCACCAGGCCATCCCGACAATGCATTGCACAAGCTGGTCGCCCGGCTGCGGAAGTTACTCGACATCCGCCGGGATACCGGTAAGCTCAGCGATCGGCTGTTGACCCGGCTGCCCGGATACCAGCTCAGGGTCGACCCGGAGGAACTCGACGCACACCGTTTCCAGAGCCTGGTCGCGCAGGCTCGCGGTATGCGAAAGACGAATCTCTTGCAGGCCAGGGACATCTTCGACAAGGCACTGTCGTTGTGGCGCGGGCACGCGCTCGAGGACGTCAGCCCAGGACAGTCGTGCCGTGCGGTCGTCTCGCATCTCGAGGAGAGCCGGCTGACGGCGATCACGGACAAGCTCGAGGTCAGCCTGTCCGCCGGGCTGCACGCCGACGCCATCTCCGAGCTCCGCACGCTGACGATCCTGCATCCGTGGCACGAACCCTTCTACGACCTGCTGATGACCGCGCTGTACCGGGCCGGCCGGCAGGCCGAGGCGATCGAGTCCTATCACCAACTCCGCGCACGGTTACGCGAGGAACTCGGCCTCGAACCGTCATTGGCCACCAGAAACAAGCTGCATGCGATTCTCAAGCAGGACAACTCATTGTTGATTGGCGCGGGAGAACGCGTCGACCAGGTGACGGGTCAGGCGACCGGCGGGTCGCAGAACTCGTAGCCGATCCGAATACGACCACTTTCGTCCAGTTCCAGGAAATCGAGACCGACCGCGACCGGCGCGCCGCCACCAGCCGGCACCAGCTCCCAGTCCAGCTTGAGGACGCCACGACCGCCGGCCGCGTCCCCGGTGCGCTCGAACACGAAACCTCGGTTCACGACGTGCGCGTACTTGCCAGCCAGCACGGCCCCGATCGCGGCATACCCTCGGGACTGGCCGCGATACCAGTCCAGCACACCCTCCGGCGCCCACAGCCCCGCGATGCCACGCTCCCGCAGCACGTCGGTCGGCTCGTGCCACAGCGCGAGATAGCGGTCGGCCAGCTCGTTGAGCCGACCGGACGGCGGTGGTGGCTGGGCGAAGCGGTGCGCGTTGGCGACACGGCCGTCGTCGTCGAGTACGACGAAGTCGAAGCCGCGCGACACCGGGGCGCCGCCGGTGGCGGGCACCAGGTCCCAGGTGAACCGGACGGTGTTGCGCCGGCCCGTGATGTCGCTGGTTGGCCGCAGGACGAAGCCGTCGCGCGCCGGACAGGCCGCGTATTCGGCGTTCGGCGCGGCCTCCGGTGCCCACAGTTCGGCCAGCAGACCGTTCCGCACCTTGGCATCCCGCTCGTTCCAGCTAGCGACGTAACGTGCTACGAGGTCGACGACTGGGTCTGTCAACGCGTGCCGCCTTCCTACCGACTCCGATGGCCCGCCGGGGTCCCCCGGCGGGCTGTGCCGTACACGCGTTGCCATTTCCACTCCCGCCGAATGAGAATTCGTATCCCACCCGCAAGATGCCCCGATGAAGCTCGCCCGAACATGGTCCCAGTACGACGTATGGCCCGTCAATTACATCCGAGGTAATGGCCGATCCGGACAACGCCGGGCCGTTCACCAGGAATTATATGCAAGCCATGACCATGTCAGGGTCAAGTCATGACGAGGTCAGGCAGCCGATGTAAGAATCCAGAAGTGGGTATAAATACTCGTCGATTTTCGATGGCTCGCGAACCGAGCCATCACGAACCGAAAACGACAGCGCAGCGGGAATCGAGATGATACGGTTCACCGACCCTATGGCATTCGCCGGGGCCGTGGGTACCTCCCTCGGTGCCAGTAACTGGCATCTCATGGACCAGCCGACGATCGACCGGTTCGCCGAAGCCACGTTCGACCATCAGTGGATTCACACCGATCCGGCTCGGGCCGCCGAAGGGCCGTTCGGCCGACCGGTGGCGCACGGCTTCCTCACGTTGTCCCTGCTGCCAGCCCTGCTCACGGAGATCTTCCAGGTGGCCGGCGTGGACGTGATCGTCAACCGCGGGCTGAACCGCCTGCGTTTCAACGCGCCGGTACGGGTCGGCCGTCGCATCAGGGCGGTGGCGCACCTGCTGTCCGCCCGCAGGCGGCCACGGGGCTTCTGGGAGGCCGTGCTGTCCGTGGTCGTCGAGCTGGAGGACGACGAACCGGCCTGTGTCGCGGAGCTGGTGCTGCTACTGGCCACCGCGGACGACGGCTAGCGCGGCGAAAGCCCGGCCCGGCACCACACCAGCCAACCGCCCCACCAACCCTGGAGACTGACGATGTTGACGTTCCGGATCCTCGGCCCGCTGGAGATCAGCACGCCCGCCCGCACCGTTCGGCTGCGGGGGTCGCTGCAACGCGGGCTGCTGATGGTCCTCCTGGCCAACGCGCGCAAGATCGTGTCGACCGAATCCCTGATCACCGAGCTGTGGGCCGACACGCACCCGGACAACGTCGAGAACGCGCTACACGCCCACGTGAGCCGGTTACGCCAGCGGCTCGCGTCCTACGAGCCGTCGAGTGAGCGATCTCGCCTGATCACCTACCCGTCCGGCTACCAGCTCATGGTCTCCGACGAGGAGCTGGACGCCTGCGTCTTCGCCGCCCGGCTCGACGAGATCGGCGGCAGACGCCAGGACGACCCGGCGGCGGCGGTGCCCGAGCTGCGGCTGCTGCTGGCGATGTGGCGTGGCCAGGTGTTCGGCGGCCTCGCGGAGACGCCGCTGTGTATGGCGGCGGGCGCCCGGTACGAGGAACTGCGCCTCGCCGCGCTGGAACTGCTGTTCGACGGCGAACTGTGCGCCGGCAACCACCTGCGGATCATTCCGGAACTGCGCGAGGTGCTGGTCGAGCACTCCTACAAGGAACGCTTCCACCAGCAGCTCATGATCGCGCTCTACCGGTCCGGCCGGCAGGCCGACGCACTGGACGTGTACCGGGAACTCCGCAGGAGGTTGACCGATGACCTCGGTATCGAGCCGTCGCCGAGGATGCGTGGCTACGAACGTGCCGTCCTCGACCACGATCCCGTCCTGGAGCTGCCGTTTCAGCGCGACGGCCGCGCCGTGCCGCTCATGGCGTAGGCCGTTCGAGATGTGTGTGGGGTGGTCGCCGGCCGGCGACCACCCCACACGTGTGTCGACGTCAGTTCGTCGGTTCCAGGACTTTCACGCCACCGACGTAGGGCACGAGCGCCTCGGGCAGCACGACCGAGCCGTCGGCCTGTTGGCCCTGTTCCAGGATCGCCGCCAGCGTGCGGCCGATCGGCAGGCCGGACCCGTTGAGCGTGGCCGCGTAGCCCTTGCGGCCCTTGCGGTCGCGCGTCCTTATACCCGCCCTGCGGGCCTGGAAGGTGCCGCAGTCGGAGCAGGACGAGATCTCCCGGTACGTGCCCTGGCTGGGCAGCCAGACCTCGATGTCGTACGTCATCGTGGCCGAGAAGCCGATGTCGCCCGCCGGCAGCAGGACCGTCCGGAACGCCAGCCCCAGCCGGCGCAGGCAGTCCTCGGCGTGGTCGAGCAGCAGGGCCAGTTCCGCCCGTGACCGTTCCGGCGTGCAGATCCGCACCAGCTCGACCTTCGAGAACTCGTGCAGCCGCAGGATGCCCCTGGTGTCCTTGCCGTACGAGCCGGCTTCCGCGCGGAAGCACGGGGTGTGCGCGGTGAGGGCGAGCGGCAGGCTGTCCGGGTCGAGGGTCTCGCCGGCGAACAGGTTGGTCAGCGGCACCTCCGCGGTCGGGATCAGGTAGAGGTCCCGGCCGCCGACGCTGGTCTTGAACAGGTCGTCCGCGAACTTGGGGAGCTGCCCGGTGCCGGTCATGGTCTCCGGCGTGACGAGCGTGGGCACCGAGTACTCGACGTAGCCGTGTTCCCAGGTGTGCAGTTGCAGGAAGAACGCGGCCAGGCCGCGTTCCAGCAGCGCGCCCATCCCCCGCGACACCGCGAACCGCGCGCCGGAGAGCTTCGCCGCTCTCGGCAGGTCCAGGATGCCGGTCGACTCGCCGAGTTCCGCGTGGTGCCTCGGCGTGAAGTCGAAGGTCTGGGGCTCGCCGACGCGGCGCAGCTCCACCGCGTCGGCCTCGGTGTTGCCGTCGGGCAGCTCGTCGTCGGGCAGGTTCGGGACGGCGAGCAGGAAGTCGGTCAACTCGTCGGACAGTCGCCGCTGTTCGGTCTCCAGTTTCTGGATCTGCTCCTTGACGTCGCGCGCCTGCGTCCGCACCCGGTCCGAACCGTCGCCGCCGCGCAGGTCCCTGGCCTGCTTGGCGAGTTGGTTGGACCGGGCGCGCAGCTTGTCGACGGCGTCCGAGGTCTCACCGCGTTGCGTCACCAGGTCGCGCAGGGCGTTGAGGTCGAGATGGTGGCGACGGCGGGCCAGCCTGGCCACCGCGGTGTCGCCGAGGTCGAGCAACGCACGTGGTTCGTGCATGGGACTGCCTCCTCACGAGTCGGACCTGATCGGGTCGCGCAGCACTCGGCGAAGGACCTTCCCGGTGGGGTTGCGCGGCAGGCTGGTGGCGAATTTCCACTGAGTGGGAATCTTGAAGTTGGCGATGCGACCGCGCAGGGCGGCCATCAGCTCGCGGGGCGTCGCGCTCTGACCGGCGCGCAGGACGACGACCGCCTTGACGTTCTCGCCCCACCGCTCGTCGGACACGCCGACGACGGCCACCTCGGCGACGGCGGGGTGCGCCGCGTAGATGGCGTTCTCGACCTCGACCGGGTAGATGTTCTGGCCGGCGACGATGATCATGTCGTTGATCCGGTCGCAGACGAACAGGTAGCCGTCCTCGTCCAGGTAGCCGGCGTCGGGCATGTGCAGCCAGTCGTCCTTCAGCACCGCCTCGGTGGCCTCCTGGTTGCCCCAGTAGGCCAGGAAGTGCGCCGGGCTGTAGACCACGATCTGGCCGATCTCGCCGGGCGGCAACGACTTCCCGTCCTGGTCGACGATCCTGACCCGGTTGCCGGGACACGCCCGGCCGGCCGAACCCGCCCTCGGCGTGCCGGGAACGTGCTCGGCCGGCGGGAGGCACGTCACGACGCTGCCGGTCTCCGCCGACGCGTACATCTGCGCGAGTTCGCAGCCGAACTCGTCCACGAACCGGCGCATCAGCTTGGTCGGCATCGGCGCGCCGCCGTAGACGACCTTGCGCAGTGAACGGAAACCGTCCGGGCCGGCGGCCGGCTCGTCCAGCATCATCTGGAGCATCGCGGGCGCGGCGAACGTGTTCGTCACGCCGTGCTTCGCGATCAGCCGCACCGCCTCCTCCGCGACGAACATCCGCATGACGACGTTGGTCGCGCCGGCCACGATGCCGAACATGAACCACGCCATGCCACCGGAGTGCAGGCCGGGGAACGACACGAGCTGGACGTCGTCGGGCCGCCAGTCGATCCAGTCCAGGCCGGCCAGCGTCATGTTGACGGCGAACGTGAAGTACGTCCGGTGCGCCAGCACGACGCCCTTGGGCAGGCCGGTGGTGCCGCTGGTGTACATCTGGAGGAACGGGTCGCCGGGGCCGGTGCCCGGCTCCAGGTTGGTGACCGGGTAGGTCGCCTTCCAGGCCAGGAAGCCGACCCCGCGCCGGCCTTCCGCCGAGTCCATCGAGATCACCGTCCTGAGCCACGGCAGATCGGACCGGACGCGGTCCACAATGGAGCGCAGCTCGTTCTCGACGAACATCAGCTCGGCGCCGGAGTCGCGCAGGACGTGGTCGACCTCGCGGGAGGTCAGCCGCCAGTTGATCGGCACCAGCACGACGGCGGCCTTGGCGCAGGCGAGCGCGATGGCGTAGTAGTGCTCGGACTCCCGACCCAGGTACGCCACCCTGGTGCCGGGCCGCAGGCCGGCCGCGAGCAGCGCGTGCGCCGCCTGGTTGCTCTCCCTGTGCAGCGCGGCGTAGGTGACCTCGCGGTCCTCGCAGCGGATCGCCACGTGGTCGGGGCGGCGCTTCGCGTGCCAGGCCAGTCGCGTGTGGACGGTCTGGACGGTGGGATCTGTCATGACGCGCGCTCCGTTTCGGTGAACACGTCGGCCAGCACCTCGTCGGTCAGGTAGGTCACCAGCCGGTCCACGGTTGGGTAGTTGAAGAGCTCGTTCGCGCTGATCGGCTGGCCGAGCAGCCCTTCGAGGCGCTTCTTGACGTCCAGCACCAGGAGCGACGTCAGGCCCAGTTCGAAGAAGCTCGTGTCGGTGTCGAAGTACTCGTCGTCGCCCATCAGCAGCGCCGCCCTGAACTCGGCGACCACCACGTCGATCAGGGCGTCGGCGCGTTCGGCGTTCGGCAGTTCGGCCAGCCGCTCGACGGTGTCGGTCAACAGATGGCTGTCGGTCCGCATCGGTCACCTCGTCAGTTCTGGCACGGCCACGACGGGCTGGTCGTCGACGAGCGGGCGGGTCTGGACGGTGGCCAGCTCGGCGTAGCGCTGCGTGCGGGCCCTGCGCATCCAGTAGGCGTAGCCGATACCGCCGACGCCGGCGGCCAGGATCAGCCACGGCAGCGACGTGATGGCCGGGTTCGTGGTGCCGGTCATGATCGCGAAATTGGCCACGACGAGCACGGTGGCCGTCGTCAGGCCGGCGAAACCGAGCAACGGCGCGACGACGGTGCGCCACCAGTGGCGTTCCGGCTTGTTGCGGTAGAAGCCGATCACCGAGATGCACGCCAGCGCCTGCAACACGACGATGCCGAGCGTGCCGACACCGAGCATGCTGGTGGCGAGGCTGACGTACGGGTCGAGGCCGGCGATGGCGAACACGGCCGTGACGGTGACGGCGAAACCCGTCTGCACCAGGCTGGCGCGGTGCGGGGCCTTGTACTTCGGGTGCACGGCGTCCAGGAACTTCGGCAGCACGCGCTCACGGCCGAGCACGAACATGTAGCGGTTGGCCGCGCTGTGCAGCGCGAGCCAGCCGGCGAACAGACTGCCGCACAACAGGACCTGCATGATCGTGGTGAGCGTGGAGTCGAGGTAGTCGTCGCTGAGGTTGAAGAACAGGTCGCCGAGCTGGTTGGTGGCGACGGCCTGCACGCGGGACGCGCCGACCGCACCCACCGCGATCCAGCTCGTGAAGCCGTAGAACAGAGCGATGACGATCACCGAGATGTAGGTGGCCAGCGGCACGCTGCGCTTGGGGTTGCGGGTCTCCTCGCCGTAGAGGGCGGCGGATTCGAAACCGATGAACGAGATGAACGCGAACATCATCGACACGCCGATGCCGATCCCGGCGACGGTGTGCGGCGCGAACGACGTCGTCGGCAGCGCGGCGCCACCGTGGCGCAGCAGCACCGCGATGTCCAGCAGCAGCAGGATGCCGACCTCGCAGACCATGAACACCGACAGCACACGGGCGCTGATGTCGATCTGCCGGTAGCCGAGGAACCCGACGACCACCAGGCCGGCCCCTGCCCACACCTCCCACGGCAGGTTCAGCCCGTGCGACGCGGCGATGAGTTGCGCGAAGTAGGCGAACGCGCCGACGAGCCCGACGGTCGCGGTGTTGTAGGCGATGACGGCGATCAACCCGCCGCCGACGGCCAGCGGCCGGCCGAGGCCGGAGGAGATGTAGGAGTAGAAACCGCCCGCGTTCACGATCCGCCTGCTGATCGCGGCGTAGCCGACCGAGAAGCACAGCAGGGTGAGGCCGGCGAACGCGAACATCGCCGGCACCGCGGCCCCGTTGCCCAGCGCGAAGGCCAGCGGCACCGTGCACACCATGGCGGCCAGCGGCGCTGCGGCCGCGATGACCAGGAAGACGATCTTCGGAGTGGTGAGGGTGCGCCGTAACCGCTCATCCTGGGCGACGGCGCTGGGCTCGGACACGGACATGACTGTCTCCTGTGGACATAGGGCTTTCGTTGTCTACCGGGGTGAATCCACGCGCCGGGGTGCGGCCTGTAGGTAGCACCCCGGCTTCGTCGAACGGGTCATGCCGCCCTGGCCGCCCGCGCTTCGACGAACCGCACGATCGCGTCGATGCGCTGCAACTCGGCCAGTTCGTCGTCGGTGACCCGCACGCCGAGCGGCTCCATCGCCATGGCCAGTTCCACCAGGTCCAGCGAGTCGAGACCGAGCTCGGTCAGTGTCGCGGTCGGCGCGACGTCGTCCGCCTTGGCCTGGAAC
>DATBDL010000439.1:0-15116 GCA_036269975.1 Pseudonocardiaceae bacterium | reverse complement strand
TCGCTGTGGCAGGGCGTCGACGTGCCTGGACCGTCGCTGCAACTGGTGGTGGTTGACCGCATTCCGTTCCCCCGGCCGGACGATCCGCTGGCGTCGGCGCGGCAGCGGGCGGTGGCGGCCCGTGGTGGCAACGGTTTTCTCACCGTGGCCGCGACGCACGCTTCGCTCCTGTTGGCACAGGGCGCCGGCCGGCTGCTGCGGTCGATGGGCGACAAGGGCGTCGTCGCGATCCTGGACTCCCGGCTGGCCACCGCCCGCTACGGCGGTTTCGTGCGCGCCTCGCTGCCACCGTTCTGGTCCACAATGGACCCGGAGGTGGTGCGCGGTGCGCTGCGGCGCCTCGACGAGTCGGCGAAGGTCTAACGTCCCTAACGGACCGGCAGCAGGCCCTTCAGTACCTTGCCCTCCGTCGACAGGTAGAAGTTCGCGCTGTCGAACCTGGGCGAATTGGCGAAGATCAGGTACAGGTACTTGAAGTTCTCCGCGAATCCGTAGGCGGGGAACAGGTCGCCCTGTTTCATCGGTGACGTGGTGACGTCGTTGATGATCGTGTAGCCGTTGGTGACGCGGGCGTTGTTCTTCATGCCGAGGAAGTACTGCCAGGCCGTTGCCGCGTAGAACGGGTCGTGGGTCTGGAAGAACAGGTCGAACGAGGCGTTGACGTATTCCGGCCGGAACTGGTTGCCCTTGGAGGTCGCGGCCAGCGTCGTGTAGTCGATCTCCTCCGGTAGCACCGGGAAACGGTTCAGCACCGCGGTCCACGAGCGGTAGTAGGCCGCGCCGAGCGCGGCATTGCCGGACGCGCCAAGGATTTCCGCCCAGAACGACGCCAGTTCGGACTGACTGCGACCGGTCCGCGCGCCGGTGTTGAAGTTGACCTGCTTGTACCAGGTGTTGCCGTTGAACGTTTCCACCATGCGCTGTGTCATGGCGGTGTTGAGCAACTGGAACCAGGTGCGCGAATCCTGGTCGCCGAGCAGTGCCCAGCCGCCCCACAGGTATTCGTAGAACGAGTCGACCGGCGGGTTCGGCGCCTGATCCGTGCTGTCCGCCCACTGCCCGGTTTCCACGTTCAGCGACGTGCCCATCAGGTTGAGGCGCGACCGCTTGGCAACAGCGGCGGCGGTGGCCTTCTTGGCCGCCTGGAAGTACTTCTGGTCACCGGTGAGCTGGGAAAGAATGCCGAATTCCAGGATGTTGGTGCCGATCTCGGCCAACGGCGGCGTGTTCCCGGACACCGCGCCGGTGTGCAGATTCACGAACTGGTACGGCATTCCGGTCGGAGACTTCGTGAACGCCGGCAGCAGCCGGTTGCTGAGGTCGACGGTGAGCGCGAGCAGCTTCTGGTCACCGGTGGCCAGGAAGCCGGTCAGCAGGCCGCCGACGACCCGGATGATCGCTTCGAACACGTGGAAGTTGCCGTTGATGTCGAAGTTCAGGTTCTGGTCGATCCACGCGACGCCCGCGGCCAGTTCGCTGTCCAGCTCCATCACGTACAGCGTGTCCAGCGCCTCGATGATCGACAGGCCGATCGGATGGCCGGCGACGAAGAACTCGCTGGACGTGCCGGAGACCGGATGGACCTCGTCGTGGCCGAACGCGAACTGCTTGTAGCCGTTCCACGCGTGCAGGAACTCGGTGCGGATCTGGTCGGCGGCGACCGGTGCGGCCGGCGGCGTGGGCGGATTCGCCATGGGCACCGACGGTACGCCCGCCGCCATGGCCAGGTCGCCCAAGCCGCCGCTGGCGGTCAGCCCGCCGGCGACCAACATCGAGATCAACGCGCTGCGGCGGGAGAACCTGTACTCGGTCACGATCGGAAGCTACCGAGCGAACTCGAAGGGGCACAACGGGTCAACGGCGTTCTGTCCACCAGGACAAGTTCACCGACTCAACGGAAGAGGCCATTCGGCGGCAACGGTCGCGGTGCCCGGCGCAACCTCGGTGAAACCGGCGTCCCTGACCATGACCAGGCCGTGCTTCTCCCACGCCGTCACCGGTTCGGCCAGCAGCGGCGTCAACTCGGCCCAGCGCGCCCCGCTCGCCGTGCGGACCGCGCACCGGCAGTCATCGGCCGCCCATTCGGCCAGTTCGGCGTCCCGTCGGCTACCGGACGTGAGCGCGGCCAGCAGCATCGTGCCGTGGCCGACCTGGGCGGCCGCCTTTCCCACCGTCATCGGCACAGTCGGGTTCAGCCACAGCACCGGTTGGCCCGCCGCCGGCGGTGACGGGAGCTCGTCGGCGGGCAGGTCGCTGCCGCTGATCTGCAGTCGGGTGACCTCCTTGGGCAGGTCCGCGACCAGGCCGGGGACCAGGGCGCGCGCTTCGGCGCCACCGACGGTGATCGTGCGCCCCGGCAGGTCGGCGACGGCCTGCCAGTGCACGCCGCGCGCCCGCCGCGAGACCTTGCGAATGTTGGCCGACGTCCAGGCCACCAGGTCGTCGTGCCATTCGCCGCCGGGTTCGGCGCGTGGATCGAGACACACGGCGACGGCGGCAGCGGCGGCCGCTTCCAGCAGGTCGGTCCGGCCGGGCGGTGTCGCCCGTTCGAACCGCAGGATCACCGGCATGGCCCGCACCCGCGCCGGGTCGTCCTCCTCGGCGGCGGCCGTCGTCTCATCGTCCGGCAGGCCGAGCCAGTAGGCATACCGGGCGGCCAGCGCCGCCAACACGCCCGGTTCGCCCGCTGGCTCGCTCATGGCCGGAAGGGCGCGAGACCGTCCGCGGCGTCGGCGGCCTCGACCTCGGCCCTCGTCACGCCGAGGATGAACAGCACGGCGTCCAGGAACGGGTGCGACAGCGCGGTGTCCGCGACCTCGCGTAATGCCGGCTTGGCGTTGAACGCCACGCCCAGACCCGCGGCCGAGAGCATGTCGATGTCGTTGGCGCCGTCACCCACCGCCACGCACTGGGCGAGCGGAATACCGGTCTGGTTGGCGAACCGGCGCAGCGCGGCCGCCTTGCCCGCCCTGTCGATCACGTCACCGACCAGCCGCCCGGTCAACCGCCCGTCGACCGACTCCAGTTCGTTGGCGGCCACGAAGTCGAGGCCCAGTTCGGCGGCGAGACGCTCGATCACCCTGGTGAAGCCGCCGGACACCACACCGCACTGGAAACCCAGCCGCTTCAGCGTGCGGACCGTGGTGCGGGCGCCCGGCATCAGTTCCAGTTCGGCGGCCACGTCGTCGAGCACCGACTCCGGTAGCCCGTCCAGCGTCGCGACCCGCTGCCGCAGCGACTCGGCGAAATCCAGCTCACCGCGCATGGCGGCGGCCGTCACCTCACGGACCTCGGCCTCCCGGCCGGCGCGCGCCGCCAGCTTCTCGATCACCTCGCCCTGCACCAGGGTCGAGTCCACATCGAACACGATGAGCCGCTTGGCCCGCCGCGCCAGACCGGCCCGTTCGACGGCAACGTCGAGGCCCACCCGGACCGCGACGTCCGCCAGTGCCGAGCGGAGTTGGCTGTCCGCGTCCTGCGTGTCCTCGGCGACCGAGACCCGCAGTTCCAGGCCGGTGACCGGGTAGTCGGCGACCCGGCTGATGGCGTCGATGTTCGCGCTGAGCGAGGCCAGTTTGCGTGCCACCTCGGTGAATCCGCGTGCCGTGATCGGCCGGCCGAGCACGACGACCACGTGCGACGAGCTCGACTGGCCGGACGTGGCCGAGTCGGCACCGATCTCGACGTCCACCTGCATCGCGACGCTCGCCATGGCCTGCTCGACGGCTTCTTGCAGGCCCTCCGGGTCGGAATGGGCGTTGACCAGCACGCCCAGCACGAGCCGGCCCCGGATCACCACCTGCTCCACGTCCAGCAGGTGCACGCTCTGGCGGGCCAACACCGCGAACAGCACGGACGACACGCCGGGTTTGTCCGGACCGGTGACGGTGATCAGGATCGGGGTGTCCTGTGGATCGGTCACTCGAGCACCTCCTGGCAAGGGCGAGCCCCGGCTGGCCGGTGTGGCCGGGTCCGGGGCTCGCGCAGGTCAACGATGGTGCTGCGGCGGTTGGGCCGCCGCGTCACCCGTGGTCGGTACCGCCGGATGAGTCGCCGGTGGCCGCGCCCGCCATCGCGTGCCTGCGACCGACTTCGTTCTCCAGCCGTAGCCGTTCGACCATGTGCGGGTAGTGCAGTTCGAACGCGGGCCGCTCGGAGCGAATCCGTGGCAGCTCGGTGAAGTTGTGCCGGGGCGGCGGGCAGGACGTGGCCCACTCCAACGAGTTGCCGTAGCCCCACGGGTCGTCCACGTCGACGACCTCACCATAACGATAGGACTTGAACACGTTGTAGATGAACGGCAACACCGAGGCGCCCAGAACGTAGGAACCGATGGTGGAAATCGTGTTCAGGGTGGTGAACCCGTCGCTGGGCAGGTAGTCGGCGTAACGGCGTGGCATGCCTTCCGCGCCGAGCCAGTGCTGCACCAGGAATGTCAGGTGGAATCCGATGAACGTGGTCCAGAAATGCAGCTTGCCCAACGGCTCGTTCATCATCCGGCCGGTCATCTTCGGGAACCAGAAGTAGATGCCGGCATAGGTGGCGAACACGATCGTGCCGAAGAGGACATAGTGGAAGTGTGCGACCACGAAATACGTGTCCGACACGTGGAAGTCGATGGCAGGCGCGGCGAGCAGCACGCCGGTGAGGCCGCCGAACAGGAACGTGACCAGGAAGCCGACGCTGAACAGCATCGGGGTCTCGAAGGTCAGCTGGCCTTTCCACATGGTGCCGATCCAGTTGAAGAACTTCACACCGGTCGGCACCGCGATCAGGAAGGTCATGAAAGAGAAGAATGGAAGCAGCACCGCGCCGGTCGCGTACATGTGGTGCGCCCACACGGTCATCGACAGGGCCCCGATCGACAGCGTCGCGTAGACGAGGCCCTTGTAACCGAACAGCGGCTTACGCGAGAACACCGGGAAGATCTCGGACACGATGCCGAAGAACGGCAACGCGACGATATAGACCTCGGGATGGCCGAAGAACCAGAACAGGTGCTGCCAGAGGATCACGCCGCCGTTGGCCGGGTCGAAGATGTGCGCGCCGAGCCGCCGGTCGGCCAGCAGGCCGAGCAGCGCGGCAGTCAGGATCGGGAAGGCAAGCAGGACGAGGATGCTGGTGACCAGGATGTTCCAGGTGAAGATCGGCATCCGGAACAGCGTCATGCCGGGCGCGCGGAGGCAGATCACCGTGGTGGTCATGTTGACGCCACCGAGGATCGTGCCGAGACCCGATATCACGAGGCCGATGATCCACAGGTCGCCACCGACACCCGGCGAGTGGATCGCGTCGGACAGCGGCGTGTACGCGAACCAGCCGAAGTCGGCGGCGCCGCCCGGCGTGAGGAAGCCGGAGATGACGATCAGACCGCCGAACAGGTAGAGCCAGTAGGCGAGCGCGTTCAGCCGAGGGAAGGCGACGTCCGGCGCACCGATCTGCAGCGGCAGGATGTAGTTCGCGAAGCCGAACAGGATCGGCGTCGCGTACAGCAGCAGCATGATCGTGCCGTGCATGGTGAAGAGCTGGTTGTACTGCTCCTGGGAGAGGAACTGAAGGCCAGGCTGCGCCAGCTCGGTGCGCATCAGCAGCGCCATGACGCCGCCGACCAGGAAGAACCCGAACGACGTGGACAGGTACATGATGCCGAGCATCTTCGGATCCGTCGTGCGGAACATCCGCAGCAGATACGTTCCCTTGACCGATGTCCGCGCCGGATAGGGGCGGGTTGCGATCGGCTTGGGCGCGACGGCCGTCACTGTTCCTCCTGCTGTGTGCGCTCGTCGAGGTCGCGGGGCGTGCCCGTACACCGCAAAGCTTGCTCCGGATGGTAGACCGCGAGGAGTAGGCCAGCCCTGCGGGGCCAGGTAGGGACGAGGCGGGGTGACGTGCGTCACCAGCGCGAATAACAGGTCGGACGCCATCGCAGACCGGGTCGGCCGTGGTCCTAGGCTCTGGGCGGGTCACATGACAAGGTCCGCCCGTCAGTTCGACGTTGTCAGGCTCGTCAGTCGTCGTTGTCAGGTCGTCAGGGAGTGCAGACGTGCGATCAACCGCCATCCGTGGCACGGCGGCTGCCGTGCTGCTCAGTGCCGTGCTGCTTGGGCTGGCCGGCTGCGTGAACGCGGAGAAGGCAGCACCGGCAGGCGCCGGCGCGAGCCAGTCGTTCGGCCCAGCCCCCACGACGACGTCGGCCCCCAGTGCCAGCGCGCCCACCTCGACGCAGGGCTCGGCCGCCGCAGCGCACAACGCCGCCGACATCACGTTCCTGGACCAGGCGGTACAGCTACGCCAGCAGGCGATCAACTTGGCGACCAAGGCCAGCACGGTGAGCACGAACGCCCAAATCCGAACACTGGCCACCCAGATAGCGAACGACGCGGTCCCATCGGTGGACACGATGACGGGCTTGTTGACGCAGTGGGGCCAGCCGTCCCCGTCGTCGGTACCCGGCCAGATCCCCGGCCTGTTGTCGGACTCGCAGGTACAGCAGATAGAGGCGGCAACCGGAACCCCGTTCGACATGCAGTGGTTGCAGGGCGTCAAGGGCAACCTGACAGCAGCCGAGCAGGCGGCGACGAACGAGGCGTCGAAGGGCAGCAACCCAACAGCCAAGCAGTTGGCACAACAATGGGCGACGCAGTTGAAGACGGAACTGAACTCCCTGACGGCGATCGCAGGCTGAGCTCGGCCAGCGTGGGCTGAGCCAGGGTGGGCTGAGCCAGTCGGCGTGGCTGACCAGTCAGCGTGGCTGAGCCACCATGGGCTGAAAGCTCCGACCCCAGACGCTGGCGCTCGGATGCGGGCCAACCCAACGCAAAAGGGCCAGCCCAACCCGGCCACCCACCCAACGGACCGAACCCCGAACCCGAGGGGTTATCCCGATCAGACAGCACAAACCCGCTCGTCCAGTCCTTCCCGCTCTTCCCGATCCCCGCCGCACCTACGACAATCGAAGATCGGGACGAGCAGACCAACCAGAACAACGATCAGGCGGGGCACCCGAGTAGACGGGATGGCCTCAAGTTTCTAGGTTCACTCCACGGACCCGTCACTGGCATGCTGCGGCGATGATCCGCCACGACCGTATCGAAGCCGACACGGCACGGGCTGTGCAGGCGGCCACCGAGCTGGCAACTCAGCTAGGCGTTCGATCCGATGCGCCGACAGTCCTGTCCAACGGATCGAACGTCATCCTGCACCTCACCCCAGCTCCGGTCGTGGCCCGTGTCGCCACGCTCACCGCCCTCGTCCGGCCCGCCGTCGCCGCCAATCTCGCCAACGATCTCGCTCTCGCCGACTACCTGGCCGACCAAGGCGCTCCCGTTGTCGCGCCCAGCCGCGAACTTCCGCCCGGACCACACCACGCCGACGGCTACACCATCACCTTCTGGACCTACGTCCCCCACGAACCCCGCCACACCTGGCAACCCGCCGAAGTCGGCCCACTGCTGGCCGACCTTCACACCGCAATGCGCGGTTTCCCCGGCGAACTCCAGGACACACCGCCGATCGAAGTGGCCGAAGTGCTCAGCGCCCTACGACGAGTCGACGCGTTCGGGCCCCTGACCGAGACCGACACCGCCAACCTGCTCGCCGACGCGACCGCCGTCACCAACGACATCATGAACACCGACCACGAAACCGTTCCACTGCACGGAGACGCGCATCCTGGGAATCTCCTGTGCACTCCGGACGGCCCCGTGTGGACGGACTTCGAGGACGCCTGGCGCGGACCCCTCGGCTGGGACCTTGCCTGCCTCGCACTCACCAGCCGCCTCGACGGACGCGCCGCCCTGGTCGGTTACCCCCATGCACACGAAGAACTCGCGCCGTTTCTGGCCGGACGGCGACTCCAGACCCTGGTCTGGTCACTCGTCTTCTGCTGGCGCTTCCCCACCGAGGAACGCACACACGACGCGAATCACCGACTCCAACACTGGCGCACAAGCCTAACGGCCGAACAGGGCCAGTAGCTCAACCTGCCCGAACATCTCCGCCGTCGCCACCGCGGACGGCTGACCCGCAGCCGGATCAGCGCCTCCTTCCAACAATGCCAGCACCACGTCCTTCTCGGCTTTGAAGACCGCGCCGGCTATCGGTGTCTGACCTCGATCGTTCGCTCGGTTCGGGTCCGCGCCGGCGGCCAGCAGCGCGCGCACTGTCTCGGCGTGGCCGTGGTAGGCGGCCAGCATCACCAGGGTGTCGCCGCTGTCGTTCGTCAGGTTCGCCGGCGCGCCGGCTTCCAGGTACGCGACCAACGTCTCCGTCTCGCCTGCCCTTGCCATGCCGAACAGCCTGGTCGCCAGGTCAACTACGTCGCCGTCAGTCATGCTGCGCCGTTGGTCATGACTGCCAGTCGGCGGGCATGGGCGGCTCGATGGGCCCATACGGCCAGCACCACCAGCAGCGCCACGTCCAGCCCGCCCATCACCCGCTCCACCAGGCCGGTGGGCACGTGCAGGCCGGTGGAATGCGTCAGCCGGATGATGAAGAACGAGACCACGAACGGCAGGAAGCATGGCACCGAGATCAACGCGAGGCTCTGCGTCGTCCACGCGAACCGGCGCCACTGTGGGTCACGACGATGTTGCCAGCCGATGAACATGCTGGCGATCGGCAGGCTGACGCACGCTGCCGCCGTCCACCACAGGTGTAACGAACCGCGGAATGTCTGTACCGCCGTGTTCGGGTCCTTGGTGAACGTGGCGATGCCGATCAGGCAGACGCACCAGCTCACGAACAGCGCATACGTCGCCCGACCGCGCACCACGCCGTGCCACGCCATCTTCACCAGTACCGCGACCGAGCCGACGCTCATGATGTCCAGCGCGGTGTCGAACACCCAGCCGTCCGGCAGTACGCCGTAGTCGCTGAGCATCCCGGTCAGCGGGTTGACCCCGCCCCAGTCGGGCAGTAGGTGCAGGACGACGACCATCACCACCGACACCGTGACCGCCAGCAACCCGAACGGCACCAGCAGCCGATTCACGAGGGTCGTCACGCGAGTGAACATCGTTGGTATGAGCGCGGTTTCGTGCAGCTCCCCCTGGAGAACGGTCTCCGCCTGCATCGACGCCTCCCTGTCGGCTGGTTCGGTATCGCTTGTCCGGTTCCCAGTCTTGATCACAGGTCGTGATCCGACCAGCCGGCTGCCACCCGAACCCTGGGTGGTGCTAGCCCCACCCAGTCAGCCACGTGGAAGTGCTGAGGCTACCGGACTACAGCCCGCCGCGGGTGCCGTCGCCGCAACGGCCACTGTGGACTGTCGTGCGGTGCCGCGTCGGTGATCAGTTCGGCCACATCAGAGCGCAGGTGGTCGCCGTCTCGACTGGTCAGCCACCGGAAGCGGCGCGACCGGACCGCGCGACGCAGGCGGGCGTCGACCGCGGCTGTTTCGAGATCGCGGTGGCGGTAGCGGACCTCGGCGCTGAGTGCGGTCAGTGAGTTCTGCATCACGGGCTCCTTCGGTGCTTCTTGACGAGCTGTCTGTGATGTCAGCATAGCTTTACCAACGGTAGTTGCGCAAGGAACCTTGATAAAGGGTCCGTGATACCAACCACGTGTGTTCCGCGTGAAACCAGGAAGGATCTTCAGGTCTCGGCGTGCAGCGCGAGGTAGACGTCCACCCGTTGGGTGAAATCGGCCAGGTCGGCGCCGGTCAGCTCCTCGATCCGGCCGATCCGGTACCGGAGGGTGTTGACGTGCACGTGCAGCCGGGCCGCCGCGCGGGCCCACGAGCCGGAGCAGTCCAGGAACACGGTCAACGTCTCGACGAGGCTGCCGTCGTGCTCGGCGTCGTAGTCGAACAGCCGGCCGAGCACCCGGCGGCGCAACGCCCTGCGTAGCTCGTCCGGCACGGTGGCCAGCAACAACTGGTGCACGGCGACCTCGGCACCGGCCACCACCCTCGTCCGGCCGGGCTGCCGCTCCCCCAACTCCCTGGCATGCCGCGCCTCCTGGACGGCGCCGCGCAGTTCGGCAGCCGTCGTCACCGCGCTGATGCCGACGACCACCCTGCTGGTGGTCAGCCCCGGTTCCACGAGTTTCAAGGCGGCGCCGGCGCGTTCGGCCAGCTCGGCGTCCGACTCGCGACCTGCCGGCAACAACGCGTAAACCTGGTCGTCGACGACGCCGAGCAGGCCGGGCCGGCCGGACAGGGCGATCGTGGCGATCAACTCTGCCAGCACCGCCATCGCTCGACCGGGTGGTGCCGACGGAGTCGTCGCGGCGAGCACCCGCAGCGGCCTGCGGATGTCGATGCCGGCGGCGAGCGCGGTGCCGGTGATCTCGGCGAGGCCAGCGGTACCCGCCATCACGGCGCGCAGCACGCTGCCGGTCACCTGGTCGGCCACCCGCCGGTTCTCCTGCTCCCTGTTGCGCTGGATCGCGATGAGATTGACCAGCTCGGCGACGATCTCTTCCCTCGGCTCGGCCCTGCCGACAACCAGGAACCACCTGGTCAGATCGACGCCGCCGGAATCGGGCAGTGGCAGCAGCGTCGCCGATCCGGCCGGGCCGCGCACCCATTTCGGCCGGCCGTCCGCCCGCAGGAACGCACCGATGAGCACCGGCAGCCGGTCAGGCGGCAGTTCGGTGCCGCTCGTGGCGACGGTCCGGCCCAACGGCGTGAGCACCCAGCACGGCGCGTCCAGCTCGGCCGCCGCCAGCGCCAGCAGTTCGGCCAGGACGGCGCCCCTCGCCAGCGCGGTGATCAGGCGGCGTTGCTGGTCACGGATGCCGCGTTCGGCCGCCAGTGCCTGGCCGACCAGGTCGATGACGTCGGCGAACGACAGGTCGACGTTCGCTTCGAGCAGCGGCACTTCCCGCCGGCGGCACTCGTCGACCAGCGCCGTGGGGATCACACCGGTGTCCGCGTCGCACGCGACGATGCCGGCCACCCCGCGACCGGCGAGGGCCGCCACGAACGGGGGAACATCGGCGTCGGTGCGCAGCCACAGCAGGCCCGTCAGCACCAGCTCGCCGCCGGACAGGAAACGGACCGGATCGGGCAGTTCCGTGCCGTAGATCCGGGAGACCTCGCGGTCGAGCAGGTCAGCGCCGGTGCGCACGGTGAGGCGCAACGCCGTCATCGCCGCCACGGCGCGCACCGAGACCATCACCGACCTCCTGACGGTCGCGCACAATTGGCACAGCTTAGGTCCGGTCGGCCGCCGTATCGTTGGATGAAGCCACAAAAGGTGACGGCCGGTATCGGCTCGTTTCGTGTGTTCCCGCCGTAGCCGGGGCAGCCGGCCAGCGGTGTACTTCAGGACACGACACGGAACGGGACGAGGAGGCGGCCAATGGACTTCCTGCGCCCCAGCACCTGGGCCGACGCCGTGGCAGCGAAGGCCGAGCAGCCGACCGCTGTGCCGATCGCGGGTGGCACCGACCTGATGGTCGAGCTGAACTTCGACCACCGGCGCCCGTCCGCCCTGCTCGATCTGGGCGCGATCCCCGAACTGGCCGAGTGGTCGATGGCAGACGGACAGCTCCGGATCGGCGCGACCGTGCCGTACACCCGGATCATCACCGAACTGGGTGACAAACTGCCCGGCCTCGCGATGGCGAGCCGGACCGTCGGGTCGCCGCAGATCCGCAATCGGGGCACGGTCGGCGGCAACCTTGGCACCGCGTCACCGGCCGGTGACACGCATCCGGCGCTGTTGGCGGGCGACGCGGTGGTCGAGGTCGCGTCCGTGCGCGGCCTCCGGATGGTGCCGGCCGCCGAGTTCTACCTCGGCGTGAAACGGAACGCGCTCGCGGCGGACGAGCTGATCGCGGCCGTGCACATCGCGCCGGCCGAGGGACCGCAGCAGTTCGCGAAGGTGGGCACCCGCAACGCGATGGTGATCGCGGTGTGCGCCTTCGGCCTGAGCCTGTTCCCGGCCACCGGCAAGGTCGGCGCCGCGATCGGGTCGGCGGCACCGACGCCACGGCACGCGACCGACGCCGAGGACTTCATCGCGGGCGAGCTGAGCGGCCGCTGGGAGCCACGAAAACCATTGCCGGACAACGTGATCCGCCGGTTCGGCGAACTGGTCGGCACTGCCGCGGCGCCGATCGACGACGTCCGGGGCACGGCCGCCTACCGCACGCACGCCCTCGCGGTACTGGCCCGCCGGACGCTGGCCTGGGCGTGGCAGGACTACGTAGACGGGAGCTGGCCGGCATGCGCCTGAACGTGACGGTGAACGGCGAACAACGCACCACTGACGACGTCTGGGCCGGCGAGAGTCTGCTCTACGTGCTCCGTGAGCGACTCGGGCTGCCCGGCTCCAAGAACGCCTGTGAACAGGGCGAATGCGGCTCCTGCACGGTCTACCTCGACGACACGCCGGTGTGCGCGTGCCTGGTCGCGGCCGGTCAGGCCGAGGGACGGCGGGTACGGACCGTCGAGGGGTTGGCCGATGGCGACGCGCTCGATCCGGTGCAGCAGGCGTTCGTCGAGGCGGGCGCCGTGCAGTGCGGGTTCTGTACGCCGGGACTGATCGTGGCGACGCACGACCTGCTACGGCGGGTGGACCGGCCCAGCGACGAGGAGATCCGCGAGTCGCTGGCCGGCAACCTGTGCCGCTGCACCGGATACGAGAAGATCATGGACGCCGTTCGGCTGGCCGCGGAGAGGGCACACGCATGACACTCGTCATCACCGGCGCCGCGCTGGCCACAGTGGACGACAACGGCAGCGAGTACACGAATGGCCACATCGTGGTGGAGGGCGATCGGATCGCGGCCATCGGCAGCGGTCCGGCACCGGCGATCCCCGGTGCGACCATTGTGGACGGACGCGGCTGCCTCGTCACGCCGGGACTCGTGAACACGCACCATCACCTGTACCAGTGGGCGACGCGCGGCATGAGCCAGACGTGCACGCTGTTCGAGTGGCTGGTCGAGCTGTACCCGATCTGGGGCCGGCTGGATGCCGACGTCACGCACGCCGCCGCGTCCGGTGGCCTTGCCCGGCTCGCGCTCACCGGCTGCACCACCGTCGCCGATCACCACTACGTCTTCCCAGCCTACGGCGGGGACCAGGCCGCGGCCGTCGTGTCGGCGGCCGACCGGATCGGCACGCGACTGCACCTGGTGCGCGGTTCGATGGACCGGGGCGAGTCCGGTGGCGGCCTGCCGCCGGACAACATCGTCGAGGACACCGATGCGGCGCTGGCCGCGACCGAGGAGGCGATCGCGAAGTACCACGATCCGGCCGGAAACGCGCGGGTGCGGGTCGCGGTCGGGCCGTGTTCGCCGTTCTCGGTCACCGAACGGCTGATGACCGGGGCGGCCGAACTGGCCCGCCGGGTGAACGTCCGGATGCACACGCATCTGGCCGAGACCGTGGACGAGGACGAGCAGTGCCGCCGCGAATTCGGCTGCACACCGGTGGAGTACGCGGAACGGCTGGGCTGGCTCGGCGACGACGTGTGGCTCGCGCACGCCGTGCACCTCACGCCGGGCGCGATCAGCGCGATCGCCGGCAGCGGCACCGGCACCGCGCACTGCCCGACGTCGAACGCGCGGATCGCGGTCGGTGTCGCACCGGTCGCGGACCTGCTGGCGGCCGGCGTGCCGGTCGGGCTCGGCGTGGACGGCGCGGCGTCGAACGAGTCCGGTGGGCTGGCCGAGGAGATGCACCAGGCGCTGCTGTTCGCGCGGCAGCGTTCGTCCCCCACCACCCCGCCCAGCCGCAGCGGACCGACGTCGTTGAGCCCACGGCAGGCGCTGTGGATGGCGACGGCCGGTGGCGCGCGCTGCCTCGGCCGGGCCGACGATCTCGGTTCGCTGGAAGTCGGCAAGCTGGCCGATCTCGCGATGTGGCGGCTGGACGGGTTGGCGCACGCGGGGATCGACGATCCGGTCGCGGCGCTGGTCCTCGGCGCGCCGGCACCGCTGGAACTGCTGCTCGTGGGCGGCGAACCGGTGGTACGGACGAACCAACTGACCACAGTGGACGATCGAGTACTGGCGCGGGAACTCGTTGCGGCGCACCGGAAGCTGGTGGATCGATGACCAGGTCGACGAAGTCCGAGCCGACGACGGCCGGCGGCGTCGGTACGAGCCCGCAACGGCCGGACGGGGTGTTGAAGGCGCGCGGCGAGTTCGCCTACTCGTCCGACCTGTGGCACGAGGACATGATCTGGGGCGCGACGCTGCGCAGCCCGCACCCGTACGCGCGGATCAGGCACATCGACCTCACCGAGGCACTGAAGCTGCCCGGCGTCTACGCGGTGTTGACGCACGCGGACGTGCCGGGCACGAACCTGTACGGCCTCGAACACCTCGATCAGCCGGTACTGGCCGTCGATACCGTGCGCTACCAGGGCGAACCGGTCGCGCTGGTGGGTGCCGACCATCCGGAGACGGCCCGGCGGGCGCTGGCCAGGATCGTGGTCGAGTACGAGGTGCTGACGCCGATCACGGACGCGATGGCGGCTGTCCACGGCGACGGGCCGTCACTGCATCCCGGCGGGAACGTGGTGCGCCACGTGCCGATCCGGCACGGTGACGTGGCCGCCGCGAAGCCGCTGGCCGAGGTCGTCGTGACCGGTGAATACGAGGTCGGCATGCAGGACCAGGCGTTTCTCGGGCCGGAGTCCGGGCTCGCCGTGCCGGCCGAGGACGGCGGTGTCGACCTCTTCGTGGCGACGCAGTGGCTGCACGTGGACCAGCGGCAGGTGGCGACAGCGCTCGGGCTGCCGATCGAGAAGGTCCGGCTGACGCTGGCCGGCGTCGGTGGCGCGTTCGGCGGGCGAGAGGACCTGTCGATGCAGGTGCACGCGTGCCTGCTGGCCAGGTATACCAACAAACCGGTGAAGATGGTCTACAACCGCGAGGAGTCGTTCTTCGGCCACGTGCACCGGCATCCGGCGCGGATCTGGTGCGAGCACCGTGCGACGCGCGACGGCCGGCTCGTCAACGTACGCATGAGGATCCTGCTCGACGGCGGCGCGTACGCCTCGAGCTCGACCGCGGTCTGCTCGAACGCGGCGTCGTTCGCGATCGGGCCGTACGCGGCGCCAAACGCGCTGATCGAGTCGACGGTCGTGTACACGAACAACCCGCCGTGCGGTGCGATGCGCGGCTTCGGCGCCGTGCAGACGTGCTTCGCCGGC
>DATBDL010000438.1:0-15398 GCA_036269975.1 Pseudonocardiaceae bacterium | reverse complement strand
CGCTGCTGGTCCATTGAATCGGTAGCAGGGAGCCGTCTTGACCGACCAACTCAACGTGTCCTCGGCCGAAACCGACGACGACACTCGACTCCGTCAGATGGGCTACGCGCAGGAGCTGCGGCGCTCGATGTCCGGCTTCTCCAACTTCGCGGTGTCCTTCACCATCATCTCGATCCTGTCCGGCTGCCTCACGCTGTACGGCATCGGGCTGAACACCGGGGGGCCGTTCGCGCTGATCTGGGGGTGGCCGCTCGTCGGCGTGTTCGTGGTGTTGGTCGGGCTCGGGATGGCCGAGGTCTGCTCCAGCTACCCGACCGCCGGGGGCCTGTACTACTGGGCGGCCAAGCTCGCGCCACGCAACGGGGCCGCGTGGTCGTGGTTCACCGGGTGGTTCAATCTGGTCGGCCAGGTCGCGGTGACGGCGGGCATCGACTACGGCGCCGCGATCTTCCTCAACGCCTTCCTCGAACTGACGACGGGCTTCACCGCCGTGCCGGCACACACGATCATGCTGGCCGGGATCATTCTTGTGGTCCATGGTTTGTTGAACACCTTCGGCGTCCGCCTGGTTGCGATTCTGAACAACATCAGCGTGTGGTGGCACCTGATCGGGGTACTGATCATCGTCGGCGTGCTGCTGATCGTGCCGGCGCACCACCAGTCGGCGAGCTTCGTGTTCGGGCACTTCGTCAACAACACCGGGTGGGGCTTCGCGCCGTACGTGTTCCTGCTGGGCCTGCTCAACGCCCAGTACACGCTGACCGGTTTCGACGCGTCGGCGCACATGACCGAGGAGACCAGGAGCGCGGCGACGGCGGGCCCGAAGGGCATCCTCAACTCGATCCTGGTGTCGCTCGTGGCCGGCTGGGTGCTGCTGATCGGCCTGACGTTCGCGATCCAGAACTACGCCGGCACCCTGTCGACGGCGACCGGCGTGCCGCCCGCGCAGATCTTCATCGACGCAGCCGGCCAGAAGACCGGCGAGTTCCTGCTGCTGATCGCGATCGGCGCGCAGTTGTTCTGCGGCATGTCGTCGGTGACGGCGAACTCGCGGATGATCTACGCGTTCGCCCGCGACGGCGCGCTACCGGGGTCGAACTTCTGGCACCGGATCAACAAGCGCACGAGGACGCCGACCAACTCGGTGTGGCTGGCCGTCGTGGGCGCGTTCGTGCTGACCCTGCCGTCGCTGTGGAATTCGACGGCCTACGGCGCGGTCACGTCGATCGCGGTGATCGGGCTCTACACGGCGTACGTGATACCGGTGTTCCTGCGGGTACGCCAGGGTCCGCGGTTCGAGCGCGGGCCGTGGCACCTGGGCCGGTGGGGCCGGCCGGTCGGCATCATCGCGTCGGTGTGGGTGGCGTTCATCTTCATCCTGTTCATGCTGCCCACGGCGTATCCGATCAAGTTCTCGAACTTCAACTACACGTCGATCGCGTTCCTGGTGGTGCTCGGCGGGGCGGCGGTGTGGTGGTTCGCGTCGGCGCGCAAGTGGTTCACCGGGCCACGGGTGCAGGGCACCGAGGAGGAACTGGCAGCGGTGGAACGGGAACTGGAGAACTTGGGCTGACGGCGGTCACCGGCCGTGCCGAATCCGGTTCGGCACGGCCGGCTCGTCGTCATCGGTCGGCCCGCAGCACTGCCTTGACCAGGGCGAACATGAGGATGTGGGCGGCGGCGTTCATGATCGGCGCGGTGCCGGGTGCCGTTGTGGTCACCGACCAGCGGATGGTGGTCGCGCCCGCTCGCTCGGCCAGTTCGATCTCGCCGGCCCAGCCGGGCAGCGGGATGCCGGACAGCGCCCGGTAGGCGATGCGTCGTTCTGGTTCGAACGCGGTGATCTCCTCACGAATCCGCACGCCAGGACCGGTGATCACCCGGATCGCGCCGACACCGGCCGCGTCCGGCTCGCCGTCGCGTTCCATGTCCACCGCCATGCCAGGGCCCCACCCGGCGATACCCCGGTGGTCGGCGACCGCCCGCCACACAGTGCTCGCCGGCCTGTCGATCCGCCGGACCGCCTGTCCTCGCGCCATGATCCGACGCTACCAGCCGGTAATAACTAGTGTTGGCCGGTGTCAGTCGATCAGGTCGCGATCATCGGTGCCGGCTTCGCCGGACTGTGCATGGCCATCCAACTGACCGAGGCCGGCGTCCCGTTCACGATCTACGAGAAGGCCGACGACATCGGCGGCGTCTGGCGCGACAACACCTACCCCGGCGCCGGATGTGACGTGCCGTCCGCGCTCTACTCGTACTCCTTCGCCACCAACCCGCGCTGGAGCAGGGCGTTTCCGCTACAGGACGAGATACTCGGGTACCTGCGGCGGTGCGCGGACCGGTACGGCCTCCGGCAGCACATCCGCTTCGGCGTCGAGATCTCGGGCGCCCGTTACGCGGACGGCGGGTGGCGGCTCACGGCGGTCGACGGGCAGGAGTTCACGGCTCGGGTGCTCGTGCCGGCGGTCGGGCAGCTCAACCGGCCGAAGTGGCCGGACCTGCCGGGAATGGCCGACTTCGCCGGCGTCGCCTTCCATTCGGCGCGGTGGCGGCACGATCACGACCTGGCCGGCCGGACCGTCGCCGTCATCGGCACCGGGCCCAGTGCCGCGCAGTTCGTTCCGCATGTCGCCGCAACGGCGCGGAAGGTGTACGTGTTCCAGCGGTCGGCGAACTGGGTGCTGCCGAAGTGGGACTACCGGTACGGGCGTGGGCATCGGCTGTTGTTCCGCAGTGTGGTGGGGCGGCTGGCGCTGCGTGGGCTGTGGTTCTGCTTCGGGGACTTCGTGCTGTACGCGGCGGTGCGCGGGCAGCGGCTCGGCCGGATCGTCGACTACCTGTGCCGGCGGCAGTTGCGGACACAGGTGCCCGATCCGGCGTTGCGAGCCGTGCTGACGCCGGACTTTCCGGCCGGCTGCAAGCGAATTCTCATCTCGGACGACTACCTGTCCGCGCTGGCGAGGGACAACGTCGAGGTGATCACGGCGCCGGTCGCCGGTGTCACGCCGGACGGCCTGGTCACCGCGGACGGCAACGGGTTCCCCGTCGACACGATCGTGTACGGGACCGGATTCACCGCGACCGAGTTCCTGGCGCCGATGGAGATCGTGGGGCGCACCGGGCGGCGACTGCGGGCGGACGCGTGGGCCGACGGTGCCGCGGCGTATCTGGGGATGACGGTGCCGGAGTTCCCGAACCTGTTCCTGCTGTACGGGCCGAACACCAACCTGGGCAACAACTCGGTCGTGGTGATGATCGAGGCCCAGGTGCGGTACGTGATGGCGTGCATCCGTCGTGGCGGCACGGTGGAGGTGAACCCGAGCGTGTTCGCGCGGTACCAGGAGTCGCTGGCCGCCGCGCTGCGCGACACGGTGTGGGTGGCCGGCTGCACGAGCTGGTACAAAACGGAATCAGGCCGGGTGACGAACAACTGGCCACGGCGGGTGCTGAGCTACCGGGACCGCACGCGCCGGCCGATGGCACGTGACTTTCTACCGGAGACTCCGGAAAGTGATGAGGTGAGCGCTCATGGCGGACGCGGTTGACGTCGTGGTGATCGGCATGGGGCCGGGTGGCGAGTACGTGGCCGGCGAGCTGGCGCAGGCAGGGCTGTCGGTCGTCGGCGTGGACGAGCGCCTGTTGGGCGGCGAGTGTCCCTACTATGGCTGCGTTCCGAGCAAGATGATCATCCGTGCCGCGAACTCGCTGGCCGAAGGTCGCCGGGTGTCCACATTGGCCGGTCATGGCGCGGTCGAGCCGGACTTCGCGCCGGTCGCGGCAAGGATTCGCAACGAGGCGACCGACAACTGGGACGACCAGGCCGCTGTGGCGCGGTTCGAGGGCAAGGGCGGCAGGTTCATCCGTGGCCACGGCCGGATCACCGGTCCGGGCCGTGTCTCGGTGGGTGATGTGGCGCTCCTCGCACGCCGCGCCATCGTGCTGAACACCGGTACCGCGCCGGCCGTGCCACCGATTCCGGGGTTGACGGACAGTCCTTATTGGACCAACCGCGACATCTTGAAGGTGGAGAAGGCACCGGAGTCGCTGATCGTGCTGGGTGGCGGTGCGATCGGATGCGAGCTGGCGCAGGCGTTCGCGCGGTTCGGTAGCCGGGTGAGCCTGGTGGAGGCGTCGGACCGGTTGGTGGCGCTGGAGGAGCCGGAGTCGAGCGCGGTGCTGGCGGCCGCGTTCGCGGAGGACGGCATCGAGGTGCACACGAGTGCCGCCGCACGGAATGTCCGTTACGAGGACGGGTTCTTCACGTGCGAGATCGGTGACGGTGAGGTCGGCGCCCAGCATCTACTGGTAGCGACCGGCCGGCGGAACAATCTGTCGGATATCGGACTGGAGACGGTGGGGCTCGACCCGAAGGCCAGGTTCCTCGACCCGGACGACCAGATGCGGCTAGCCGATGGCGTGTGGGCGATCGGTGACATCACGGGCAAGGGCGCGTTCACGCACATGTCGATGTACCAGGGCGCGATAGCGGTGCGGTCGGTGCTCGGGAAGCCAGGCCACGGCGCCGAGTACCACGCGGTGCCGCGCGTGACGTTCACCGATCCGGAGATCGGATCGGTCGGGCTGACGGAGGCGAACGCGCGGGAGCGGGGCCTGCGGGTCCGGGTCGGGTCGGCGCAGATCCCGAGTTCGACACGCGGGTTCATCCACAAGGTGGGGAACACCGGGCTGATCAAGCTGGTCGAGGACGCGGACCGGGGCGTACTGGTGGGTGCGACATCGGCTGGGCCAACGGGTGGCGAGGTGCTGTCGGCTCTTGTGGTCGCGGTGCACGCGGGAGTGTCGACGGAGCGGTTGGGGCAGTTGATCTATGCGTATCCGACGTTCCACCGCGCCATCGAGTCAGCGGTCAACGATCTGAAGTGAGGCCAGGAACGCGGTGAACGGGGCCGCCGGTAACACGAGGATGTGGTGGTCTTCCTTGGTGTCCCGCACGCCGACCCAGCCAGCCGCGAACCCGATGGCGACACAGACTTGGGCGCCGCTGGATCGGCTGGACTTGCGATAGGTGGCGGCACGAACCGCCGCGAGACCGGGGTGCTCGTTCATGCGTCTCCCGTCTACCTGAACGTGTCCGCGATCTCGGCCAGCTTCCGCGCGGAGCCGTCCAGATCGGGCTCCTTCTCCACAATGACGCCGAACACGCTCGTGAGCTGCCGAATCTCGTGCTGCTTCTCCAGAAAGACTGGCCCTGACCCGGATACTCGCCGGCTTCGTAGGGGAGCACGAAGACTTCCACACCGGCCCGGTACTGCTGATCAAGGAGATACCGGAGTTGGGCGTGCATCACGTCCCGGCCGCCGACATGCCTGCGCAACGCGGCTTCGTTGATCACGGTGGTGCGGCGGAAATCGGGATCTGCCAGTCGTTGCTGTCGATCCATGCGGAGTTGGACCAGTCGCGGATGTCGGCCGATCGGAGGAACGGCGCTGCCGAACTGATGACAGCCCGTGCGTAGTCCGGCGTCTGTAGCGGACCTGGCACGAAGGCGTCCTCGTACGCCTGTTCCCAGTTGGCACCGGCTTCCAGGCCGATCAGCAGTTCGATGTTGTCCGGTATGACGTTGAGTACCTTGATCAGCTTGTCCAGTTGGGCCGTCCTGAGTTGGCCTCGTGCCTTCTCGACGCGGCTGAGGTGCGACTGTGAGGTGCCGATCTTCTTCGCGAGCGCGGCGCCCGACATGGGCACGGCGTCGCGGAGACGCTGAACACCTTCATGGGCATCGGCTTGGGCTTGTGGGCCAACGTCGACGGAGACTGCCCGATCGAGTGCGAGGCCGTCGCTTCCGAGGCGCAGGTCGAGCTCGGTCACCGCACGGGGTCGCTACACCTGGTGATGACGGAGAGCGGTCTCCGCAGACTGGTCGCGGTCGGCGACGCGCTGGATCAGATGGGCGGTTGACGGTGGCGCGACCGTTGTCGACGTCCCGATCTGCGCGAAACTACATGGGAGATGTAGTTTCACGCGAGGCCGCTACGCCAAACTACATCTCCCATTGAGTTTTGTGTAAGATCGCCCTGTGTCGGTCGATCCAGCGGACCTACGTCGAGTGCTGAACGCGAAGGCAGCGCGTCAGGCGGGCTACTTCACCGCGCGGCAGGCAGGCGAGGTGGGCTACAGCTACCAAGCACAGAAGTACCATGTTGATCATGGGAACTGGACGCGGGTCGGCCGAGGTCTCTTCCGGCTGCCGGACTGGCCGGCCACCAACGACGACCAGTACGTGCTGTGGCTGCTGTGGAGTGGGGACCGTGCGGTTGTCTCGCACGAGTCGGCTCTCGCGCTGCACGATCTCAGCGATGTCAATCCGCACCTGGTACATCTGACCGTCCCACTGAGCTTTCGGGCACAGGCTCCTGACGTCGTCCTGCACAGGGCCACCCTGCCGGCCGGCGATATCGAGGATCGGGCTCCGATCAGGGTCACGACGGTCGCCCGTACGTTGCTCGACGTCGCCGCCGGCGATCTCGGTCAGGAGCAACTCGACGTCGCTGTCGCCGACGCACTGGAACGGGGGCTGATCTCGGCGCGTTCGATCCGCGAGCGGTCTGACGATCATGGTGGCCGGGCGACGCTGCGCATCGAGCGGTCGGTCGGAGCGGCGAGGACATGACTCCGGTCGAGCGCAACCCCGAACCGGGCCGCACGCCGTCAGCGCTGTTGGCCGCACTGAACAATCGCCTGCGCACGGAGGCGGACACCAGGGGAATCGATGTCAACCGACTTCGGCGCCAGGTCGCGTTCGAACGCATGCTCGTCCGACTGGCCGCCGATCGTGTCGACGATCGCGATCGTTGGGTGCTCAAGGGCGGCCTGGCACTGGAGTTCAGGTTGAACAACCTGTGCCGTGCCACCAAGGATCTCGACATCGCGATCACCGACGGGCTGACGGACGGCGACGACGTTCGCGACGAACTGTTCGACGCGCTGGCCGATGACCGGGATGGCGATCATTTCGTCTTCGCTGTTGGCCAGCCGCAGCAACTCGCGGCCGACCAGGGTGGCCGATCAGGATGGCGCTTTCCGGTCGACGTCAGGCTGGCGGGGAAGACCTTCGCGAATGTTCGACTGGACGTCGTGGCCCGCGCCAGCGAGATCGCCGGTGCGGTCGAACCATTGACATTTCGGTCTGCCCTGGCCTTCGCCGGTTATCCGGCATCGGTGACTGTCCCCGCGATCGACGTGAACCAGCATGCCGCCGAGAAACTCCATGCGCTGACAGGAGATTATGGGGCCCGGCCCAATACCCGCGTCAAGGATCTCGTCGATCTGGTGCTGCTCATCGAACACGACCTGATCGAGCCGTCGCTCGTTGCCGAGCGGCTGCGTTCGGTCTTCCTCGCACGCGCCACGCATGACATCCCGGTGCGCCTGCCGGACTGGCCGGCAGCATGGCGCGCGGAATACGGCTCACTCGTCGCAAGTCTCGGTGTCGAGGCGGCCACACTCGACACCGCGACGGCCATCGTCGTTGGTTTCTGGACGGTATGTCGCGTCTGACGTCAGCCCGGTGGCTCTGCTGATGCCGAACATCTCGGGCTGAACGTCAGGTGGATTCTTGTACTCTGCACCGCGACGAACGCCACGAGGCCGACCTTGCGGACAAGGCCGGCCTCGTGTGGGAAACGCGAACTACTACCCGATCGTGTACTGGTAGGGGATGCCGACGAGCTCGTTGGCGTTGGGCTCGGTCGGGTCCGGGTCGGCGAAGTTGATGTCGTTCACGACCGGTGTCGCGCCGATGACCAACTGGTCGACGAACAGCGTGCCGCGCACGACGCTGCCCCGATGCCCGCTCGGCGTGATGGTCACCGGGATGGTGGCCGTCTGGCCCGGTTGTACGGTGACCAGCGACAACGCGCCTACCGCCGATACCGAACCGGTCCACAGGTCGGTCGCCGTCGAGGTGACCGCCGGGTCGAACGCCCTCGTCGCCGCTACCGCGTCGAAGGTGACCGTGCCCGCTGGGCCGCCGCCGTCCGGGGTCGGGCCGACCTCGCCCGGTGCCGCCGCCCACAGGCCCGATGCCAGCGGATTCGCGTGCACCGCACCGATCGCGGTGGTGCCGTTGACCATCGACGGCAGGTCGGGGTCACCGGCTTCCGGGCCCCAGTCGAACATCACGGGCTGGCTCGCCGTGGCGATCAGCGCCATCGCGCTGGTCTCCGACGGCACCAGCCATGCCGGCGAGTTCGCGTCGCCGGGCATCGGCAGTGGCAGCGTCGCCGGCTCCTGTGCCGTCAGGTGCAGGCCCACCGTCGTCTTCAGCCGCGCGTCGAGGAAGACGTCCTCTGGCGCGGTTCCGGTGTTGTGGACCTTGACCGGGATGGTGACCGCCTTGCCGGCCTTCAGTGAAACGCCGGCGCTGTTGGGCAGGGACGCGTGCGCGTCCACCGAGTTCAGCGCGACCTTGCCGGTGAACGGTTGGGACAGCTCGTTTCCGACCACCGGATCGGCGAAGTTCACCACCAGGGTCCACCGCCCGGCCTGCGGGTTGCGGACGTAGAGGTCGGCCTGGGTGGTCGGCGTGAAACTACCGTCCCTTGTGGACAGATCGTAGCTGGTCGCGAGCACGTTCGTGCCGGCTGCCACGCCATTGCCCTGTGGGTCGATCAAGAACGTCGCGATGTTGTCGGTCGGGTCGTTCGCCAGGTCGACGCTCGCCGCGACATTCTGCTGCCCCGGCGGGACGTCGAACTCGTAGAACTGCTCCTGGCCGAGGTCGGACTGCCGGCCGTTGCCACCGGACAGGGTGCCGTGGAACGAGCCGCTGCCGTGCGCGATGGCGATGAGGCTGCGCACCACGACCGGCACCGACGTCTGGTTGCCGTTGCCCGCGTTCAGCACGACCGAACCGGCGCCGTCACCGGGCTGCGCCGGGGTGGTCGCGGTGACCGTCGCCGTGCCGGTCTGGCCGGGGGCCAGGTGCAGCACCGCTGGGGAGACCGAGCCGAAACCCGTTGTCTGCTCGGTGCTCGACGTGAACAGCACCTTGCCGACCGTCCCACCGTCTGCGGCGTCGCGACCGAAGATCACCGCGGTCCACCTGCCGGCGGCCGGGAACCGGACGTCGACGAAACCGGCGTTACCGACGCCCTGCGGCAGCGAGTGCGCCGCCAACTTTCCCGTCGGGTCGACCAGGATCACCCGTACGCGTGCGTTCAGCGAACCGTTCGGGTCACCTGGGTAGGCGATGGACGCCTGTAGGCGATCGGTGTCGGGGGCGACATCGAAGTGCAGTTCGCCGAAGTTGTTGTTGACGCCGGACCAGTCCGCGAAGTGCGGGCTCGCCGTGTCGGACAACGTCACGCTGCCGGTGGTGGTGTGCTGGGCCGGGCCGAAGCCACGGCCGGACAGCCGGACATCCTGTGCGGCCGCGCCGTTGTTGGTGACCTTGAGCTGCCAGTGCTGCTGGCTGCCCGGCGCGCCGGTGGCGTCGAGCTGCGTCTGGTTGACCAGCAGCGTCGAACCGGTCCGCGCCGGGGTGCCGTTGCCGTCGTGCACGGACAGCGCCGCCTGCACGGCCTTGTAGCTGTCGAGGCGGCCTGCGCCCTGCTCGTCGCCGGGCACCGTCAGGTCGTCCGCCGTGCTGACCAGGATCTGCTTGACCAGCGCCGGGCTCGGGCTCGCGCCGTGGTGGGACTGCCGGTATGCCTGGATCACCAGTGCGGCCGCGCCGGCGGTCAGTGGCGCCGACTCACTCGTGCCACCGCTTCGCTCCACACTGGACGGATTGTTGTTGAAGTCGGTGCAGTCCTCGAACAGGTCGGGATTCGCGGTGCACAGCGCGAAGCTGCTGTCGCCGGGGGCCAACAGGTCGATCGTGCGACCGGACGGCGTGACACCGCTGGAGGACAGCTCGCTGATGTTGTCGTTGAGCCAGCCGCCCGGCGCGAACTGTTGCGCGGCAGCGTAGTCGGTCTGCGCGAGCCAGCGGAACGTCGTCGACGCGCCGGTGGCGATCACGTTCGGGTCGCTGGCCGGTGAGCCCTCCGTGCTGGTCGGGCCGGCGTCACCGCTGGACACCGTGACGCTCACGCCGGCAGCGACTGCCATGTCGTCGAACAGCTTCACCGCGTCCTGCGTGCTGTCCGGGAACGGGTCGAAGCCGAACGACTCGTTGATCACGTCGACGTGGTCGACCTGGACGGCCCACTGGATGGACTGCAGGATCGCCGACGTGGTGGAGAAGTTGGTGTCACCGAACACCTTGAAGCCGTACAGCGACGCACCCGGCGCTACGCCCTCGATCCGCACGTCACACGGACCGGCCAGCGGGTGCGCGCCGAAGTTCGAGATGTCGTAGACCTGCCGGCCCTGCGCCGCGATCGCGCTGGCGTCCAGGAACGCCTCGCCACCGCTGGTGGGGGCGTTCGGGCCGTCACCGGTGAAGTCCTGGTAGTCGGCGAACACGTGGCTGCCGTCGGCCCGGACGAAGTCCGGATTGTTGACGTCGATGCCCTCGGCGATGTAGGCGACCTTCACCCCGGCGCCCGTGAAGCCGAGGCTACGGGCGGTCTTCGCGGTCGGGTCGTCCGAGTCGGTGTGGGTGACGGCGAGCGCTTCGGGCTCCAGCAGCGGCTTGGCGCCTGGTGCCGGGCAGGCGCCGGGGATGTTCGCGGCACCGGCAGCCGGGTCCGTCGTGGCCGGCTGCTGGCTCGGGGCCAGCGGGGCGCCCTTGACAAGGGCGTCCGGGACGACGGCCGCCACGTTCGGGTTCGCGGCCAGCCGGGCCGCCTCACCCTTGGACACGGTCGCCGCGACCGCGTTCGCCAGCGTGTAGGTCTTCACGTGCTGCGCGCGCACCTGGGACAGTTCGGACGTCAGCGGCTGCTGCGCCGACGTGATGGCCTGCGCGCGGCTGGTGCCGGCGGCCGTGTCGCTCTTGGCGGTCGCGGCCGGCTGGTTCTTCATCAGCACGATGACGGGGGTGTTCGCGTCCTGGGACAGCGCCGCCGCCTCTTGGGCGGTCAACGGCTGCTGTGAATCGGTGTCGACCGGTGCGGCGACGGCTGTCGTCGCTTGTGTGATGGATAAGGCCATGGTGGCGGTGGCCGCGACAGCCAACGCCAGTTTTCTGCTTCGCCGCATGGAGCCCTCCGGGTCGGCGGCCCGTTTCGGCCGCTGCGTTTCGAACGCCAAACGCAGGGACGTTAGCACCGTGGTGAACACTGTCGACAGCAACGAAAGACGGTTTCTTCGGCATGGTCTGTTGCCACTGTTGCCGACATTTCCCCTGACAGCAGGCTATGTGTCGGCCGGTTGCGCGAGCACCTCATAGTCCGGATCGGACATCAGCACGGCGTGATTGTCCGGATCCAGCCGGACGCGGCCACGTAGGCGAATCCGCTCGCCGGCCTCGATGTCCGCACGCGCGCCGTGGAACTCGACGTTGAGACTGCCGCTGTCGTCCTCGATCTCACCGCTCACGGTCGTGCGGCCACGCCTGGTGCGCACGGAGATCTCGTGCAGCCTGCCCTCGACGGTGGCCAGTTGGCCAGGCATCAGTCCGCTGATCGGCACGGCATCCGTCGACGGCGCCGGATGGTCGTGTTCGGCCAGTTCCGGTGGGTTCTCACCCGAGCTGGCCAGCCGGCCCAACAGTCGTTCGAACGCCTCGGTGACCTTCTCCTCCGGCATGTCGGGGAATGCCGCCCTGATCCGGGACTGCACGTCGTAGGGCACGATCGTCGCGGCGGCCTGCGGCAGTCGGCTGATCACCGCGGCGATCCGGTCGGCCGTCCGGTCGTGCAGCAGGCGGCCGAGGAACGGCGCGTAGGTCCGGCGGGGAAGCAGCACGGTGACGCCGGTGCCCGGTGCTCGGCTGGCCGCGACCACCAGTTCCTGCGCCGCCCTGCTGATCCGCCGGTCCGGGCAGTCGATCACCTTCAGTGTCGTGTCGACGCCGAGGCTCTCCCACCGCTGCCGCAGCCGGTTCGCGTGTGCCTCGTCGACCATGAAGTGCACGGCCTTCAACTCGTCCGGCCGCAGGCTGCGCCCGTAGCGCAGGGCTTCCAGGACTGCGAGGTCGAGCGAGCTGACGAACACGAAGACGCGGTGCCGCGCGAAGTTCGTCGTGCGGATCTGCGCCTCGCGCACCCGGTCCAGGATCGCCGATTCCACCCGGTATTCGCGGTTGAGCCGGATCAGGGTGAACACCAGGATCGGGAACACCACGACCACCAGCCACGCGCCCTCGGTGAACTTGGTGACCGCGAAGATGATCACGATGATGGTGGACATGATCCCGGCGGACAGGTTGATCACCATCTTCCGTCGCCAGCCGGGTTCCCGGTGCCGCAGCCAGTGCCGTGTCATGCCGTAGCCGGCCATCGAGAAGCCGGTGAACACGCCGATGGCGTAGAACGGCACCAGGTTGTTGACGTTGACGCCGACCACCAGCACCAGGATGACCGACAGCACGGTCAGCACGATGATCCCGTTGGAGAACACCAGCCGGTGGCCGCGCTTGGTGAGCTGTCGCGGCAGGAACCGGTCCTCGGCGACGAAACTGGCCAGGAACGGGAAGCCGTTGAAGCTCGTGTTGCCGCCGGTGTAGAGGATCAGCGCGGTGGCGGCCTGGATCAGCCAGAACATCCCGGTGCCGAACCCGCCCTGCCCGAAGACCGCCCGCGCCTCCTGCGAGATCACCGAGGGATAGCCCGCGGTGTAGGGCGTGGCGTGGGTCGCGAACGCGAGGAACGACACGCCGCCGACCATGAAGCCCAGGATGCAGGCCATGATCGTGAGGACCTTGCGCGCGTTGCGGCCCTCCGGCCTGCGGAACGCGCCGACCGTGTTGGAGATCGCCTCGACACCGGTCAGCGACGAACCGCCGTTGGCGAACGCGCGCAGCAGCACGAACAGCGTCGCGCCCATCACGAACCCGTTGCCCCTGGTGACCGGGTACGTGCCGGCGAGGTGGCTCGGGTCGTACCGCGGCAGGCCGACCGTGACCAGCTTGACCGTGCCGACGAGCACCATCAGCACCACGAGCCCGACGAACAGGTAGGCCGGCAGCGCGAACGGGCGGCCGGCCTCACGCAGGCCACGCAGGTTCACGTAGCACATCAGCAGGATGACGCCGACGGTGATCTCCAGGCTGTACGGGCCAAGGGCCGGCACAGCGGACACTACGGCGACCGTGCCGGCGGCGCACTGCACCGCGACCGTCACCACGTAG
Organism: Pseudonocardiaceae bacterium; assembly: GCA_036269975.1. Classification (GTDB taxonomy): domain Bacteria; phylum Actinomycetota; class Actinomycetes; order Mycobacteriales; family Pseudonocardiaceae; genus DATEPR01. The sequence continues at coordinate 2,194 of DATBDL010000438.1, read as the reverse complement.
TCGATCATCAACGCGGCCGCCGCGATCTGCGCGACCCTGGGCCCGAAGTTGTCGCGTGCCACGACGTAGGACCCGCCGGCCCTCGTGTAGACCATGACGACCTGGCGGTAGCTCGCCGCGACCAGCGCCAGAATCAGCAGGATCACCGCGGTCATCGGCAGCACGAGCGTGAACGCGGCGACACCCGCCCACGGCAGGAGCTCGATCAGGATCTCCTCGGTGCCGTACGCGGCGGACGACATCGCGTCCGACGACAGCACGCCGAGGGCGACCGGGTTGGTCAGCCGCTCCGACTTGAGCTGCTCGTTGATCATCGGCTTGCCGAGCAGCACCCGCTTGAGCACGTAGCCGACCGACTCCTGTAGCCCGGCCGAGTTCGCAGGCATGTCCCCGACCGCCACGTGCCCTCCCCGGCTTCCGCTTGTGGTGTCCGAGCCACAGTGTCCGGCCGGATTCGTGGCTGTCGCGGCCTCGCCGGGGCATCTTTACGGTTCATTGACGCGTGGCCGGGGTCACTCCCACCGGGACATGCCTGAGACAGGCCGCATCGCCGCAGGTCATCCGATACGCACTTTGACGTATTGCGCTGGGAACGGTGCTTTTCTCTGGTTAGCGTCGGAAGCATCCGAGGTGACCGAAATAGGCTGGCAGGTAACCGAATGACTGACCAGGTGACGGCGAGGGTGACCGTGCGTCCCGCCCTGCGCGCGGTACCGGCCGCGCGATCACGACCGGGCGGCCCGCAGGTGGGCGTTGCGATCGTCGACGAGATGCCCCTGTTCCGGGAGGGACTCTCGGTGCGGGTGCTGCGCGATCCGACACTGCGGCTGGTCGGCGTGGCCGCGCACGCGAACCCGGCCGTGCTGCTGCGCGACCGGCTGGCCGTCGACGTGCTGGTGCTGGACGCGGTGCTGGACCCGCGCGCACTGCTGATCCGTCGGCTGATGGCGGCGAATCCGCAGTTGACCGTGGTCGTGCTGGTGCGCGAGCCGCACCGGACCAGCCACTACCTGGCCGCCGCACGGGCGGCCGGCGCGCGTGGCCTCGTGCCGCACTCGGCGGCGCCGGAACGCATCCTGGATGCGATCCGGCGCAGCAGGTCGACGGGGGAGTACGTCGATCCGGCCCTGAGCGGGTTGATCGTCGCGGACCGGGTGTCGGCGGCACCGGCAGGGCGGCCGCTGTCGCGGCGTGAGGACGAGGTGCTGCGGCTGATCGCGGACGGCTACTCCAACCAGGGGATCGCGGACGCGCTGGTGGTGTCGGTCGAGACGGTCCGGACGCACATCAAGAGCCTGCTGCGGAAACTCTCCGCGCGTGACCGAGCGCACGCGGTGTCGCTCGGCTATCGCACCGGGTTGCTGACGGCGGCGCCGGACGTGGCGATTCCGCAGGCCAGGGACGCGTCGTTCGGTTCGCAGATCGCGATGAACTGACTTCTGAATCAATCCAGTCCCGGTGTGCAGCGAGGTGTACACTCGCGGCAACGGTTGCCCCGATCGGGTTACCTGACTTGACACCAGATCAGCCGGCCGTCTGGATCGAGGTGACCCACGTTGGAGCCGCCGTTCCTGTCGCTCTTCGCCGAACTGGGCGCCATCCTGGGCAGCGCGGAATCGCGTGAGACCAGGTCGGCCGAGATACTGCGGCAGTTGCGGTCGGTGGTGCCGTACGCGGCCGCTTCGGTGTCGGCGGCGAAGCCGGGCACGATAGCGCACGTCAGCCTCGCCAACGACGGTTACCCGCCACCAGTGGAACGCCACCTGAACGAGTGGTTCGTCCACCACGATCCGGCATACCTGCTGATGCGCCGCTCGTCCGGCCCCCCGTTGCGCTGGCGGGACAACCCGTTCCACTACCGGGACACGTACTCGGCGCGCGAGGTCTTCGTGCCGGCCGGGTTCGACGAGGGCGTCACGGTCTGCGTGCGCAACCGGCGCGGCTTCTACACCGGCAGCGTCCACCTGAGCGTGGACGACCGCCGTCATCCGACCGACGACGCGGTGCGTTTCCTCACGCATATGCAGGTGATGCTGGGTGAGCTGACCGATCTGGGCACCGCGCCGCCGAGGGTGGTCGGCGAGTCGGCGAAGGTCACGATCACGGCTTCCGGCGCACGTCGCACCACAGCGGCCCGGCCGGTGTCCGACGAGTTGGTCCGCCAGGTCCGCATGCTGGCGGCGGCCGACTCGCT
>DATBDL010000437.1:0-19936 GCA_036269975.1 Pseudonocardiaceae bacterium | reverse complement strand
CGGCAGGAAGACCATCGGGTAGGAGAAGGCGGAGGCTCCGTCCGTCGAGGACGCCGACAGCCCGGCGATCACGGCGACCCACGTCAACGCGAGCGTGAACAGTGCCAGGATTCCGGCGACGGCGAGCCAGGCCAGCACTCCCGCCGATGAGCGGAAGCCCATCAGGAGCCCCACTCCGATGATGACGACGACAGAGATGGCGTTGGCCACCAGCGAGGTCAGCACATGTCCCCACAGCACCGACGATCGGGCGATCGGCATGGAGTGGAACCGTTCGAAGATGCCGCTCTGCATGTCGTTGAACAGTCGGAAGCCGGTGTAGGAAATGCCGCTGGCGATGGCGATGAGCAGGATGCCCGGCATCAGATAGTTGACGTAGTTGTCGGTACCGGCCCTGATGGCGCCGCCGAACACGTAGACGAACAGCAGCATGAACGCGATCGGCATGATCGTGACCGTGATGATCGTGTCCATGCTGCGGGTCACGTGTCGGATCGAACGCCCGAACATCACGCTGGTGTCGCTGAAGGAATGTGTGGTCATCGCTGTGCCCCGCTTCCTACGGTTGCCAAGAAGATCTCCTCCAGGGTGGGCTGCCGTTCCACGTATTCCACTTCGCGGGCGGGAGCAGCTTCCTCAGTTCCGCCAGAGTTCCGGACACGATGATCCTGCCCTCGTGCAGGATCGCGATCCGGTCGGCCAGCTTTTCGGCCTCGTCGAGGTACTGGGTGGTGAGCAGGACCATCGTGCCGCTGTGCGCGAGGTTCTGGATCACCTGCCACACCTCGATCCGGGCCTCCGGGTCCAGTCCGGTGGTCGGCTCGTCGAGGAAGATCACCGGCGGGTCGCCGATGGTGAGGATCTCGTCCACCGCGGCGAACTGCCCGGTCAGGCTGGTCGACTCCCGCGCCGTCGCCCTTGAGGACTTGTAGTTTCTGGTAGGACTTGTGCAGTCCGGTGACTCGGATCGCCCCGTTCATGTCACCCTCCTAGAAAACGGTCGCGTCGGCGAGATCGGCACCGAGACCCTTGAGGCCGGCGTAGGTCAGTTTGTCGATTCGCGCCCCTTCGAAGCTCACGGTGCGCAGCGCGTTGCGGTATTTCCTGCTCCAGGCACGGAAGGACACGTCGCGTAGGATCGCGCCCCGGAACGTGACGTCCGCGAGTGCCGCGCGGTCGAACTTCACGCTGGTGAAGGTCGCCCCGTCCAGGTTCAGGCCGCGCAGATCTGAGTAGCCGAAGTCCACGCCGGTGAACATGCAGCCCTCGAAGACGGTGCTCCGCAGGTCGGTGTACCGGAATTTGACGTCCGTGAACGCGGCGTCGACGAACCGCACGTCGTGCAGTCCGGACTTGCTGAAATCGGTGCGTACCAGGATGGTCCGGTTGAAACTGGAACGCGCCAGCTCGGTCGTCGTCACCTTCACGTCGGTCAGCTTGGCGCCGTCGAAGTTCGCTTCCGTCAGATTGCTGCTCTTGAACGAACTGCCGGTGAGATCGGCACGCGAGAAGTCGGACCCGCGCAGCGAGCTCGCGTCGAAGTTCCCGTCCCGCAGTTCGACGCCCGCGAAGTCGCTGTCGCGCAGGTCGCTGGCGTCGAACCTGGTCACCATCTGGCGTTCGAGCGTTCGGGACAGATTGGACACCTCCTGCACCGTCTGCTCGATGTCGCCGATGCTGTCGACGGTCATCTCGAATGCCTCCGTGTCGTCCTTGCCTTCCGCCCGCAGTTCGCGGAAGCGTTCCCGCAGGTCGGCCAGCAGGTCCGCCTTCAGTTCGCTGATGCTCTTGGCGCCCTCGTAGGGCGCGAAGACGCCGTCGACGTAGTCGGACAGTTTGTCGTTCATTTTGATCCGTCTCCTCAGAGCAGGGTTTCGAGAACGCGTTTCGCGTATTCCCAGTTGGTCTTGTTGCCGGCGTAGGTCTTCTTGCCTTTTTCCGTGATCCGGAAGTACTTGCGCCGCCCGCCCTGCGATTCGTCGCCCCAGTACCACGTGATGTCGCCGTCGGCTTCCAGGCGTCGGACACTGGAATACATCGTGGCTTCCTTGAGCTCGTATTCGCCGCGCGAGCGTTCGGCGATCAACTTGACGATCTCGTAGCCGTAACGGTCGGATTCCGCCAGCAGCCGCAGGATCATCGTGTCGGTGTGCCCACGCAGCAGATCCGATGTGATCTTGCTGGTGCTCATGTCGTCACCACCTCCGACGACCACTGTGCCTCAAGGTACTGTGACTGTCAAGGTAGTGGAGCGAGCGTGGTACCTGGGGATGTGTGGTAGTTCGATGTGGTCGCCGTTCAGCGCAGCGCGGACAGCAGCAGTGCGTGGTGGCGTCGGATCAGGTCGCGGTCGGAGTCGGCCCAGGTGATGGCCCTGCGAGCGTGGGCGCGCCGGGTCGGACTGAACCTCGGGTCGTGGAGATTGACGGTTTCCAGGTCCACGATCCGTGTCTGCTGGCGGATCATCGCGTCCAGGAGCTGCTCCGGGTCGACGTCGCCGTATCCGTCCCGCAGTTCCCGCAGATGTGCCGCCTGATCGTCGATCGGGACGTTGCCGGTCGTCTGGATGCACCAACTCCACGCCAGGTAGCCCAGGTCGTCCAGTCGTGCGCCGGGGGCACATCCGGTCCAGTCGATGAACGCGACCGGGTGGCCGTCCTGGAAGACCGTGTTGAACGGGCCGGCATCGCCGTGGACGACGCAGTCCCGATCGCCGGCGAGGGCGTGTCCGGCCGTTGCCTCGTGCAGTTGCCGCAGCATCATCCCGGCACGCGCGTAGGCGCCATCGGCTCGCTGACTGGGGTGGTCCGTCGTGTTGCCGGAGATGTAGCTGAGGACGTCCCGGCCCTGGTCGTCGATGCCCAGGTAGCGGGGGGCGTACGCGTAGCCGACGGATTCCAGGTAGCAGAGCACGTCAGCGGCGAAGGCCGACCGGTAGTCACGACTGCGGTGCACGGTGTCCCCGATTCGGACGACCTGCTCGGCGTTGTTCCCACCGACGAGGTGTTCCTCGGCTGCGTTCTCCATGACCGTGTTACTAGCCCCAACCCAGTTCGTGCAGTGTTTCGTCGTCGATGCCGAAGTGGTGGCCGACCTCGTGGATCACCGTGATGCCGACCTGCCGCACCACGTCCTCGTCGGTCCGGCAGATGCGCAGGATCGGCAGCCGGAAGATCGTGATCCGATCCGGCAGCACCCCCGCGTAGTGCGAGGTCCGCGACGTCAGCGCCACCCCGTGGTACAGGCCGAGCAGATTGCGGTTCTCCGGATCGATGTCCTCGACCAACACGACGACGTTGCTCATCGCCGCCATGAACTGGCGGGGAATCTGGTCGAGGGCGTCGGCCACCAGCTCCTCGAACCGCTCCCGCGTCATCTCAACCGGCATCGTCGCCCTCATCCACCAGACGGGGGAGCCGACGTCACTGCCGGAACACCGGCCTTGCCGATGTTCCGCACCGAGTTCGTCACCGGCCCCAGTCCACTGCCGTCCGGCAACGACACGCCGATCTTGCAGTTGACCCGATACGACCCGGCGGCCCAGCTCTGTTCGGAAATCGTGTCCCACGTCGCCGACAACTGGTACTGGCCGAGGTTCGCGTTCGACGTGTAGCTCGCCACCAACGGCTGGCACAGCTTGCCCAACGCGGTCTGCTGCTGCCCGACCGGTGGATACCCGTCCGGGAACTGGCCGCGCAGGTCCACGATGCCCACGATCTCGTAGGAATGCGTGTCGCCGCACTTGACCGGGCCGCCGGCCGCCTTTCCCACCAGGGCAAGGCAATCGCCGGCCGGGTACACATTGGACTGGTCGGCGCCCCTGGCGGTGCCGGCGGTCGGGACCAACTGGCCGGACGGCGTCGACCGTTGCAGGCCACACCGCAGCGACCGGTCGCCGGACGTCCACTGCGCGCCGGTCGGTTTCAGCGCGCCGACCACGTAACGGCCCATCGGGTCCAGCTTGCCGAGGTAGCCGGTGGCGCTCGCCGTGCATCCCCCGGCGGCGGCCTTCTGCCACGCCGCCTCGTTCGGGAACGGCGCGCCGGCCGGGTACTGGGCCGAGATGTCGGCCGATCCGGTCACCTCGAACAGGTGGGGTTGCCCACAGTCGACAACGGCCAGATCGCCGGCGTCGGACCTGGTCCACGTCAGGCAGGTGCCGATGGCCGCGTTCGCGGCCAGCGTCGCCGGGTCCTCGGCCGCCCTCGACTTCGTGATCGGCCAGCCGGCGACGGCACTGAACGCGAGCAGCACCAACGCGCCCACGAAGGCGCCCACCATGTACAGCCGGGTGCTCCCCACCGTGGAGGTCGGGTGCAGCCAGCCAGCAGTGTTTCCGGACATCAAGGTCCATGATGCCCGGCCGACCGGGCGACTCGCCGGTGGCCCATGCGTCACGGCATCTCGATCCGGACACGGTACCCACCAGGTTGTGCGAAGCTGGACGTGATGAACGAGGAAGACCAGGGCTACCACCTGCCCACACCGGACATGAACGTGTTCGGTGCGCCGGACGCCGACCCGCCGGAGCAGCCGCACCAGCCACCCGGCGGGCCATCGGGGACCATGCGGTTCCAGGACGAGCACACCCAGGCACGGCCGCCGTCGCTGGCCGAGCAGCGGGCTCGGCGCGAAGCCGAGGAAGAGCTCGCCGCCAAGCGGACTCTGGCGGCCGGCCGGGCCGCCGGCCGCCGTCGCGTGATGATCGGCGCCGGGGTGACCGTCGGCGTCGCCGCGCTGGTCGGCGGCTGGTACCTGCTGGCCAGCCCGTCGACCGTGAGCGCGCAGTGTGCCGTCGCCGGCACCGGTACGGACGCCAACACGATCGTGACCGACCAGAACTGCGATCCGGACTACGCCAACACGCACGGCGGCTACGTCACCAACGGCTTCGTCTTCCTGCCGCTGCCCGGCGGCGGTTACCGCCAGTACCACTACTACTACGGCGGCACAGGCACGATCGGCCAGCGCGCCGCCGGCGGCTCGTTCACGGCGCCGTCCAACGCGACCGTCAGGACGCCGTCGGGCAAGACGATCCAGCGCGGTGGCTTCGGGATCACCGGCAAGACCGGCGGCGGCACGTCGGGTGGCGGCGGCACCGAGGGCGGCACCCACGGTGGGGGTAGCTGAGTGCACCGGGAAGCCAAGGCGCCACGGGCGAACTGGCGCCAGCTCGTGCACGAGCAGGGCCTCGTGTTCGACGTGCCCGGCCGGGACGCCGCCGGCAACGCGCGGCCCTACTGGGACGAGTCGGTGCACTACGTCTTCGAGATGGACGAGATCCTCTCGCTGGAGGCCGACGTCGAGCTGATGCACGCGTTGTGTCTGGACGCCGTGGACAACGTGATCACCACCGAGCGGTACCGCGACTTCGGCATCCCGGAATGGGCGTGGCCTGCGGTGGCCGAATCGTGGAAACGGTCCGACCCGTACGTCTACGGCCGGTTCGACCTGCGTTACGACGGCTCCGGCCCGGCGAAGCTGTTGGAGTACAACGCGGACACGCCGACCTCGCTGCTGGAGGCCGCCGTGGTGCAGTGGTTCTGGAAGACCACCGTCTTCCCGGACGCCGACCAGTGGAACGGTATCCACGAGAAACTGGTAGCTCGTTGGCGCGAGGTGGCCGCCGGCCTGCCCGGCGACGAGGTGCACTTCACGTGGTCGGGCGCCGACTCCTCCGGCGAGGACCACGTCACCATCAGCTACCTCCAGGAGACCGCGGCCGAGGCCGGCATGAACACGGTCGGCCTCGCCATCGAGGACCTCGGCTGGGATGCGCTGCTGCACCGGTTCGTCGACCTGGCCGAGTCACCGATCAGCGCGCTCGTGAAGCTCTACCCGTGGGAGTGGGTGGTGGCCGACCAGTTCGGCCGGCACGCGATCGAAGCACTGCCGGCCACGTTGTGGGTCGAGCCGCTGTGGAAGATGTTGTTGTCCAACAAGGCTTTGCTGGCGGTGCTGTGGGAGATGCACCCCGGCCACCCGAACCTGCTGCCGGCCTTCCTCGACCAGCCGGGCTTCCTCACCGAGTACGTGCGCAAGCCGAAACTCGGCCGTGAGGGCGCGAACATCCAGATCGTCGCGCCCGGCTACGAGACGCGGACCGGGGGCGTGTACGGCAAGGAGGGCTACGTCTACCAGCTCTTCGACCCACTGCCGGTGTTCGACGGGTACCGGCCGGCACTGGGCGCGTGGATGGTCGGCGACGAGGCGGCGGGGCTGGGCATCCGCGAGACCGCCGGCCTGGTCACCGACGACGGCGCGTCCTTCGTGCCGCACCGAATCGCCGAGTGACCCGAATCGCCGAATGGCACGCGAATCGCCGAGTGACGCAACACAATGCGGCATCCGTCGCGTCTAGGGGTTGTGCCCATCACGTTCGACGACTTCGTGGCGGAGCGGCTCGACCAGCTACTGCGCTACGCCACGGCGCTGACCTGCGATCCGCATCTGGCCAAGGATGTGGTGCAGGAGGTGCTGTTGCGCGCCCAGCAGCGCTGGCGACACATCGAGACCGCCGACCAGCCGATCGCGTACGTCCGCAGGATGGTGCTCAACGAGTACCTGTCGTGGCGGCGCCGCAGGGCCAACCGGGACGTGATGATGGCGCACGCGAAGCTCGCCGAACTCAGCCCGTCGGTGGCCGACTCGACCAGCCACTACGGCGAGCGCCAGGAGATGCTCGGCCGGATCGTCCGGCTGCCCCGCCGGCAGCGGGCGGTGATCGTGTTGCGCTACTACGAGAACCTGTCCGACGCCGAGATCGCGGCGACGCTCGGCTGCGCCGAGCCGACGGTGCGCAGCCACATCTCCCGTGCGCTGGCGACCCTGCGCGCGCAGGATGTGCCCGCTGTGCCGTCGAAGGGAGGTCTGCACCATGCCGTCTGACCTGGAAACCCTGATCCGGGTGGTCCTCACCGAGCAGGCCGAACGAGCGCCGCACCGGGCTACCGTGCTGGCCGGCCTGCGCTGGGCACGGGGCCGCCGCCCACACCGGCGCCTCGCCGTGGTGGCGGCATGCGTCGCGGTCGGCCTCGCCGCGATCGGCGTGCCCATCGGGCTGCACCTGACCACCCAGCCGTTGCTGGCCGGTTCACAGGTGTTGCACGTCCAGCAGCCGGACATCCCGCTGCCCTACCGCGTGACGTACCTGCCGGCCGGCTACGTGGCAAGCATGCGGGTGGCCACGGCGACCGACCTGGCACAGGTGTGGGAACCCGCCGGCCAGGGCGAGGTCGGGGGCGTCCCGCACCAATCGGACTCCTTCGTCCAGTTGGACATCTTCTCGGCCGCGGCGGGTGACCTGGCCCAGACACTGAGCGCGTCCGATGCCCCGAAGGCGGATATCAGTGGAGTGCAGGGCTACGTGACCGACGACACGTCCGAAAGCGACACCGGCGCGACGCTGACGGGAACCACAGCGACGTGGGTGCCCCGGCGAGGTGTCACGCTGGAGTTGACCGTGCGCGACATCCCCGACAGCTACGACGTCGCGCTGCGAGTGGCGCGATCCGTGGTGACGGGTGGCATCGACGTCATCGCGCAGCCGGTGTCGTTCGGCGACCTGCCCGCCGGCTACAGCGACGAGCTGGAGATCCAGGGAACGTCCCCGAGCCGGTGGACGGTCAGCCGAACCGCAACCGGCGCCAACCACGACCTGGCGATCACCGCGATCTGGTCCACCGCCGAGCCGGGACTGGACGACCGGACGACGGCCACCGTGCAGGGTCAACAGGGCTGGTACGGCACACCGACCGCGTCGCCGGCCACGAAGGGCGTGGTCGTGGCACTGGACGGCCACTGGCTGACGGTCACCATGCCGCCCAGCACCGACCTGGCGACCCTGACCAGGACCGCCAACGGGGTCTCGGTGTTCCCGAACGTCGGTTTCCCCTGGCTGGGCCGCTAGCGGCTCCGCTCACACGGCGATCGCCCAGCACTGTCACGGTCGACCGGGCGAATCGTGCCGCCGGGAGGCTCCGGATATCCGGTCGAACACGGTGCCGGCCGGCGACTAGGCTGACGTGCCGTGATCGAGCTCAGGACGGTACGCGAGAACCCGGATGCCGTGCGTGCGTCGCAGCGCGCGAGGGGCGAGGACGAGACGCTGGTCGACGGCCTGCTCGCCGCCGACGAACGCCGTCGCGCCGCGGTCAGCCGGGCGGACACGTTGCGGGCGGAGCAGCGGCTGCTCGGCAAGCAGGTCGGCCGCGCCTCCGGTGACGAGCGTGCATCGCTGCTGGCCAAGGGCAAGGAGCTGGCCGCGGAGGTCAAGGCGGCCGAAGCCGAGCAGGCCGACACCGACGCCGAGCTGACGGTGGCCCACAAGCGCGTGTCCAATGTGGTCGAAGAGGGCGTCCCGGCCGGCGGCGAGGACGACTACGTCGTGCTCAAGCACGTCGGCGAACCCCCGACGTTCGACTTCGAGCCACGTGATCACCTCGCGCTCGGCGAGGGCATCCGCGCGATCGACATGGAACGCGGCGCCAAGGTGTCCGGCGCCCGGTTCTACTTCATGACCGGGGTCGGCGCGCAGCTCCAACTCGGACTGCTCTCGATGGCCGTGCAACAGGCGCTGGAAAACGGCTTCACGCCGATGATCACGCCGTCGCTGGTGCGCCCCGAGATCATGGAGGGCACCGGTTTCCTCGGCGCGCACGCCAGCGAGGTCTACCGCCTGCGGGACGACGACCTGTACCTGGTCGGCACGTCGGAGGTCCCGCTCGCCGGCTACCACAGCGACGAGATCCTGGACCTGACCGGCGGACCGCGCCGCTACGCCGGCTGGTCGTCGTGCTATCGCAGGGAAGCCGGCTCGTACGGCAAGGACGTGCGCGGCATCATCCGCGTGCACCAGTTCGACAAGGTCGAGATGTTCTCGTACTGCCGCCCTGCGGACGCCCACGACGAGCACCTGCGGCTGTTGGCCTGGGAAGAGGAGATGCTGGCCAAGGTCGAACTGCCCTACCGCGTCATCGACGTGGCAGCCGGCGACCTCGGTTCCAGCGCGGCCCGCAAGTACGACTGCGAGGCGTGGCTGCCCAGCCAGCAGGCATACCGCGAGGTCACGTCGACGTCCAACTGCACCACGTTCCAGGCCCGCCGCCTGAACATCCGCTACCGCGACGCCGACGGCCGCCCGCAGACCGTCGCCACCCTCAACGGCACCCTGGCGACGACCCGCTGGATCGTGGCGATCCTGGAGAACCACCAGCAGGCGGACGGCTCGGTCCGCGTGCCGGCGGCGCTGCGCCCGTACCTGGGCGGCCGCGAGGTGCTCACCCCGTAACAGCACAGGTGTCGGGCACCTGGGAGTGTCACGGAGTGTCCGGATGGCCGATCGGGAGTGTGAGGGCAACGACACCGCGGGAAACCCCACCGCCGGCCGAGTCACCGCGCACGGCCAAGGCGATGGTCATCACCTGGGGACGCCGTGTGCTGGTGGTTGCCCTGGTCGGCTACGTCGGCTACCAGCTCTACAGCCGGTGGCACGAGGTGTCCGAGACGCTCCTCTCGCTGCCGTGGCCGACCCTGGTGCTGTCCTTGGCCTGCGTCTTCCTCGGCATGCTCCTCATACCGATCGTGTTGCAGGTCCTGCTGACCGACCTCGGCACCCCGGTGCGGGTGCGGGACGCGGCCAAGATCGTCCTGGTCGGACAGCTCGGCAAGTACGTACCCGGCTCGGTGTTCGCGGTCCTGATGCAGATGGAACTGGCCAAGGCCGTCGGTGTCAGCCGTTCGCGCAGCTTCACCGCGTCGCTGCTGGCCGTCGGCGTCGGCGTGATCGCGTCGCTGCTCACCGGCATCCTCGCACTGCCCGCCTTCTTCCGGGGCAGTCACGAGGTGTTGTGGCTGTTCGCGCTGCTGCCGATCGGCCTGGTGTTCGTGCGCCCGAAGCCGCTGACCTGGCTGGTGTCCCTGATGCTGCGCCTGCTGCGCCGCGCTCCACTTGAGCAGCCGATCCGCGGTGCCGCGATCGGGAAGTGCATCGGGGTGTCCGTGGTGGTGTACCTGCTGTGGGGCACCCACATGTACCTGCTGACCAGCGCGCTCGGGTATTCGAGCGGGACGACGTTCGTGCTCTGCGTCGGCGCGCTCGGGCTGGCCATGACCGCCGGCATCATCGCGTTCTTCCTGCCGTCCGGCCTTGGCGCCCGCGAACTGGTGATCGTGACCGCGCTGACCGTCGTGATGCCATCGGGGCCGGCCCTGGCGCTGGCCGTGGTGTCCCGCCTGATGTTCACCGTGGGCGACCTGGCGTCGGCCGGTGGCGCGGCCCTGTTCGCGTACCTGAGCGACCGGCGCACGTCCGCCCTGGCGGTACCCGCCGAGTCCTCGACCGTCGGTTAGGTCTGCGCCGGGACTGCCGAGCGGCGCATGGTCTCGGGTGCCGGCTCGGCGGAGCGGCTGCCCCAGTCCTGTACGCCGCGCAGTACGTACAGAGGTCGGTTTCGGGCGTCGTCGCCGGCTCGCCACAGGTACTCGCCGAAGCCGCCGATCGCGGTCAGTTGCAGGCCACCGACGAAGAACACCGCGGCCAGCACCATCGCCCAGCCGATTCCGGTGTCCGTCAACAGCAGCGCGGCGGCTCCGAGCAGGCCGAGGCCGGTCAGGGCGACGCCGGCCAGCATGGTGATCAGGAACGGCGCGGGTGCGAACTCCACGAACGAGTCGATCAGCAGCCGGATCTTCCTGGCCGTCGTCCACTTGCTCGCGCCGGCCGGTCGGGGGAGCTGGTCGAACTCGACCGTTGCCTGGTCGAAGCCGACCCACGCGATGATGCCGAAGACGTTGCGGTTCCGCTCCGGCATCGTGTTGATCACGTCGATGACCGGGCGGCTGATCAGGACCTGCGCCGGGCCTTCCTTCGGGTACGTCGGGATCTCCGAGAGCCGGTGGAACAGCCGGGAGAACAGCCGGGACAGCACGTTGCCGGCACCCCTTGGCACGGCCCTGGTCCGACGGATGCCCCAGACGACGTCCGCGCCGGCTCGCCACTCGGCCAGGAACGCGCCGATCGCGGCCAGTGGCTCCTGTAGGTCCGTGCCGACGGTGAGCGCGCAGTCGCCGCGTGCCAGCGCCAGGCCGGCGGAGATCGCGGCGTGTGAGCCGAAGTTTCTGGACAGCCGGACGATCCTGGCCACGTCACCGACGCCGAGTGCCTCGATCACCAGATCCGCTGTGCCGTCGACGGAGCCGTCGTCCACCAGGACCAGCTCGAAGTCCAGGTACGTGTAGGTTGCCCCGATCCGCCGGAAGAAGTCGACGAACGACGCGGCGTTCCCGGCCTCGTCGCAGGCTGGTGCGATGATCGTCACCAGCGGCCGGGACGCGGACGACTCGATCACGGGTGGGTTTCTCCTTGCGGCATCGGGGAACGGCGGCGACGGCGGGCGACGGCCAGTCCCAGCGTGAGCAGCACTCCGACGGCGAAGGCCACAATGGACACTCGTTCGCCCGGCGGGTGCCACGCGAGGGCGACCGTGCCGTCGCCGGCCGGCACGTGCACCACCAGCAGGCCGGCCGGGCCCGTCGTCGTGGGCACCGGTTGGCCGTCGACGGTCGCGGTGTAGCCGGGCCAGGCCAGGCGCGCGAACGTGAGCATGCCGGCGGCCGGCGCCCGGTAGGTCACCCGCTCGTCGACCGCGCCGGTTCGCTGGTCGGCGGTGACATCGATGTCGGCGGAGACGTAGGACAGCAGGCCGTCTGGCCACGGGGGCGCCGTGTCGCGGGTCCACACCGTGGCCAGGCCGCTGGTCTCGTCGGCCCGGCTGCGGCGCCAGCCGCTTGGTGCCGGGCCGGATCTGGTGTCCACCAAGGAGTTCTGCACGACGACGGTCCGCGCGCGGAGCAGGTCGGCCAGCGGCACCGGGTAGCCGGCCGGGTGTTGCCACAGTGTCGGCCATAGCTGTGCGCACGTGTCGCCCTCGTAGGCCATGCAGAACGCGCCGTCGAAGCTGGAGAACCCGATCCCGCTGTACGCGGTGGTGCCCGCGACGCCGGCCACGCTGTACATCGAGCCGTACAGCAGGTCCTGGTAGTCGCGGGCGGGCAACCGGTCGGCGGCCGGATCGTTGTCGAACGCGGCCACCTGCACCACGGTGCCCTGGTATTTGGCGAACCGCTGCTGCAACTGCTCGGTGCTTGTCGGGAACTGGTAGTTCATCACGTTGTCGTTGCTGGGGAACCAAAGCACCTGTAGGCCGAGCACGACGAGCGTGCCGACGGTGAGCACGCCGAAGCCGGCCCGCGAGCTCATCCCGAACCGGATCAGCAGCGCCACCAGCACCAGCACCGCGACCGCGCCGTACACGTGCAGGTCTGCGATGTTCGGCCGCTCGCCCCACGCCAGGTAGGCGCCGACCGCGACGATCGCCACCGACACGGCGGTCCGCGCCCGCAGGTGCGTGCGTGCCATGCCCTGGTTGGCGGCACCGGCCCACAGCAGCAGCACCGCGATCCAGCAGAAGTCGATCAGCCGCAGCGGCCAGCGGAACATCCAGAGCTGCGACGGCCCCAGCATCAGCAGCAGGACGCCGGCACCGAACACGAACGCCCCGAGGTGCGCCCGCCACGCCCGGCCGAACACCCACCAGCGCAGCCACGGCACTGTCGGCAGCACGAACCACGCCAGGTACACGACCGGCACCGTGAAGTAGTCGAGGTGAAACGCCGGCATCTCGGGCTGGGTGCTCGGCGTGCTCAGTTCGAGCAGGTTGGTCATGCTCGGCTTGAGGGTGCCGTCGTTGGCGGTCTGGCTGCCGGCTCGGTAGCCCAGCGACGACGTGAGCAGCAGCGGCAGGTAGGTCATCACGTTCAGCAACAGCACGGCGATCCCGGCCGCGCACAGCGTGACGATCCGCCGTCGCGTACCGGCGAACCACGCCTCGGCGGCGACGGCCACGATCACCAGTCCGGTGGACAGCAGCCCATAGGGATTGCCGATCGACACCGCCAGGTAACCGGCCAGCACGAACCACAGCGGCGAGCGTCCCCGGTGCACGGCCAGTCGTGCCGTCCACCAGACCCACGGCGTGAACGCGGTCAGCATCAACGCGTTGACCCAGGCCGTCGAGTCCATGAAGAACGAGTAGCCCGCCAGCGGCAGCACGGCACCGACCACACCGGACAGTCCACGCCGGACGCCGTAGTCGCGCGCCAACAGGTACATGCCGCCGGCCATGACGAGCATGAACAGCACCTTGCCGATGGTGATGCCGACGGCGAGGTTGTCGATCGGGTAGACGGCGACCGCGATCGCGACCATGACCGGGTTCCACATCCCGGTGGCGGCCTCGGCGGCGAAGTTCCCGCCGCGCCACATGTCCAGGTTGAGCAGCGGAAGTTGCCCGTGCAGCACCGATCCGGCGATCCGGTGCCACATCGGCACACCCACACCGGCGGTGTCGTCCCAGAAGTAGAAGATGTGGTTGCGCACCAACGGCAGCGCTGCCCCGACGACGACCACCACGAGCATCAGCGACGGCGCCCGGAAGCGGTGTGCGCGCGGCAGGCTGGCCAACGTGCTCGGATCGATCTCGGTCCGTACACCGGTCATGGTCGGGCTCATGTGGCGGGAACCGTCCTGTCAGTGGGGCGCTGTGCGAGACACGAGGCATTCGAAACACGGGTGATGCGAAACGCAGCCGGTTCGAACAACGCGGTAGCGGACGCAACGTGCCTGCACTGTCATCGGCCGCGCGGGCGGTGCACAGTTCCCCGATTCAGGTGACAATCAACGCGCTGATCAGAACCACCGCTCCAGCACGGCGGCGACACCGTCCTTGGCGTTGGACAGGGTCACCTCGTCGGCAGCGGCCAGCGCTTCCGGATGGCCGTTGCCCATCGCGACGCCGAGGCCGGCCCACCGCAGCATCGGCACGTCGTTGGGCATGTCCCCGAACGCGACGACGAGCTCCGCCGGCACATCCAGCCTGCCGGCCACCTCGGCGAGGCCGCTACCCTTCGTGATGCCGTGCTGGGACACCTCGATCATGCCGACGTTGCTGGAGTAGGTCACGTCCACCGAGTCCCCGACCAGGTCACGGGCGATCCCGGCGAGCTGGTCGCTCGTCATCTCGTTCGTGCGGAACAGCAGTTTCACCGCCGGCCGGCCGAGCAGTTCGGCCCGCGTCGCCGTCCGGACGTCCGCGTCCTCCCACGGATGCTCGTATGCCTCCTCGGTGAGGAACTCGTAGCCGCCCAGCGCCGTCGCCGTGTCGCCGATCCGCTCGACCGCCACCGTGATCCCCGGCAGCGCCGCCCACATGGCGTGCGCCACGTCGCCGAGGAGCACCGGGTCCAGCCGGTGCGCCAGCAGCACCCGGTCGGCCGCGATGTCGTAGAGCACGGCTCCGTTCGCGCAGACCGCGTAACCGCGCACCCCCGCGGCCAGCGCGACGCCCGGTATCCAGCGCGCCGGCCGGCCGCTGGCCAGCACGAACGCCACCCCGGCCGCCTGGGTGCGGGCGATCGTGGCCACCGTGCGCTCGCTGAGGGTGTCCTGCGGAGTCAGCAGTGTGCCGTCGACATCGGACGCGACCAACCTGGGATTTTCCACCCCGTCATCCTGCCGCGCCGGACGTGGTGTCCGGAACGTGATGGCAGGCGGTCCGGCCACCGGGATACCGTCGCGCCATGCGAGTGGGGCTGGTGATCCTGCCGGAGTACCGGTGGTGGGCGGCGGAGCCGATATGGCGGGCGGTCGAGCGCTACGGCTTCGACCACGCCTGGACCTACGACCACGTCGGGTGGCGGTCGCTGGTGGACGGCCCGTGGTTCGGCGCCGTGCCGACCCTGACCGCCGCCGCCACGGTGACGGAGCGGATCGGGCTGGGCACCCTGGTCGCGTCGCCGCACTTCCGGCACCCGGTGTCGTTCGCCCGCGAGGTCACGGCGCTGGACGACGTGTCGGACGGCCGGCTGCTGCTCGGTATCGGCGCCGGCGCGATCGGCGGCTTCGACACCGCCGTGTTCGGCCAGTCGCCGCTGACCGCGAAGGGCCTCGTCGACCGGTTCGCCGAGTTCCTGGAGCTGTTGGACGCGGTGCTGGTCAACGACCGCACCACCTGGCACGGCGAGCACTACACCGCGATCGACGCCCGCAGCGCCCCCGGCTGCGTCCGCAAGCCGAGGGTGCCGTTCATCGTCGCCGCCAACGGCCCGAGGTCGATCCGGCTGGTGGCGCGGTTCGGCCAGGGCTGGGTCACCAGCGGCCAGCGCACCGACGACGACAACGAGTGGTGGACCGGTGTCGCCGAGCGCGCGGCCCGGCTGGACGACGCGCTCGCGGCCGCGGACCGGCCGCGTAACACCGTGCGCCGCTATCTCACGCTGGATTCGTCGCCGACCTACTCGCTGACCAGCGCGGCATGCTTCACCGACATGGTCGGCAAGGCCGCGAGCCTCGGCTTCACGGACGTGCTCGCGCACTGGCCGAGGGCGGAGGGCGTGTTCGCCGGCCACGAGTCGGTGGTCGAGCAGATCGCCGCCGACGTGCTGCCAACGCTGGCGGGTTAGGCCGTTCGACCACCCGGTACCCTCGGAGCTCGTGAGCTTCGCGGGCTATGACCTCATCATCGTCGGTTCCGGATTCTTCGGCCTTACCGTGGCCGAGCGCACCGCCACGCAACTGGACAAGCGGGTCCTGGTGCTGGAGCGGCGTTCGCACATCGGCGGCAACGCCTACTCGGCTCCCGAGCCGACGACCGGGATCGAAGTGCACCAGTACGGCGCACACCTGTTCCACACGTCCAACAAGCGGGTGTGGGACTACGTCAACCAGTTCACCGAGTTCACCGGCTACCAGCACCGCGTGTTCGCGATGCACGACGGTCAGGCGTACCAGTTCCCGATGGGCCTCGGCCTGATCTCGCAGTTCCTCGGCCGCTACCTGACGCCGGACGAGGCACGGGCGTGGGTCGCCGAGCAGACCGCGGGACTGGACCCGAAGGACGCGCGGAACCTTGAGGAGAAGGCGATCTCGCTGATCGGCCGCCCGCTGTACGAGGCGTTCGTGAAACACTACTCGGCCAAGCAGTGGCAGACCGACCCGACCGAGCTGCCGGCAGCGGTGATCGGCCGCCTCCCGGTCCGGTACACCTTCGACAATCGTTACTTCAACGATACGTACGAGGGCCTGCCGGTGCACGGATACACCGCGTGGCTGACGAAGATGGCCGACCACCCGAACATCGAGATCCGGCTGGACACCGACTTCTTCGACGTCCGCCACGAGATCCCGGCCGGCACACCGGTCGTCTACACCGGCCCGATCGACCGCTACTTCGACTACTCGGAGGGCTGGCTCGGCTGGCGCACACTGGACTTCGAGCAGGAAGTGTTGACCGACCGCGGTGATTTTCAGGGCACCCCGGTGATGAACTACAACGACGCCGACGTGCCGTACACGCGGATCCTGGAGTTCCGGCACTTCCACCCGGAGCGGGAGTACCCGGCCGACCGGACGGTGATCGTGCGCGAGTTCTCGCGGGCGGCCGAGAAGGAGGACGAGCCGTACTACCCGATCAACACGCCGGAGGACAGGGCCAAGCTGGAGCGCTACCGCGAACTGGCCACAGTGGAGGCCCACGAGCGCAACGTGCTCTTCGGCGGCCGCCTCGGCACGTACAAGTACCTGGACATGCACATGGCCATCGGGTCGGCGCTGTCCGCATTCGACAACAAGATCGCACCGCACCTGACCTCGGGTGTTGCGCTGGACGGGTCGCTGGACGGATGAGTGTCCAGGCGCCAGCCGCCGAGATCGCCGCGCTGCGCGGTGTGCAGCGCACTCTGGCCGGCCGCGAGCCGGTGGTCGGTGTCGCCCGCGCGCTGTCGTTGTTCGGCGAGCACAGCGCGGGCTGGTTCGCGATCGGCCTGCTCGGGGCGGTGCTCGACCGGCCTCGGCGCCAGGAGTGGCTGACCGCGGCGACCGGGGTGGTCGCCGCGCACGCCGCCGCCATCGCGGTCAAGCGCGTCGTGCGCCGGCCCCGGCCGGACGACCCGACGATCAAGGTGCTCGTCGGCACGCCGAGCCGGCTGAGCTTCCCGTCCTCGCACGCCGCGTCCACGACCGCGGCCGCCGTCCTGTACGGCGGCCTCACCGGCCGCAGGGTATCCGTGGGTGTCGTTCCTCCGATGCTCCTGTCGCGCGTGGTGCTGGGCGTGCACTACCCCAGCGATGTCCTTGCTGGTTCCGCGCTGGGGGCCGTGATAGGTGGGGTGGTCCTTCGATGGCTACGCAGAGCTCGGCGAGCGAGGTGACCGAAGTCACCCCGACCGACGTACCGGTCCGGACGCTGCCGAAGATGGTCGCCGGGGTGGTGCGTACCGCCCGGCCCCGGCAGTGGCTGAAGAACGTCCTCGTCTTCGCCGCTCCGTTCGCGGCCGGCCGGATCGGCGAGGGTCCGGTTTTGCGGGCGGCGTTCGTCGCGTTCGTCGCGTTCTGCCTCGCCGCCTCCGCGATCTACCTGATCAACGACGCCAAGGACGCCGACGCCGACCGCGCGCATCCGACCAAGCGCAACCGGCCGATCGCGGCCGGGATCGTGCCGGTGCCGCTGGCCACGTCGGTCGCCGTCGTGCTGCTGCTGGCCGCCCTCGGTGTCGCTCTGGCGCAGAACTGGCAGCTCGTGATCGTGATCGGGGTGTACGAGGCGGTCCAGCTCGGCTACTGCTTCGGCCTCAAGCACGAGCCGGTGATCGACCTGTGCATCGTGGCGTCCGGTTTCCTGCTGCGCGCCATCGCCGGCGGTGTCGCGGCGAACATCCCGCTGTCCGAGTGGTTCCTGCTGGCGACCGCGTTCGGCTCGCTGTTCATGGTGTCCGGCAAACGGTATGCCGAGATCCGGCTGTACGAGTTGACCGGCGCGCAGATCCGCTCGTCGCTGCGCAAGTACTCGGCCAGCTACCTGCGCTTCGTGTGGGCCACATCGGTGGCGATCGTCATCACCACGTACAGCCTGTGGGCGTTCGACCTGCACCAACAGTCCCGGTCGGTGTGGTCGGTCATCTCCATCGTCCCGTTCGTGATGGCGCTGCTGCGCTACGCCGTGGACGTGGACGGCGGCAAGGCGGGCGAGCCGGAGGAGATCGTGCTGCACGACCGGGTGCTGCAGATCCTCGGCGTCGCCTGGGTGGCCACCGTCGCCCTGGCGTTCTACGTCTAGACATCCGTGAGGTGCTCACCCTCCTGGGTGAGCACCTCACGGATCGTACCGACCGTGTCAGGCACTGGCCCTGATCCGGCGTCGTGCGACGACGAACGCGGCGGCCGCGGCCATGAGCAGTACCGCGGCCAGGACGATCGGTCCGACCACGGAACCGCCGGTTTGCGCCAGCGGCCTGGTCGACGCCGTCACCGCGATGGTGGCCGGGTCATCCGGCTTGCTCGGGTTGTTCGGGTTGACCACGACGACCTGGCTGGTCGTCGGTGTGTTCCGTGCTGTACCCGCGCGGGCCGTGGTGGTGGCGTTGGTCGACCGCTGTGACGCGGGCGGCGGTGCGGCCACCGCGCTGAGCTGCCTGGACAGCGTGTCGTTGGTCTTGTCCGCGTCGAAGATCGACGGCCCCGCGGTCACCGACAGCGTGCCCGCGGTGAACGGCTGATCCACGCGGACCGTGGCGCCGACGAACTCCAGATCATCGGCGAACCGACGTCCGGGGAACTCGCCGAACACCTGGTGGCTGTTCTCGACGGATGAGGGCATGCCGCCGGCCGTCCCCAGGATCGTCAGCCCGGCCGGCAGGGTCAGCGTCGCGTCGAGCTGGTCGGCCACGTTCCCGTCGATCTCGACCGAGCCGTAGACGGTGAGGACGTCGCCGACGTGGAACGGTGTGGTCGGCCAGGTCTGATCGCTGGCGTAGCGGGTCTCCCCGTTGATGTCGATGAGCAACTGCACCGGCTTCAGGTCGTCGGTGGACTTCAGGTAGCCGACGTCGAAGCCGTTGACCTGCTGGTTCGCGGCCAGCGCGATCGGCGCCGACGTGCCGTCGGTCCAGTCGACCTTCGAGTCGTGACCCGACTCCGTCCAGCCGAACCCGCCGGACAGCGACAGATCATTAGCCTGCACGGTGTACGTGCCGGCGGCGAGGCCGGTGAAGCAGTAGTGGCCGTTGCCGTCTGTGTTGACCGACGTGCCCGGTCCGATGTCCAGCGACACGCCGGACAGCACCGGTTCGGCGGCCTGGCGGATGCCGTCACCGTTGACGTCCTGCCAGGTGGTGCCACAGATCGAACCACCGGAGCTGGTGGAGCCGGCGGTGGCGGCGAATGCCGTACCGGACAACAGAACCGGCGCGGTGCCAAGGCACAGCACGGCCAACGCGGACAGTGTGCGGCGCATCATTACTCCCCCCTGTGTACTCACTGGATCGCGCTGATCTGCCTGGTCGCGACGTCGTTGGCCGGGTTCGGATCGAAGATGCCCAGGTCGGCGTCGACGGTGACGTCGCCGTTGGTGAACGGGCTGTCCACCCGCACTGTCGCACCGATGAACTCGACCGAACCTGGCGCCAACCGGCCCCGCGCCTGCCCGGACACCTCGGTCGGCGTGAGCACCTGGGACGGCAGGTTGCCCGCCGTGGCCAGGACGGTCAGGCCGGCCGGCACGGTCAGTTCGCCGCCCATCTCGTTCGGGATGTTGCCGGTCACCTTCATCTCACCGAAGATCTGGAAGGTGTCACCGACGTGGAACTTTGTGTTGTGCACCGGGTGGCCGTTCTGGCTGATGACAATCCGGTCGGCGCGCAGGTCCGAGGTCGATTTCACGTAACCGATGTCGAAATGGTCGATGTGGGTGTCGGCGCCGATGGTGATCGGTGCCGACGTGCCGTCGGTCCAGTCGACGTGCGACTGGCCGCCGGGCCGCGTCCAGTCCATGGCGGGATCGAAGAAGGCAAGGTCGTTGCCCTGCACCGTGTACGTGCCGGCGGC
>DATBDL010000436.1:0-3640 GCA_036269975.1 Pseudonocardiaceae bacterium | reverse complement strand
CGGTCGGCCGGTCCTTCACCACGACGTAGCCGAAGGTCACGTTGAGCGTGTCGGCGTACTTGCGGGCCAGCGCCACCTCGAGCAGCACGTCCCGTACCTGGTCACGGACGTTCGTGCTGTCGGTGAACAGCGCGGCGGCCGCCTTGTCCTGGCCACCCGCCTGCGTGATGAGCTGGTCGACCTGCTGGTCGGACACGGACAGGCCGTACTGGCTGGCCGCCCGACCGACCAGCACGTGCAGCACGTGCCCGGTCACCAGGGTGCGCGACGCCTCGTCCAGCTTGCCCTGCTGCTGCGCCTGTTGCGCTGCCGGCTGGCTGGCGAGGACATCGGACAGCTCGTGCTGGATCTGGTCGACGGACACCGTGGTGCTGCCCACGATGAGCGCGGCATTGACCTGGCTCGGGCCGGAGCCGCAGGCCGCGAGCAGTGCTCCCGCGGCAACGGTGGTCACGACGGCGGCGAGCGGGCGGCGGATGACGGTCGTCACGGTCTCCTAGCCTCTCACAACGTTATGCGTGCTAGGCCGACGGCCCCGGCGGGAGGCGCCGTTCGGCGAGCATATCGGTCAGCTCGTCCGCGCCCACCGGCACGCTGAAGTACGGGCCGCAGCCGAGCAGGGCCCCGACCGACAGCCACCACTCGACCTCGGCCGCGGCACACAGGCCGGACACCACGACCGGCAGCCCGGTGTCCCACAGCGTCCGCACCAACGCGCCGACGGCCTTGGCCAGCCGGGACTCCGGGCCGCCCGCGGCGACCTCACGCACCAGCGGCTCGGCCAGGTGCACCGCGGCGAGCGGCCGCTCGTCCAGCAACGGCAGCTCCTCCGGTGCCAACCCGGCGTCACCGAGCAGCACGTGCACGCCCATGCTGGTCAGCACGGCGATGTTGTCTCGGGCGTCGCCGTTCTCCGACCGCAGGGCGGCCGTGGGAACGGAGAGGGTCAGCAGGTCCGGCTCGATGCCGGCCTTCTCGATGGCGGTGCCGATCGTGGCGACGAGGTCCGGATCGGCGATCTGGTGGACCGACAGCGGGACGCCGGCCCGCAGGGTCTCGTCGTGGAACCGGTCCCACCAGTGCCGGACCTGTTCACAGGCCACGTCGATCAGCCACGTGGCCAGTGACGACGCGGCGCCGGTCAGCTCGGCCAGGTCGACGCACTCCTCGTGCTCGACCATGCCGTGCTCGGGATGGTTCCAGGCGGCGCGGATCGACACACCGACCAGCGCGCCCCCGGCCAGCGTGTGCCACGGCTGCCAGAACGTCGTCAGCTCGCCGAACTCCAGCGCGCCGGACAACGTCGACGCCAGCGTCGCGCGCCTGCGGTCGCCGACGTCGCGGTGCTGGTCGAACTCGGCCCACTGCCGGTTGCCGGTGGCCTGGGCCCGCCGCAGGCTGATCTCGGCCCGCCGCAACAGTTCGAACGGCTCGATCTCGCCCGGCCTGCCGTGCGCAACGCCGATGCTCGCGGACAGGCCGACGCCGCCGCCAGGGAGGTGCACCGGCTCGGCCAGCAGTTCGTTGATCTCGGCGATGGTGTCCAGCACGCCGGCCGGTTCGCTGCCGTTCGTGCACAGCACCGCGAACTCGTCCGCGGTCAGCCGGGCGACCAGCACCTTCTGCGCGGTGAGCTGGTTCTCCAGCCGGCGGGCCACCACCAGCAGCAACCGGTCGCCGTACTCGGGGCCGAGGCCGTGGTTGATCGCGGCGAAACCGTCCAGGTCGAGGTGGTACAGCGTGATGTGCCGGTCCGCGTTCGGGTACGCGAGCTGGGACTGCAACTGGGACAACAAGTACTGCCGGTTGGGCAGGCCGGTCAGCACGTCGTGCAGGGTCTGGTAGCTGGTCAGGTCCTGCAGCAGGTGCAGGTCGCTGACGTTCTCCACCATGGTCAGGTGCAGTGTCGGCACGTCATCGTCGTCGCGCAGCACCGACACCGCGAGATAGCACCAGACGAGCTGGCCGTCGGTGCGGATCAGCCGTCTGCGCCGTCGTAGCGGCTTGGCGCCGATGCGGCCCAGGTCGTGGTAGTCCGAACGGATGTCGTCGGTCTCCTGCGCGTGGAAGAACTCGCCGAGGCTGCGGCCGACGAGGTCGTCCGGCTGGCAGCCGAGTATCTCGGCGAGGGCCGGGTTGGCCAGCGTCAGCCGGCCGTCCGAGTCGCTGATCGCGATGCCGACGGCGGCACGGACGAACACCTCGCGAAACCACGCCTCGCTGAGCTTGAGCCGGCGTTCCGCCTCGCCGGTCGCCCGCTGCAACGCCTGTTTGACCTCTTCCTGCTGGTCGAACAGCCAGTCGCGCATGGCGGACGTGTAGCCGGCGCCGAGGGCGGCCAGCATGGCGAACGCGCGGCCGGCCGGATCGGGCCGGCCGTCGGCCCGCGCGCACTCCAGCAGTCCGGTGGCCAGCACGCGCAGGCTGGCCCGCAGTCCTTCGGCGTCGGTGAAGCCGGCGGCGACGAGCCCGGCGCCGGCCCGCTGACCGGCGGCGACGGACAGCGGCGCGGTGGCCATCGCCGCCGCCATCGCGTCCAGGTGCGCACGGACGCTGTCCACGAACACGGCCCGCGGCACGGACATGAAGCCGGTTGGAGCAAGCGCTTTCAGCCACAGCCCGACCAACGCGGACCTGTCGTACGGTTCGCGTTCGGACGGTGGCGGCGATGATGTGCTCATGCTCCGTAGGCGTTCGACGGGGTTCTGGCTTCGGGCGGGGTCGGTTTCGGCACTGTGGGGAACCGTTGGGTGCTAACGCTTTCGGCCCACTCCGGCGAGGACGGTCGCCCGGTCCGGCCGGTCGGCGGGGGAGAGCGGGCCGTGCGGCCGCCACAACGGCGTCGGCACGACACCGGGCTCGTGGATGTCGAAACCGGCGAACAACTCGATGATCTCCTCCCGACTACGTGGATGGACCGGATCCCGGCTGCCCTTCATCACCTCGACGACGCCGGCCATCTGCACTGGCATCAGATCGCTCGTGAAGTGCGAGATCGCCAGTTGACTGCCGGCCACCATGGCGGCTCGGTAGCGGCGGACGATACCGGCCGGATCCTTGTCCGGGAAGACGAAGTGAAACACGCCGACCATCAGTAGGCCGATCGGCCGGTCGAAATCCAGCAATCGGCGGGTGTCGACCGCGCCGAGTACGTCGGCCGGTCGCGTCAGATCGGCCCGAACGATCGCGGTGCGCTCGTTGTCCCGCAGCATCAGGCGGCTGTGCTCGACGGCGATGTCCTCGTAGTCCACGTAGACCACGCGAGCGTCAGGTGCGGCCTGTTGTGCCACCTCGTGCACATTGCCGACGGTCGGAATGCCCGATCCGACGTCCAGGAACTGCCGAATGCCCTGATCGATCATGAACAAGACGGCGCGGCGCAGAAAGTCCCGATTGTGCTTCGCCACCGTTCTTGCATTCGATTGCGCGGACAGAAAGCGCTTTGCGAGGGCGCGATCGGCCGCGAAGTTGTGGGCACCGCCGAGTAGGTAGTCGTAGATCCGTGCCGCGCTGGGCACCGCGATGTCGACGTGGCTGGGCACCCAGTCGAACTGTTCGGCCACCGCCCGCTCCCACGTTCACGATGCATCGCATCAGGTACCCCAGGAGGTTAGTGGGTTGCCAGAAGCAACCACAGCGA
>DATBDL010000435.1:0-13829 GCA_036269975.1 Pseudonocardiaceae bacterium | reverse complement strand
CTCCCACCGACCGTCACGACGGTGGTCCAGACCGCCTGGTCCAGACCGTGTGGATCAGACCGTGTGGATCAGACCGTGTGGATCAGACCAGGTCCCACCGAGAAGCCGTCAGCCGAAGCCGAGCCAACGCCCGATGCTGAGCCACCCGCACCGCCCCCGGCGTAGACCCGACGGCATCCGCCGTCTCCTCGGCCGACAAGCCCACGACCACGCGCAGTACCAGGATCTCCCGCTGCTTCGCCGGCAGCACCTGCAACAACTCGGCCATCCGAGACGTCATCTCGCCCCGCATCGCGCGCTGTTCGGGACCGGCCTCGACCTCGGGCTCGTCCGGCACCTCGGCGACCGGCTCCGCCCGGTTCCGCGCTGCCGCGCGGTGTGCGTCGGCGACCTTGTGCGCCGCGATTCCGTAGACGAACGCCAGGAACGGACGGCCCTGGTCGCGGTAACTGGACAATGCGGTCAATACCGCTAGGCACACTTCCTGCGCCACGTCGTCGGCCGACGCGAACGAGCGTTCCTGACGTCCCACCCGCGCCCTGCAGTAGCGCACCACCAGCGGCCGCACATAACCGAGTAGACGATCAACCGCCGTTCGATCACCGGCGACGGCGGCGCCCACGATCACCGCGAGGTCATCGACATCCACTGTGGACGTAATGACTGGGTCAAGAGGTACATCTGTCAGTACGACACGCTGAAATGCCACCGTCAACGGCTCAACAAGTTCGGTCATCCCGGCCCCCAACCTCACCGAACAGTACCCCCGACACCAACCACCGAGCCGCGCGTTCTCGCGTATCGGTTCCACAGGGTGGTCCAGCTCGCCAACGGATTCGACTCTCCGAAGAGGACACCCGACTGCGGGTCCCGAACCGTCACCTGACACCACCTCTGCTTGCCGCGAACCGACGATCTCGTCTGTCGGGCGTCACAGAGAGTACCAACCACAGGCAGGCCAGGCCAGCGCTACCGACGGGGAACGTTGTTGTGTCGGGCCGATTTGGGTGGCCTTGTCCGGGCTAATCCAGGTTATTGCGACAGAATATCCACTCGATCGGGTTCTTGGTCGAGATTCGACATCGACATTTGCCGCGACAACGACACGCCACGGACATCGGCGATCTTCCGCACCATACCCGACCAGTGCCGGAGCTGTGTAACTCGGTGATGTTCCGTAACGTGATCGCCACTGGGTGACACAACGCAAACCGACCTGCGACGGCCCGCTTTGCCGCGAATTCAGAAAGCGGACTCCTGTTGTCAACAGACATCCCCGGCAAGGGTGACCTCGGGCACCTACACAATTACCAGCGGTGAGCCGGCGACCACTCGACCTGATGAAGATCCACACGGTCGCAACCATCCCGGACTGCGCGGTTCACCTGCTGTTCGCCCAGGTCTCTTACGCTCCTCCCGACTTTGGCACCCGCCCCCGGAGGTGGTCCGTGCACGTCCCGTTGATCGTCTACGTGGTGGTCATCACCGCACTCGCCTTCGACTTCACCAACGGCTTCCACGACACGGCCAACGCGATGGCCACGTCGATCGCGACGGGGGCGCTGAAGCCGAAGGTGGCCGTGTCCATCTCCGGCGTGCTGAACGTGCTCGGCGCGTTCCTGTCCGTGAAAGTCGCCAGCACGATTTCCAGCGGCATCGTCGACGAGAGCAAGTTCCAGGTCAGCAGCGGCCCGTACATCGTGTTCGGCGCACTCGTCGGCGCGATCGTGTGGAATCTGCTGACGTGGTTCCTGGGCCTGCCGTCGAGTTCGTCGCACGCGCTGTTCGGCGGCCTGATCGGCGCGACCTGGATCGCGGTCGGCGGCAGCGCTGTGCACTTCGGCACGCTGCTGGACAAGGTGATCATCCCCGCGCTGTTCTCGCCGCTCGTCGCCGGTCTCGCCGCGGTGGCCGCGACCTACCTCGCCTACACGATCAACCGGCGCACCAAGCCGGAGACGGTCACCAGGGGCTTCCGCGCCGGACAGACCGTGTCCGCGTCGCTGGTGTCCTTGGCCCACGGCACCAATGACGCGCAGAAGACCATGGGCGTCATCACGCTGACCTTCATCGTGGCCGGCATCCAGCCGAAGGGCTCCAGCCCGTTCTGGTGGGTCATCCTCTGCTGTGGCCTCGCCATCGGCACGGGCACCTACCTCGGCGGCTGGCGGATCATCCGCACGCTGGGCAAGGGCATCACCGACGTGGAGAGCCCGCAGGGCTTCGCGGCCGAGACGAGTGCCGCCGCCGCGATCCTGGCCTCGTCGCACCTCGGTTTCGCGCTGTCCACCACGCAGGTCTGCTCCGGCGCCGTGATCGGCTCCGGGGTCGGCAAGCGACTGGCCAAGGTCCGCTGGAACACCGCCGGCCGGATGGCGCTGGCCTGGCTGTTCACCCTGCCGGCGGCGGCCGTCGTCGGCGCGGGGGCCGGCAAGCTGGCCGCAGGCGGCGCGTTCGGCACGATCATCGTGGCCGTCGTCGCGGTCGCCGTCGCGGTCGGCGTGTACCTGGCGGCACGGCGCAACCCGGTCACCGCGGACAACGTCAACGACCCTGGGCCGGCGGCCACGCTGTTGCCGGCGACGGCCGGCGTCTGAGCGGGGAGACACCATGATCAACTGGGCTGATTTCGGCAAGGTGTTCATCGCGACCGTGGTGGCGGCGGTGCTGCTGGTCACGCTGTTCTCGGTCGGCGTGATCGGGCTGTCGCAGCAGACCACCGCGCGTGAGAAGGGCGGATCGGGCACGGCCCCGTTCGCCGCCGCCGTGATCTGCTTCGCGGCGTGCGTGGCCATCGTCGGCTACGGGATCTACTTGATCGTCGCCAAATAGCAGGCTCTCAGGAATCTCCCAGCCGGCACCAAGCCGGCTGGGAGATTCGCAGGTCAGTCTCCTTGCATGACTGAGGCGGGGGCTCGCGTACTGGTGGTCGACGACGAGCAGAGCGTGCGGGACCTGCTGTCCGCCGCACTGCGGTCCAGCGGCTTCGACGTGCGCACCGAGGCGGACGGCACCGCCGCCATCGGCACCCGCGCGCCGGACATCATGGTGCTGGGCGCCGTGGCACCCGCCGGGTTCGCGCTGGCCAGGAAGCTGCGCGCGCAGGAGGGGTGGCACAGCGTGCCGGTGCTGTTCCTGACCGCGCGGAACTCGATCGCCGAGCGGATCGCCGGCCTCACCGCGGGTGGCGACGACTACGTGTGCAAGCCGTTCAGCGTCGAGGAGGTGGAGCTGCGGCTGCGCACGATCCTGCGCCGGACCGGCTGGCACACCCAGGCCGATCGGGCCGACCTGGCCGACCGGACCGAGCGGGCGGACAGCGCCGACTCGGCTGTTCTGGCCTACGCCGACCTGGAGCTGGACGAGGACGCGCACGAGGTGCGGCGGGCCGGCCGGGTGGTCGACCTGTCGCCGACCGAGTTCAGCCTGCTGCGCTACCTGATGGTCAACGCCGAGAAGGTGGTCAGCAAGACGCAGATCCTGGACCGGGTGTGGAGCTACGACTACGACGGCGACAGCCGGATCGTCGAGTCCTACATCAGCTACCTACGCAAGAAGGTCGACCTGACCGGCGCACGGCTGATCCACACGATTCGGGGGGTCGGCTACACGCTGCGCTGAGACTGGGCTGAACGCGTGACGGCGTGGTAGGGCCGCAGAGTGAATCACGCAGGTCGGCCGCCGGTCCGGCACACCGGCCCAGCGTATGCACTTGCGCGCGACGGCGGTCAACCAGCACGCTCGGCAGGCTGACCGCGCGATCCGGCCGCGGCCGAACGGGAGGAGATCCCATCGGCATGATCAACAGCCCTGTCCTGGACGCGGGCGACCGCGTCGCGGTGTCGGACCGAATTCGGGAGTTCCTGGACCGCACCGCCCCACCTACCCCCTGCCTCGTGATCGACCTGGACATCGTGCGGGATCGCTGTCTCGCCGTCGCGGCCGCCCTGCCGGCCGCCCAGATCTGTTACGCGGTCAAGGCGAACCCGGCTCCCGACGTGATCGGCCTGCTCGCCGGCCTCGGTGTCGGCTTCGACGTCGCCAGCACGGCCGAGATCACCCTCTGCCTCGCGGCCGGCGCGCGTCCGGAAGTGCTCTCCTACGGCAACACCATCAAGAAGGCCGCCGACATCGCCTTCGCGCACGAGCACGGCGTCACGCTGTTCACCACGGACAGCATCGCCGACCTCGAGCACATCGCCCGCAACGCGCCGGGTGCCAGGGTGTTCTGCCGGGTGCTGGTCGAGCCGCCCGGCGCCGCCACACCGTTCGGCCGCAAGTTCGGTTGCGACGAGGCGATGGCGACGGATCTGCTGTGCCGCGCGGGCGAACTCGGCCTGCGCCCGTACGGCGTCTCGTTCCACGTCGGCTCGCAGCAGACCGATCCGGACGCGTGGCGCGGCGGAATCGAGCAGGCGGCGCGGATCGCGCGGGAACTCGACATCGAGCTGCCGATGATCAATCTCGGCGGTGGGTTCCCCACCCGCTACCGCACCGACGTGCCGTCCATGACCGACTGCGTCACCGCGATCCAGGCCAGCATGGCCGAGCAGTTCGGCGACCGGCAACCCAGCCCGCTGATCGAGCCCGGCAGGGCCGTCGTCGCGGACGCCGGGGTGATCCGCAGCGAAGTCGTGCTGGTGGCACGGAAATCGGCCGACGACGAGCACCGCTGGGTGTACCTGGACATCGGCCGCTACGGCGGCCTCGCCGAGACGGAAGGCGAGATGATCACGTACGAACTCGCCACCTCGGTCGGTGGCCCCGACGGTCCCGTCGTACTCGCCGGACCGACATGCGACGGGGACGACGTGATCTACCAGCGCACGCCGTATCGGCTACCCCTGGCCCTGGCGCCAGGCGATCACGTTGACATACTTTGCTCCGGGGCATACACGGCAAGCTATTCCTCGGTATCGTTCAACGGTTTCCGCCCGCTGCCCACGTACTGCGTCAGTACCACGCGCGACTGAGTTGCCCCGTTCCGCGCACCGCCCACATCGGCCGGAGTCCGCTCCTGCCCACATCCACCACGGAAAGGTTGGGAGGTTGAGAGATGTCTCGTGACCGGCTGTCTACCAGGACCAACGACACCGACACCGCCGTCGGAGTCTTTGCCGGACAACACGTTCTCGCCGAGTTCGCCGGGGTCGACCCCGCGCTGCTCGACGATGTCGCTTTCCTGCGCGTCACCCTGGAGCGGTCTCTCGACCGAGCGGGCGCCACCGTCTGCCACATGGTGAGTAAACGCTTTGTGCCACAAGGGGTTACCGTGCTGGCGCTGCTGTCGGAGTCGCACGCGTCGCTGCACACCTATCCCGAAGTTGGCGCGATGTTCCTTGACGTGTTCACCTGTGGCAACCGCGCGGACCCCGAACTCGCGACACAGTTGTTGGCCGAGGCGCTGGCCGCCACGTCGACGAACGTCACCATCATCCGCCGTGGCAGACCAACGCCGGCGGCGCCGGCACAGATCGGAGGGCGCTGATGAGTCCCGTGGTAGCGACGCGGGCGATCCACGAGCCGCTCGCGCCCGGCATGACCAGGGTCTGGGACATCGACGAGGTGCTGCACGAGGGCGACACCAAGTTCCAGCACGTGCTGATCGGCCGTACGGCGCAAGGCATTTCGCTGTTCTGCGACAACGACCGGCAGAGCACCGAGTTCAGCCAGCTCGTCTACCACGAGGCGCTGCTGGTGCCCGCGCTGCTGCTGGCCGACCGGGTCGAACGCGTGCTCGTCGTCGGTTCCAGCGAGGGCGTCGTATGTCAGCTCGCGGTCGAGTTCGGTGCCACCCAGGTGGACCACGTCGACATCGACGAGGAGGCGGTGCGGCTGTGTGCCCGCCATCTCCCCTACGGCTACACCGAGTCCGAACTGGACAGTGCGGAACGCGGCGACGGCCCGGTGCGCGTGCGCTACGCCGACGGCTGGGAATTCGTCCGTCAGGCGGCCGAGTCCGGTGACCGGTACGACGTCGTGCTGGTCGACCTGCCGGACGAACGCGAGCACGATCCGGCGGCGCAGCACAACCGGCTCTACGGCGCGGACTTCATGGCGATGTGCCGCGACGCGACGACACCCGGCGGTGTCGTTGTCAACCAGGCCGGCTGCCCGACGTTGTGGCGCAACGAAACCCTGATCCGGTCACTGGCCAGGTTCGGCGAAACCTTCGCCACCGTCTCGTGTTTCTCGTCCGACGAGCACGAGTGGGCCTTCATGTTCGGCCGGGCCGACCACGTCGACGACCCGGCCGCGCTGATGGTCGAGCGACTGGCCACCAGCCGGTACCCGCCGCGCACCATCGACGCGGACGCGCTGCGCAGCCGCACCGTGTTGCCCTACCACGTGCGGCACGCGGCGATTACGAAACAAGCCGACTGAACGCGACCTCCATGTGCTCCGGCCCACGCAGGTTGACGTGCGGCCGGTAGCGCAGGGAGTCCTTGTCCAGCACGGGTTCCACCACGCGATCGGCGAACGCGGACAACGCGAGCGACGCCTCCAGCCGGGCGAGCGGGGCGCCGAGGCAGAAGTGCGCGCCGGCCGCGAACGACACGTGCTGGTGCGCGTCCCGCGTGATGTCGAACCGGTCCGGATCGGCGAACACGGCCGGATCACGGTTGGCGGCGGCCAGCAACAGCAGCAGCACGCCGTCCGTGGGCGCCGTGACGTCACCGAATTGAGTTGGACGCCGGACCACTCGGGTGGTGAGCTGCACCGGCGGGTCGTAGCGCAGGATCTCCTCGACCGTGCCGCCGATCAACGCCGGATCGGCGCGCAGGGCGGCGAGCTGGTCGGGATGCCGTAGCAGCGCGAGGATTCCGTTCGCGATCAGGTTCGCGGTCGTCTCGTGCCCGGCCACCAGCAGCAGCACACATGTGGACACGAGTTCCGGCTCGGTGAGCTGGTCGCCCCGCTCCTCGATCGCGATCAGCCTGGACAGCAGGTCGTCGCCCGGCGTCGAGCGACGGGTGGCGATCAGGTCGTGGAAGTAGTCGGTGAGCTCGTTCTGCGCGGCCATGATCTCGGCCATCTCGGCCGGATCGGTGAGGGCCATCGCCGGGTCGAGGCCACGGACCAGCAGCCGCGACCAGCCTTCGAACCGCACGTGATCGGACACCGGCACGCCGAGCAGTTCGCAGATGATGCGCACCGGCAGCGGATAGGCCAGCTCGGCGACGACGTCGAACCTGCCGCGCTCGGCGAAGGCCCCGAACAGCTCGGTCACCAGGGCCCTGATGCGCGGCTCCAACCCGGCGATCACGCGTGGCGTGAACGCCTTCGCGACCAGACGACGCAGTCGCGTGTGGTCGGGCGGATCGAGCGACAGGAACGACACTCGGCCGCGGTCGTCGGATCGCTCCGGCTGGTCGAACCGGCGCGGCAGCAGGGTGCGGGAGCGGTCGCTGCTGAACGACGTGTCGCGCAGGATCGTCATGCAGCGCTCGTGCGTGCCGAGCACCGTGATCGCGCCGTCCAGAATGGCGAACGGGCCGGCGTCGCGTAGCTGCGTGAACAGCGGATACGGGTCGGGCCGGGTCGCGGGATCGAACAGCGCACCGATGTTCGGCTGGTGTGTTGTGGTCACCTGCATCACACTGGCGCTTGAACCATGGTTCAAGTCAAGGGGGCCGCATGGTGCTCACGATCGGTCAGCTCTCCGCCGCCAGCGGTGTGCCGACATCGACCATCCGGTTCTGGGAGCGCCGAGGACTGTTGAGCCCGGCGGCGCGATCGGGCGGGCAGCGCAGGTACACCGAGGACGCGCTGTCCCAGGTGGGCATGCTGCTGCTGTGCCAGGACGCCGGATTCACGCTGGCCGAGATCCAGGAACTGGTCACCAAGCAGGTGACCGACCACTACCGGTGGCGCGAACTGGTCGAGGCCAAGATGGTCACGATCACCGACAGCCTGCGCAAGCTGACCAAGGCGCAGGAGCTGTTGACGCACGCGCTGGAGTGCGAGCACGAGGACATCACGCACTGCCCGAAGTTCCGGATGGCCGTCGATCACCGCTCCGGCAGTCTCGCCGACGTGCCCGGATCGGACACGGTCACAGCGAGCGGCCACTCCTGATCCGGCTCGTGACCTGGCGTTCCGCCACGAAGGACAGGAACGGGATGGTTCCGGAGACCAGCACCAGCAGCGTGCCGACGATCGACCAGCGGGCCTTCAGCGCCAGGTCGATGCCCATCGCCAGGTAGATCATGTAGAGGAACCCGTGCAGCGGGCCGACGATCTCGGCGAGCTGCGGATGGTGGAAACCCCAGTCCAGCACGGTCGCCACGCACAGCAACAGCAGGCCGACACCGACGGTGTAGGCGATCACCCGGTAGCGGCCGAGTGCCGAGTTGATGCGCTGTGAGCGCGCTTCGTCCGTGGACGCGGTGGCGGCCTCAGCCGGCATCGTTCTGCTCCCTGTCGGCGAGTCGGGCGAGATAGTCGTTGTAGGCCAACAGTTCTCGGTCCCCGCCGACCACGGTGCGGTTCTGCACGTAGGTCAGCCTGGCATCGAGCACCTGTGGCGCCGGTTCTGGGTCTGTCCGCTCGGGTGTCTGCTCGG
Source organism: Pseudonocardiaceae bacterium (assembly GCA_036269975.1). GTDB lineage: Bacteria > Actinomycetota > Actinomycetes > Mycobacteriales > Pseudonocardiaceae > DATEPR01. The sequence goes on along the minus strand of DATBDL010000435.1, from coordinate 5,263 downwards.
CGTTGTCCATCTCGCGCTCGCGCCGGGCGGTGCGGGCGATGCGCCAGAACATGAAGCCGGGGAACACACCGAACAGCGGCCACTGTAGGACGTAACCGAGGTTCTGGAGGGTGCCGCTGGCGGACGTGTACCGGGTCCACTGCCACCACGCCAGCAGGGCGCCACCGACCACAGCGACGGCACTGACCGCCACGATGGTCAGCGCACGCGAGCCGAACAACCGGTGCACGAAGCGACGCTAGCACTGGGGCTCGGGTGACCTGCGTCGCGTCAGTGGTTGGCGTTCATGGCCGTGTATGCCTCGCGGGCGTAGCTGTCGGCCAGGCCGAAGACCTTCTGGCCGTACTGCGCGGAATCGTTGTAGGACATGATCCCCGACCACCAACCCGACGCCGTGCCCATGTCGCGCCCGCCCGTGCACAGGTACCCGGCGGCCGCCAGTGCGGCGTCGTTGATGTTCTCCGGGTCCGGCTGGCCGTCGCCCACCGCGTCCGCGCCGTACTCCTGCCACGTCGACGGGAGGAACTGCATCGGACCGACGGCGTGGTCGTGCACGGTGTCGCCGTCGAGGCGGCCGTGGTCGGTGTCCGGGATGTCCTGCACGCCACCGTTGCCGTCCAGCGGGACGCCGATGACCGGCTGCGACTCCTGCCCGTTGGGCAGCAGGTGCGCACCGGCGAACTGGCCGTTGTCCGACTCGACGCGGCCGATGCCGGCGAGCGTGGCCCAGGTGAGATGGCAGCTCGACCGGGTGGCGCGCATGGCGAGTTCGGCGTTGCCGTACGCCCACAGCGCCGGTTCCGGGATGCCGGTCACGCCCGTGATGCCGTTCGCCCAGTCGGTCAGTGACGACGGCTGGCTCGTGCCGCTCACCGGTGTGGACAGCGCGACCGGATCGGCCGCCGTGAGGCTGACCGGCACCGCGGCACCCGGTTGCACCGCGGCGGGCGTGACCTGGAGCGCCGGAATGTCGGCCGTGGTCAAGCCCGGTTTCGGCGCGGCGGCACGGGTCAGGAACCACACGCCGGCCGCGCCGACGACAAGCACCACGGCCACCATCGCCAACCGGCCGGCCAGTCCGGACCGCACGCGTGTTACTGAGCGGTTCGGTGTCGGCACACCGGATTCAACGACGGCCCGACGCGCCGGTTACGCGCCGTTAGCCAGGTGTTGACGAGGTACTACAGGTTGTGCCGTGCTCAGGCGATGCCGTCGCGGCGCTGCCGGCGCAGGCGGGCCACGCACCACGCGGCGGAACTGCCCCGCCGGAGGTGTTCGAGCACCGTGTACGGGCCGAGATGCCGGGCGAGGTCCGCTGGGCCGAGACCCGCTGCCCGGTAGTCGAGCGCACGCTGGTCCAGTGGGCTGAGGCCGGCGTCCCACCAGGCTTCCGCGTCGGTGATGCCACCGACGAGTTGCCAGCAGGTCGCGGCGCTGGCCAGCAGGTCGTCCGGCACGCCGGGCAACCGTTGCCGCATTGCTTCCACGTACACCGGGTCGGCCGACTCGACCGACAACAGTCCGCCGGTGCCTCCCCGGCCGCGCTGGCCAGGAATACCCGGCATCGCGGCCGGCGCGCTGGTGGGCGTCTCGGCCAACCAGGCCGATGCCAACCGGCTCGCCTCGGTGAGCTCGGCGTCGTTAGACCGCTCCACCGTCCAGCGGTGGATGAGCTCGTCGACCCCGTGGTCCTCGACCATCCATGCCTCCCTGCTGGCTGATGATCAGATGATGCGCGCACCGTATGCCGGCACCCTGACACTCCGCTAGACCTGAGTTGTATCAGAACCCCGTTACCAGGGTGTTATGTGCGACTTTCCACCCGGACGGTCCAACGGCGTCCGCCTGCTGGGACCCCAATCGCGGTCCGTGACCGGGTTTGGCGTGTCACACCAGTCCCACGGCCTGTCACGCGAACAGGTCCTTGACAAACGTCACGATCGATTCGGCGCCGTCCTTCAACCAGTTCAACACGTTGTCCACCGCGGTGGCCGAGTCGTGTGGCTGGCTGATCAGAAAGAACAGCACGAACGCGACCACGAGGAGAGTGATGAGCTTCTTCGCGTTCACCTGTACCTACTCCGTCCACTACCGGTGCGGATCGACGATCACCGCGCCCACGGGTCGCCGCCACCGCCATCCAAGACATGGTCCCCCGAACGGGTGCCGTTCGACCAGAAAATCACGCGGATGGCCGGAGCGGCTCGCGGAGCGCGCCCGGACAACCCGGCGCTGTTCGCCCCCGACGCAGCCCGCCGTCCGGTGTTGACCGCGTCAACCGTACTGGACGGTGATCGCGGAAGGCGAGGACCCATCGTGCTGGGCGCGCCCCGATTGGAACCACGCTGAGTCACCCGTACCGGTCACCTATCGAAACTCATGTTCCGCTGTTATGGGATGACTCGGGCGCTGCGCAGCGAGCTGATCTCGTCGGCGGTCACGCCCAGTTCGATCAGCACGGCCTCGGTGTCCCCGCCGGTCGGCGCCGGCGGCTCGGGCGGTTGGGGCGGCGTCCGGTCGAACTTCGGCGCCGGTGCCGGTTGCGTGACACCGCCGACGGACACGAACGTCTCGCGCGCCTTGTTGTGCGGGTGGTCGGCGGCCTCCCACGGGCTCAGGACCGGGGTCAGGCAGGCGTCGGTGTCCGCGGCGAGGTCGGCCCACTCGTCGCGGGTCCTGGTGGCGATCCGGGCGGCCAGCGCCACGCGGAGGGCCGGCCACTGCGCGGGGTCGGCCCGGTCGGGGAGGGTGTCCTCGGCCAGGTCGAGCACGCGCAGGAGGTCGGTCCAGAAGCGTTGCTCGATGGCCCCGACGGCGACGTAGCGGTCGTCGGACGTGCGGTACGTGTCGTAGAAGGGGGCGCCGCCGTCGAGCATGTTCTCGCCCCGCGCGCCGGGCCACAGGCCGACGGCGTGCAGGCCGTGCATCTGGGTGGTCAGCAGGGCGGCGCCGTCCACCATCGAGGCGTCGACGACCTGTCCGAGGCCGGAGGTGGTTCGCTCGTAGAGCGCGGCGAGCACACCCATCGCGAGCAGCAGGCCGCCACCACCGAAGTCGCCAACCAGGTTGAGCGGCGGGACAGGACGCTCACCGGCCCGGCCGATCGTGTCCAGGGCGCCTGCGATGCCGATGTAGTTGATGTCATGCCCGGCAGCCGGCGCCAGCGGGCCGCTCTGGCCCCAGCCGGTCATGCGGCCGTAGACGAGTCGGGGATTGCGGGCGTGGCATTCGGCCGGGCCGATCCCCATGCGTTCGGCCACACCGGGCCGGTAGCCCTCGACGAACACGTCGGCATCGGTGATGAGGCGGAGCACCAACTCCACACCGTGCGGCGACTTGAGGTCGACGCCGATCGAACGGCGGCTGCGGGTGAGCGGGTCGTTGGGCAGGCTCAGCACGTCGACGCCTGGGGTGGCCCGGTCGATCCGGATCACGTCGGCACCCAGGTCGGCCAAGACGGTGCAGGCGAACGGACTGGGCGCCAGGCCCGCCATCTCGATGACCCGAAGCCCCGCCAGCGGACCGGCTCGCATGCGTTCCTCGATTCGCTGTTCAGAGCGTGCGCGAGATGATTTCCTTCATGATTTCGTTGGTGCCGCCGTAGATTCTCTGCACTCGGATGTCGGTCCATGCTCTGGCGATGGGGTACTCGTTCATGTATCCGTACCCGCCGTGCAGTTGTAGGCACTCGTCGATTACTCGGCATGCTCTGTCGCTGCACCACCATTTGGCCATCGCGGCTGTCGGCACGTCCAGTTCGCCTCGCAGGTGCGATTCGATGCACTGGTCCAGGAACGCCCGGCACACCTTGGCTTCCGTCGCGCACTCTGCCATCGTGAATCTGGTGTTCTGGAAGTTGAAGATCTCGCGGCCGAAGGCTTTGCGTTCCTTGGTGTACCGCAAGGTTTCCGCTACCGCCGCCTCCATCGCGCACACCGACGAGATCGCGATGATCAGCCGTTCCTGGGGTAGCTGCGACATCAACTGCGCGAAACCCTGGCCCTCGACGCCACCCAGCAGGTTTCCGACCGGGACACGTACGTCGTCGAAGAACAACTCGGCTGTGTCCTGGCCTTTCATGCCAATCTTGTCCAGGATGCGGCCTCTACGGAAGCCCGGCGAGTCGGCTTCCACCACCAGCAGCGAAACGCCGTGCGCACCTTGGTCGGAATCGGTTTTCACGGCCACGATCACCATGTCGGCCTGGCCACCGTTGGTGATGAACGTCTTGGCGCCGTTGAGCACATAGTGATCGCCGTCGCGTACCGCCCTTGTCGTTATTCCTTGCAGATCGCTGCCGGTGCCTGGCTCGGTCATCGCGATCGCGCTCACCCACTCGCCGGAGGCCAGTTTGGGCAGCCACGCCGCCTTCTGCTCCTCGGTGCCGTAGGAATTCACGTAGGGCGCGACGATTCCGTTGTGCAGCGACACACCCCAACAGTCGTCGCCTACGCGGACCTGTTCCTCCATCAGCACGATCTCGTGTGCGAACGTGCCGCCACCGCCGCCGTACTCCTCCGGAACGGACAGACACAGCAGGCCGATCTCGCCGGCCCGCCGCCACAGGTCCCTGTCGACGTGTTTCTGCGCCATCCAACGGTCCTGGTTGGGCACCAGTTCCTTCTCGCAGAACGATCTGGCCAGCTCACGGAAAGCGTCTAGGTCCTCGCTGCTGCGCCACACGCAGAGCCTCCCGGCAGTCTGTACGGAAGTTAAGTTCGGCTCGGACTTTACCTGCAACGCGGACTGCAAGTAAAGTGACCGTCGTGCTGAACACGGCCGTCACGAGCAGTCGCACGCACCGCACCCAGGCGGAGCGCAGCGAGCGCACCCGCGCGCAACTGTTCGAGGCGACCATCGACTGCCTGCTCGGCCTCGGCTACGCCGGCACGTCCGTCAACGAGATCTGCAAGCGCGCCGGCCTGTCCCGTGGCGCGCAGCAGCACCACTTCGCCACCAAGGCCGAGCTGATGGCGCACGCCCTGGAATACCTGGTGACCAAGCTGTACGACCAGGTCGGCGACGCGGTGCGCGGGCTCGCGGACGACCCGGACCGGGTGGCCAAGGGCATCGACCTGCTGTGGCAGTCGTTCTCCGGCACGTTGTCCACAGCCGCGATGGAGCTCTGGGTGGCCGCGCGGACCGATCCGGAACTCAAGGGCGCGCTGCTGCCGGTGGACCGCGCGCTGGGCAGGGCGACGCTGGAGTTCTACCGGTCGACAGCCTGGCGGGACGTGCCAGCGGCGCGGCTGGACACGCTGTA
>DATBDL010000434.1:0-8026 GCA_036269975.1 Pseudonocardiaceae bacterium | reverse complement strand
GCGTGCACCGACCCATCGTCGAATCGGACTGACAATTCTCCGGACAACTCAAGAAAGGTGATCCGGTGACCGGAACAGGGCTTGTTACAGAAACGGCGACGAAGAACGTTCGCAAGGGTCTGGTACTTGCCATTCTTGGCGTCTGCTTCCTCGTCGTGATGATGGACAACACCATCCTCAACGTGGCGTTGCAGACATTGCAGCAGAGCCTGGACGCCACGAACTCACAGCTACAGTGGTCCGTCGACTCCTACATCCTGGTGTACGCCGCCCTGATGTTCTTCGCCGGCGTGCTCGCCGACTCCTACGGACGCCGGCGCATGCTGGTGATCGGCCTGCTGATCTTCGGCGTGGCTTCCGCGCTGTCCGCCTACTCCGGCACGCCGGACCAGTTGATCCTGTGGCGGGCCGTGATGGGCCTCGGTGGCGCCGTGGTGCCGGCCGCCACGCTCGCCACGATCAAACACGTGTTCCCGCCGTCGGAACAGGGCAAGGCGATGGGCGTGTGGGCAGCGCTGGGCGGTCTGTCCGTCGCGTTCGGCCCGATCATCGGTGGCGCGCTGCTGGCGCGGTTCTGGTGGGGCTCGGTGTTCCTGATCAACGTGCCCGTCGTGGTCGTCGTCGTGGCGCTGATGCTGATCTTCGTGCCGGAGACACGGGCGCCACGCCGGCCGAAGATGGACATCGTCGGTGTCCTGCTGTCGATCACGGCGACCGGAGCCGTCGTGTACGGCGTGATCCAGGGTGGCGAGACCAACCACTGGATGAGCGTCGGCGCGCTGGGCGCGGTACTCGCCGGCGTGGTACTCGCCGTGATCCTGGTGTTCGTCGAGCGGCGGCAGGTCGATCCGGCACTGGACGTCACGCTGTTCCGCAGCGGGCCGTTCACCGCCGGCACGCTGAGCATCTCGCTGTCGTTCTTCGCACTGACCGGCGGCACCTTCCTGCTGGTGTTCTACGTCCAGCTCGTGCGCGGCTACCACCCGCTGCAACTCGGTCTCGTGCTGCTGCCGGTCGCCATCGGCAGTGTCATCTCGGCGATCTCGGGTGCGGGGCTCGTCGCGAAGCGCGGCGCTCGGCTGGTCGTGGTCACCGGGTTGGTACTGCTGGTGATCTCGCTGCTTGGCCTGTTCCGGATCGGCGCCGCGACCAACCTGTGGGTGCTCGAACTGATCCTGTTCGCCGCCGGTCTCGGCATGGGACTGGTGATGAGCACGACCACCACGCTGGCCATGTCGGTGGTGGGACCGCAGAAGTCCGGTGCCGGTGCCGCCGTCAACAACACGATCCGCCAGATCGGCGCCGCGCTCGGCGTCGCGGTGATGGGATCGGTGTACTCGATCCAGTACCGCGCCAACCTGGGCTCGACGCTCAGCGCGCTGCACATTCCGCTGCCGTCGGCCGCGTCGGACTCACTGTCCGGCACTTTGCTCGCGGCGCAGGACCTGCTGCACGACCCGCGCACCGCACAGTTGGTCGCACCCGCGATTCCTGGCGTGCTGGACCAGGCCAAGGCGGCGTTCGTCTCCGCCATGCACACGTCCGTCCTGATCGCCGCCATCGTGCTGGCCGTCGCCATCGCGCTCGCCGCGATCTGGTTGCCCGGCCGGAACATCGCCGCCGCGACCGCCAACGCCACCAGCAGAGAGGAGAAAACCAATGACACGGCCGACAGTGTCGCGGGAGCAACCTGAGACCGCCACCGCCACCGCCACCGCCGCCACCGACACGACCGCCACCGACACCGCGGCGTTCTACGCGGAGTTGACCACGCGTAACGCCGGCGTGATCGACAAGGCGACACAGGACCTGCTCGGGCGGGCGAAGGTGTTGATCGCCGGCTGCGGCTCGATCGGCGGCGCCGCCGTCGAGCCGCTGGCCCGGCTCGGCGTGCGCGACTTCGTCCTCGCCGATCCTGGCGACTACGAGCTGAACAACCTCAACCGGCAGAACGCGACGTTCGACGACCTCGGCCGCAACAAGGCCGAGGTCGCGGCGGAGCGGATTCGGGCGATCAGCCCGCAGGCCACGGTGTCCGTGCTGTCCGACGGCGTCAACGAGGACGTCGTCGTCGACGCCACGTCGGCCTGCGACCTGGTCGTCGACGGTGTCGACGTCACGACGAAGTCCGGCCTGCGGGCCAAGTACCTGTTGCACCAGCACGCGCAACGGCGTCGGCTGCCGCTGTTCACGGGCTGGGACATGGCAGGCGCCCAGTACGTCCGCGTCTACGACTACCGCACGCTCAACAAGGTCTTCGACGGCCAGATCAGCGGGGCCGACGTGGAGACGCTGAGCATGTGGCAGTTGCTGCAACGACTCGTACCGGCACGTTACGTGCCGATCGAGATGATCGAGATCGCGCGGGACAACCTGGCCAACCCGGACTTCAGCTTCCCGCAGCTCGTGTACGCGGCCGATCTGTTCGGGGCGCTCGCCGCCCGTATCGTCGTCCAGTTGCTGACCGGCGCGCCGGTCCGGGAGCACATCTACGTCGATCTGCACCAGGCCGTTCGCCCGTTGGGCGGCCGGGTCGCCGCACAGGCGCGGCGCCCGGTCGAGGCGATCGGCCTGCTCGCCCGACTGCGCCTCGGCGCGAGTCGGTGACTCCGAGAACACATTGATTCAACCCGTTCAATGATTACGCACATTTTTCGAGGGGGATTCCCGCATGTCCGCATACGAGACCACAGAGCAAGCGAACACTGTATTTGGTGAGCTGTTCGAGATACTTGTCAAGGACGAGAACTTCACCACCAAGCTCCGCGACAACGGCCTGACCGTACGCCTTTTGCACACGAAGCCGGACTGCGTGATCTTCGTGTCGCCCGATGGCGTCTCGGTCGGTGAGGACGCGCCGGACGAGGCGACCATCACCATCAAGATGTCCTGCGACACGGCACACACGCTGTGGCTGGGCAAGCTGATGATGCCGACCGCCGTCGCGACGGGACGCGTCCGTATTCGGGGCAAGGTGGCGAAGGTGCTCGAACTGGTGCCGATTCTGCGCCCGGCATTCGACCGCTACTCGGAAATCGCTGCCGCCCACGGCATCACCGGCTGACCAAACCGCAGAGCAGAGGGAAAGTTCGATGACAACGTTACTCGACGGCAGAACCGTCGACCTGAATTTCGACAGCTTCCCGCCGAATGTCCGCAAGTTCCAGCAGCTCGCCCGTGACTTCGCGCGGGACGAGGTGGCCCCGCGTGCCGTCGAGCTCGACGCGGGTCCGGCGGAGGACTTCGACTGGGAACTCGTCCAGCGGGGACACGAACTCGGCCTGACGAGGGCGGTCGTGCCGGTGGAGTACGGCGGTCTCGGTGTCGGCGTGATCGGTGTCGCGCTCGCGCTGGAGGAACTGGCCAGCGCCGACCCCGGCATCGCCCTGGTGTTCGGCGCGACACTGCTCGGCCAGGCGCCGGTGCTGCTGTCCGGCGACCCCCAGTTGCAGGCCCGGTTCCTGCCGATGTTCTCCGGTGACGAAGTGGTGCTGGCCTGCAACGCGGTGACCGAGGAGGACGCCGGCTCCGACCTGGTCATCCCGGAGAGCTACCAGCACGCGCGGGTCGCGACGACGATCCGGCGCGACGGTGACGAGTACGTGATCAACGGCCGCAAGCGGTTCATCACCAACGCCAAGTTCGCCAAGTTCGCCTCGGTGTTCGCCGCGATGGAGGGCACTTCCGGTGCTACCGGCCTGACCTGCCTGATGGTGCCGCTGGACAGCCCCGGCGTCACGCGCGGGCCGGTCGCCGACAAGATGGGCTACCGCAACTGCCTGGGCAGCGAACTGGTCTTCGAGAACGTCCGGGTGCCGCTGGAGAACATCGTCGGCGGCGAGGGCGACGGCGGTGCGATCAACATCGCACAGGGGAACATGGCGCGGTCGACGGTCGCCGCCATCTCCACCGGTGTTGCCCGCAGTGGGCTGGAGAAGGCGATCGCGTGGTGCGGTGAGCGCGTCCAGGGTGGTGCCGCGCTGCGCCATCACCAGATGACGCAGCGGAAGCTGGCCGAAATGTCGTCCAATGTGGACGCTGCACGGCTGCTCTACCGGTACGCGGCGAACAAGGTGGACAACGAGCTGCCGGCACCGGAGTACGAGCCCGCCGTCGCCAAGTTCTTCGCCGACCGGGTCGCCATCGAGGTCGCGAACATGGCGGTGTCGTTGATGGGCGCGCGTGGCTACGTCCGGTCGTACGGGCTGGAGAAGGTGCTGCGCGACTCGTACGGCGCGCGGATCTACGAAGGGACGCCGGAGGCGCTCGCGATGGCGATCACGAACGGTCTCTACCGCGATGACGACGATTTCTGACGGGCGGCGAGGACGATGAGCTGCCAATTCGCGGACGAGATCATCAAGTTACACGGCAATCTCAGTTATCGCGGCTTACCGGACGCGATCGAGGGTGAGCCGGTCTTCCGGTTCGACGGCCCCGACGACGGGCTGACCACGATCGGCGTACGCCAGAGCCAGTTGCCGATGCGTTATCTCCGTGCGGTGATGGGATTCCGGCTCGCCAAGTTCCTCGAGATCGGATTCATGGACCCCGAGCTGGTTCGTAGGCGCGCGCTGTTCTACGAGCCGCTGGCGCACGTCGCCGGCCCGGAGACCATTCACACGGTGACCCTGACCAGCACCGGCCGCATCGGCGGCTACATGGCACTGGTCGGTACGCCCGACCCGGTGCCGCTGTCGTTCGACGATCCGACCCGCACCCGGTTCCCGGCCGAGGTCGCGCACCGGGTGGACCTGCTGCGTGGATTCGCGGGCCCCGGCCTGAACACCCACCAGGTGTACGAGATCAAGCGGTTGGTCCGCGACCCGGCGGCGACGTCGGGCCAGCAGCGGGAGCGGGTGCCGTGGCACCTGATCCTCGCGCTGGGCATGGCGGCGCGGGCGGTCGGCGTCAGCCACGTGCTCGGTGACGCGAGGGAGGCCGGCGCGTTGCGGCACCTGCGCGCCATCGGCTTCACCCCGTTGGTGATCAACGACACGAGGCCGAGTCTCCCGCGCACCGAACTGATGTGGCCCAGCTACACCATGCCGGAGCCGGCGAAGCCGTTCGTCGGCGAGATTCCCGCCGAACTGGACACGTCGCTGGACATCATCCGCACGGCGCTGGAGCAGCGGACCGGCACCGAGTGGCAGCGGGGCCTGATCAGGCAACTCGTGGCTGCCCGCACCGGGGCCCGCAGGGATCGGGAACTGGTTTCGGCCGGGGCGGGACTCGGAGCGGGGACCGGCTACTGATGGCGGCGATCCATGAGCTGACCGCGCTGGCCCAGGCCGGCGCGGTCCGCGCGGGCGAAGTCTCCCCGACCGAACTGGCGATGCACTGTCTGGACCGCATCACCGCGATCGACCCGACCATCAGTGCCTTCCGCACGGTGACCGAGCAGCTCGCGCTGACCAGCGCCAAGCAGGCCGAGCGCGATCTGGCCGACGCACGCGAGACGGGCGCGCCCCTGAGCCCGCTGCACGGCGTGCCGGTCGCGGTGAAGGACGTGGCACGGATCGACGGCGTCGTGTGCACGCAGGGCTCTGCGACGCGCGTCGACGACGAGTCCGATCTGGACGATCACGTGGTGACCAGGCTCAAACGGGCCGGCATGGTCATCGTCGGGACGACGAACACGCCGGAGTTCGCCCTGCCCTGCTACACCGAGAACGAACTGGGCGCCCCGACCCGCAACCCGTGGCGGCTGGAGTACTCGCCTGGCGGCTCCAGCGGCGGCTCGGCGGCGGCGGTGGCGGCGGGTTTGGTACCGCTCGCGCACGGCACCGACGCCGGCGGATCGGTGCGCATCCCGGCATCGGCGTGCGGGCTGGTCGGGATCAAGCCCAGCCGGGGGAGAATCAGCAACGGGCCGCTCGGACACGAGGTGACCGGCCTTTCGACGCACGGCGCGCTCGGCCGCACGGTCGAGGACACGGCCGCGCTGCTCGACGTGATGTCCGGCCTGATGCCGGGCGACACGTGCACCGCACCGGGCATCGGCGACCTGCTCACGGCCATGGCAGACCACCGGATGCTGCGGGTGATGGCCGCGCCGGAACCGATGCTGCCCGATCTCGAAGCCCATCCGGACGCGCGAGCGGCGGTCGCGGTGGCGGTCGGCCTGCTGTCCGGGGCCGGTCATCAGGTGGACGAGATGGAGCTGAGCCCGGACCCGGCCGTCGCGGACGCCTTCGGCATGACGTGGTCGTCGGTGGCGGCTCGGATCGAGGTCGATCCCGACGACGAGCACCTGCTCACCCCCTTCACCCGGTACATGCGGGAACGTGGCCGGGCGGTGACCGGGCAGGAACTGCACGAAGCGTTGAGCACTTTCCACGGCATCGGTCAGATGCTCGCCGATCTGGTCTTCCCGAGCTACGACGTCATCCTCACGCCGACCCTCGCCAAGCCACCGGCGCGAATCGGCGAATTCACCGCGGGCCCGAATCCGGCCGACGACTTCGACCGGATGACGGCATTCATGCCGTACACCCCGTTGCAGAACATCACCGGCCTACCGGCCATTTCGGTACCGCTGCACTGGAACGACGACGGCCTGCCGATCGGCGTCATGCTGACCGGCCGGTACGGCAGCGAGGCCATGCTGGCCGCGCTGGCAGCCGAACTGCTCTCCTCGGCTTCTTCCGCCGGTCGCGTGCCCGAGAACTGGTGATCCGACGCCGATACCGCGCTGGCCACGCGGACCAGCGCGGTATCGGCGACCGCACGATCTGCACCGGGACATTTCCTGATTCCGGGCGCCGCGCGGCGACGGCGTATTACCATGTCAGACATGCTGCCACGTGGCTACTCCGGCGAGAACTGCTCGGTCGCCCGAGCGCTCGAGGTCGTGGGCGACAGGTGGACACTGCTGCTCGTCCGTGACGCCCTGATCGGCATCACCCGCTTCGAGGACTTCCAGCGCCACCTCGGCATGGCCACCAACGTGCTCACCGACCGGCTGGCCCGCCTCGTCGAGGAGGACGTGTTGCAGCGCAGCCGCTATCAGCGCCACCCCGACCGGTACGAGTACCTGCTCACGCCCAAGGGCCGCAACCTGTACTCGATCATCGGAGCGCTGATGTCCTGGGGCGACAAGTACTACGCTCCGAACGGCCCACCGCTGCTGATCGTGCACGACCACTGCGGCGGGGCCCCCGTACGGCACCTGACCTGCACGAACTGCGGTGAAAGCCTCGGCCCCGACGACGTCGCCATCGTGCCTGGCCCGGCGGGCGACGTCGTCGCGGCCGAGTTGTCACAGTAGCTCGGCCAGCAGCGCTGCCGCCCGTTGCGCGCCGTCCGTCGCGACGGGGTGGTAGGTCACCGGGCGGTCGATCTCGTGGGCGATCGCGGCGGCCAGCCGGTCGGGATCGGTGTGGTCGTATTCGACGCACGTGCCGGCGCCGTAACGCCGTAACCTGTGGCGCACATGGATGTTCCGCTCGAAATGGTTGCGTGTCGGCACGTACACGAACGGCCGCCGCAGCGCGGTGAGCTCCATCGTGGTCGTCAGTCCACCTTGGACCACCGCGACGTCGCACGCGGCCAGGTGCCGGTGGAGCTCCGGCAGGTAGCCGACGACGTCCACCCCGTAGTGCGCCGTGGTCCAGTCCCGGATCGACGGCAGGCCGGCGCCGAACGTCTCCGGCACGATGTGTCCGAGATCAGCGCGTCGTGGGTGTAGGCGGCGGGTCGGTGCACCGGTCCGACCGCCCGTTGCCGAGCGGGCCGGCGGTGATGACGCGGTGGTATCGGGCCAGGTAGGCCACCTGTGCCTTCCACATCCGTGAATGCGCGATCGACCACGGCGGCGTGAGGAAGATCGCCGGCTCGCCACTGCCGACCACCTCGTAGCCGATCTTCAGGCCGTCCCGCTCGACGTACCCCTCGACGTCGGGCTCGATCGCTCGCATCTGCGGACCTCCTGGTATCGCGTGTCCTGTGCAGTCTTGCCACGACCATTGCAGTCCCGTTGCAACGCAACGTCTGGTTGTGCCTACTCGAACCTCGGAGTGATCAC
>DATBDL010000433.1:0-3062 GCA_036269975.1 Pseudonocardiaceae bacterium | reverse complement strand
GTGGTGCCCCCGCTGGAGGACGGCGCCATGCCGTAGACGTCGTAGCCGCGGTAGTTCACGTGCGTCGGCGCCTGGAACGGGGCGCGGTAGGCGGCGAGGTCGGCGAGCCGCATAGTGCCCGGCCGGGGCACCAGCGTGGCGCCGGGGACCAGCGGCAGATTGTGCACCGTGTTGACGACGTCCGCGCCGATCGACCCGCCGTACAGCGCGCGGACACCCTGCCGGCCGATCTGCCGGTACGTGTCGGCCAGATCCGGATTGCGCAGTACCGAGCCGACCGCGGGTAGCTGTCCGCCGGGCAGGAACAGCGCGGCCGTCGAGCCGAACTGGTCGAACCGGAACGCGTTCTCCCGCGTCTGCTCGTTGATCGTCGCGTTGACGACGAATCCGTTGTCGGCGACCCGCTCCGCCGGCACCAGGTCGTGCGCGAGACCGAAGCGGCCGAACCGGCTCAGGACCTGCTGCCACGTCATCAGCGTGCCCGGCACGCCGACCGACAGCCCGCTCGTGACGGCCGTCGGGAAGGCGAGCGGCTTGCCGGTGGCCGGATCGATGAAAAGGTTCGCCGTGTCGCTGGCCGGCGCGGTCTCGCGGCCGTCGATCGTGGTGACCTGGTGCGTGCGCGCGTCGTAGTACACGAGGTAGCCGCCACCGCCGATGCCGGCCACGTACGGGTCGGTGACCCCGAGCGTCGCCGCGACGGCTACCGCCGCGTCGGCGGCCGTACCGCCCTCGCGCAGCACGGCGAGCCCCGCGTCGGTGGACTCGGCCGTGTCCGACACGACCGCGCCCCCGGTGCCCTCCGCGACGGCCCGCTTCGGCAGCGGCGCAGCGGCGGACGCGGGTACGGCCGGTAACACCAGTCCTGTGGTGACGATCGCGATGATCGCCGCCATGGTCCTGGAACGGGCGCGGATTCGCATGGATGATCCCCTTCCGGTCATTACAGGCCCCTGGTTCTACCCCGAATTCACCGGGCCGTCCAAGCGGCCGGTACCCCACACGGTGCAGGCACCCGGCGATTCGCCTTGCCGCCGGTCGCTTCGCGTTGAGACCCTGGGGTTCGACCGCCAGCCCGGAACAAAGGGGTTCCCCATGACCGAGAAGCCGAGCGCCATCGCCGCCCTTGTCGATCACTGGCGGCGGGAGCTGCCCGACCGCGAGGCCATCCACTACGGCGACCGTTCCTACACGTGGACCCAGTTCGCCGACCGGGTGCGCCGCAACGCGGCGGCGCAACTCGCCGCCGGCCTGCGCCCCGGCGACCGGATCGCCTACCTGGACAAGAACCACCCCGGCTGTTTCGAGACCACGCTGGCCTGCTCGCTCGTCGGCACCGCCAACGCCGTGGTCAACTTCCGGCTGGCCCCGGACGAGATCCGCTACATCATCAACGACGCGCAGGCCGGCATCGTCCTCGTCGGCACCGAGTTCCTGCCGGTACTGGCCAAGATCCGCGACGACCTGCCGACGGTGCGCCGGGTGATCGTCGTCGGCGGCGACCAGGACGAGTACGAGGAGTGGCTGGCCGGCGTCGAGCCGCTCACCGACGCGCCGGAACCGGTGCCCGACCAGTGCTTCCTACAGCTCTACACGTCGGGCACCACCGGTTTCCCCAAGGGCGCCATGCTCACCAACCGGAGCCTGACCGCGCACGCCGAAGCCGTCGCCACCATGACCGACGTCGGCATCGACAGCGTCGCGCTGGTCGCGATGCCGCTGTTCCACGTCGGCGGCTCCGGCTGGGGCCTGCTCGCGATGTTCCACGGTGCCCGGATCGTGCTGGTGCGCGACATCGATCCGGTCGCGCTGCTGGACGAGATCGTCGAGCAGCGGGTGTCGCACGCGTTCCTGGTGCCGGCCGTCTTCGGTTTCCTGCTCCAGGTGCCGGACGTGGCCGAGCGCGACTACAGCGCCGTCCGCGCGCTGGTCTACGGCGCGTCGCCGATGCCGTTGCCGTTGCTGCGCCGCAGCATGGCCGCGTTCGACGTCGACTTCTACCAGGTCTACGGCATGACGGAGGCGTCAGGCGCGATCACGTCGCTGGGTGCGGACGAACATCGGGACACGGCCAACGAGTACCGGATCGCATCCGCCGGCCTGCCAGTGCCCGGCGTCGAACTGGCGATCGTCGATCCCGTCAGCGGCGAGCACCTGGGCCCGAACCAGACCGGCGAGGTGTGGGTGCGCACGAAGCAGCTCATGTCCGGTTACTGGCACCAGCCGGCGGCCGACCAGGCCGCGTTCACGCAGGACGGCTGGTACCGCAGCGGCGACGCCGGCCACATCGACGACGACGGGTATCTCTACCTCTCCGACCGGATCAAGGACATGATCATCAGCGGCGGCGAGAACGTCTACCCGGCCGAGATCGAGCGGGTGCTGGCCGAATTCCCCGGCGTCGCGGACGTCGCGGTGGTCGGCGTGCCGGACGAGCGGTGGGGCGAGGTGGGCAAGGCGGTCGTGGTGCCCGTGGCCGGCGCGTCGTTCGATCCGGACGGGCTGTTGGCGTACTGCCGCGAGCACCTGGCGTCGTACAAGTGTCCGAGGTCGGTGACCGTGGTGGCCGAACTACCGCGCAACGCCACCGGCAAGGTGCTCAAACGGCAGTTGCGCGAGCCGTTCTGGGCCGACCGTGAGGCGGCCATCTGACGCTGCCGAGGGTGGCTGGCCGGCGCCAGGGGGTTACCCTGGCGCTTGTGTGCACTGAACGTGTTCGATTGTGAGCGTTCCGTGTCGAGTCTGGTGAAATCTCCCACAAACCCGCACGAAACCGCACGCGCGGGATATGCTGTGCGCATGACCATCGCACTGGAGCAGGTGCTGGCCAAGGCCGGGCTCAGGGTCGATCCGGATCAGTTCCTGTCGCTGGTGGAAGACGCGGCACGCCGGTACGTCACCCCAGACCCGGACCCGGCCGGCTACTTCACCCTCGACCAGCGCGACGCGCTCCGTGACGTGGGCCTTGACCTGAGCCCACGCCGCGACGACGAGACGGATGGCCGGGCCCGCGCCGTGGCGGAGCAGGCGGTGCTGCACGATTCGGCGCTGACGGTGAGCGA
>DATBDL010000432.1:0-6451 GCA_036269975.1 Pseudonocardiaceae bacterium | reverse complement strand
GGCGGGTTGCGGTGCCTGAGCTGTTCGTGTGCTGCGAGACCGCCGAGGAGAGTGGCGAGCATGCGACGGCACTGACGGCGGAGCTGCACGAGCGGCTGGGGCTGCGTGCCGAGGTCCGGCTGTCCGCCCCCGGCACCCTGCCGCGCCAGGAGACGGGCAAAGCGGTCAGGGTGTTGACCTGGACGGGTGGTCCTGCGCCGTTGGAGGGCCTCGATGACGCGGACCGCCGGTAGCCTTTCGGCGTGACGGAAAGGCGTGTCGGCGTGATGGGCGGGACCTTCGATCCCGTGCATCACGGGCACCTCGTGGCCGCTAGCGAGGTGGCCAGTCGCTTCTCCCTCGACGAGGTCGTGTTCGTGCCGACCGGCGAGCCGTGGCAGAAGACCGACCGCCAGGTCAGCGCGGCTGAGGACCGCTACCTGATGACGGTGATCGCGACAGCGTCCAACCCCGGATTCACGGTCAGCAGGGCCGACATCGACCGCGACGGCCCCACGTACACGGTGGACACGCTCACCGAGATGCGGGCCAGCTATCCGGAAGCGGAGCTGTTCTTCATCACCGGCGCGGACGCCCTGTCCCAGATTCTGTCCTGGCACAAGGCCGCCGAGATCTTCGAGTTCGCCCACTTCATCGGCGTGACCCGCCCCGGCTACCGCCTCAACGGCGAACACCTGCCGCCCGGCGCCGTCACCCTGGTCGAGGTCCCCGCCCTGGCCATCTCGTCCACCGGCTGCCGAGACCGAGTAGCCGCCGGCGAACCCGTCTGGTACCTGGTCCCGGACGGCGTCGTCCAGTACATCAGCAAGCGGGGCCTCTACCGTGCCACGGACGCCTGAGCTGCCTCAGTTACCGAGCTCGGCATGACCTCGGCACAGACTGGTTTCACTGTCCGGCCTCGTCGGGCAACGCAGGCAGGTCCGCGATCTAGTACCCGAAGGTCGATGTGGCCGTTGGCACTTGGCGGGTGGCGGCGAGGAACAGCCAGCCGAACACGACCACCAGGATCGGCACGATGATCAGCACCCACCACAGGATCCACTTGACCGTGTGGACTTCGCGGATCAGCAGCATGATGAACATGTTCTGTGCTGCGTCCTCGGATTCGGCACGTTCAGCGATTCCGGTGAGCTTGCGATCGAACGCGGTAATGGCTCCGTAGCCGAGTACGGGATGGGGCTGTGGAACGGGCTGCGGCTCGGCGTCTGTTGACATGAATGCTCCTTCCAGTTCGCAGACGGCATCGGCCGAGCGCCGTGATTGGTTAGCGCCTGTCCAGCTTCTGTCACGATCGTTCTGACAGCCCTAGAACACGACGATGCCCAGACGCCTGAGCTGCCTCAGTTAGTGAGCTCGGCATGGAACTCGGGGCACAGGCTGCCCTCCTGTGCCGCCGCTCCGGCCGCGTTGTCGAAGTCCGCCTCCAACGGGATGCCGGCCACCTGGATCGAGCCCGTCCAGCGCGGGTCCGAAGCGAGCTGGTGCTCCACGTCCTTCAACAGTTCGGCGCTGTCGTCGTACAGCGACGGGTCCGACGCGATGTCGCCGCGCATGATCGTGCAGGCGGCCCTGCCGAGGTCGACCGCCGAGCCGGGATCGTGTTGTGCCATCGCGTACAGCGGATCGTCGTCGGTCGGCGTCGGTGCGAGCAGCGCGGCGATGTAGACGTCGTTCGGCGTCTTCGGCGCGGCCGCCGGCCGGTTGACCATCTTGCTGACGACCACGACTCCGATGGCGATCACGCCGGCCACGACCACCATGACGACGACAGTCCGCACCCCGGATCGTCGCCGGGGGTTGGGATCCTGCCAGGACATGTGAGCCTCGCTCTCGATGGCTGTCATCGCCGGTCGCGCTGACGCCGCTACCTGGAGGTTCTACACCGGGCCGGTGCCGAGTGTGGTGCCCGTAAGGGAGTTCGCGAGTGCCGCCGGGCTCACAGGTACTCTGGGTCGGATCTGATCGCGGGAACGACCATTCGATGAGGAGGCACGTGGCAGCCACCGAGAAGTCGCGTGAGCTGGCGTTGGTCGCGGCAGCCGCGGCGGCGGACAAGAAGGCGCACGACGTGATCGTGCTCGACGTGTCCGACCAGTTGGTGATCACCGACTGCTTCGTCATCGCGTCAGCGGCCAACGAGCGCCAGGTGAACGCCATCGTGGACGGCGTCGAGGAGAAGATGCGCGGCGCCGGCACCAAGCCGGTGCGCAGGGAGGGTGCCCGCGAAGGCCGCTGGGTGTTGCTGGACTTCGTCGACGTCGTCGTGCACGTCCAGCACGTCGAGGAGCGCACCTTCTACGGCCTGGAACGGCTGTGGAAGGACTGCCCGCGCATCCCGTTCGACCCAGGCCCCGTCGACGCGGAGGCGTCAGCCGCCGAAGGCACCCGCACGTGACGTTGCGTCGGCTCGTGTTGTGGCGACACGGCGAGACCGACTACAACGCCACCGGCCGGATGCAGGGGCACCTGGACTCCGACCTGACCCCGACCGGCCGCAACCAGGCCAGGTTCGCGGTGCCGGCGCTGGTCCGCTTCGACCCGGACATCGTCGTGACGTCGGACCTGCGTCGCGCCATGGACACCGCGACCGTGTTCACGGACGCGTCCGGTGTGCCGCTACGCGTCGACAAGCGCTTGCGCGAGACCAACCTGGGGAAGTGGCAGGGCCGCAACACCGAGGAGGTCGAGCGCGGCTGGCCGGGCGGCCTGGCGAGTTGGCGCGCCGACTCCACCTGGCCGCCACCGGGCGGTGAGAGCCGGGTCGACGTGGCGAAACGGGTCGCCGAGGTGATCGGCGAACTGGACGCCGAGTTCGACCGGACGGTGTTGCTCTGCGTGCATGGCGGCGTGATCATCGCGGCGACCGCGCACCTGTTGGGCCTGCCGGTCGAGCTGTGGTCGCGGCTGGCCGGCATCGTCAACTGCCACTGGACGGTGCTCAACCGCAGGCCGGACGGCGACGGCGCGTGGCGGCTGTCCGCCTACAACGCCGGCATCACCGGATGACGGACGTGTCACACCCGCTACTGCTCGTGTTCGCCGACTCGCTCGCCTTCCACGGCCCGACCGACCCGATGCCCGCCGACGATCCCCGGCTCTGGCCGAACGTGGCAGCGGCGCGGCTGGGCGGCCGGGCTCTCCTGTTCGCGGGTGCCGGCTGGACCGCGCGGGACGCCTGGTGGGCGCTGGTCGGCGACCCGAACGTGTGGGCGTCGCTACCGAAGGTCGACGCCGTGCTGCTGGCCGTCGGCAGCATGGACACGCTGCCATCGCCGTTGCCCACCTACCTGCGGACCGGCCTGCGCTACCTGCGCCCGGACCGCCTGCGCCGCTGGGCCCGTTCCGCGTACGGCACGCTCCAGCCGGCGCTGTCCCGGCTGACCGGGGGCAAGCCGGTGGCGCTGCCGCCCGCGCAGACCGTCCGCTACCTCGACGACTGCGTGAACGCCCTGCACGCGCTCCGCCCTGACCTGCCCATCTACGGCATCCTGCCGCCGACCCACCGCGCCGCCGTCTACGGTTGCGTCCACACCGGCCACCGCCCGGCCACCACCGCGATCGCGGCGTGGGGCCGGCGCAGGAACGTGCCTCTGCTCGATCTCGCCGCGCTGACCAGCGCACATGTCCTCGGTGGCCACGGCAATCCGGACGGCATCCACTGGGGCTGGACCGCGCACAGCGCGGTCGGCGACGCCATGGCGAAGCTGGTCGCGAACGTTTCCGGTGCCACCTCGACCATCTGAACCGGTGCGAACCGTAGGCTCGGTGACCGTGCCCGCCGCTGTCGTCACCGACTCGACCGCGTATCTGCCGGAAGGCTTCGCCGACCGGCAGTCGGTGGCGGTCGTCCCGCTGCACGTCCTCGTGGACGCGGACAGCGTGCTGGACGGCGTCGACTTCGGACCGGCCGAACTGGCCAGGGCCCTGGACGAGCGGCGCACCGTGACCACGTCCCGCCCCGCGCCGGCCGAACTGGCCGACCGCTACCGGGCCGCGCTGGCCGCCGGTGCGCCGGGCGTGGTGTCCGTACACCTCTCCCGTGACCTGTCCGGCACGTGGGAGGCGGCCCGGCTGGCGGCGGAGGAGGTCAACGGCGAATCCGGCGCCGTCGTGGTGCGTGTCGTCGACTCGCGGACCACCGGCATGGGCCTCGGGTTCGCGGTGCTGGCCGCCGCCAAGGCCGCGAGCGCGGGTGCCGAACCGTCCGAAGTGGAGCGTGTCGCTGTCGACGTGGCATCCCGCACCAGAACGATGTTCTGCCTCCAGACATTGGAACACCTGCGCCGTGGCGGCCGGATCGGCCCGGCGGCGGCACTCGTCGGGTCCGCGCTCGCGGTCAAGCCGCTGCTGCACGTGTCCGGCGGCCAGATCCTGTTGCTGGAGAAGGTACGCACGACCAGCCGTGCGCTGACCCGGTTGGTGGAACTGACCGTGACCGCGGCCGGTGACGGACCGGTCGGGATCGCCGTGCACCACCTCTGCGCGCCGGAACGGGCCGCCGAACTGGCCACCCGCCTGGCCGAACGGCTGCCCAACGCGGCCGGCTGCCTGGTGTCCGAGGTCGGCGCGGTGATCGGCGCGCACACCGGAATGGGCGTGCTGGGTGTCGTGGTACTGCCCGGTGGGCTCGGCTGAGTCACGGCTGAGCTGAGCTAACTGCGTCGGACGGCAACCGCCGCCGCGAACAGGAACGCCGCGAACAGCGCGTACGTCACGATCGGCCCGGCCGCGATCACGGCGCCGCCGGTCGCCCGCCCGAGCAGCCCGCCGAACGCCTCCGCGGTGATGACGGCCGTTGCCAGTTCGGTCGCATCCAGTCCACCGGCCCGATCGGTGGACGTGCAGATCAGGTACATGCTCGGATAGGCCAGCCCGATCCCGATGCCGCCGACCGTCCACGCGATCAACGCCGCGGCGAACGACGTCGACACGAGCAGGGTGAGCGACAGCGCCAACACTCCGCACGCGCCCAGCGCCAGCCCCACCGACGCGGGCGGCGAACGGCGGTCCCGCACGATGCGCGGCAGGAGCAGGCTCGTCACCGCCCACGCCAACGGTGCCGCGGACAGCACGATCGCGGCCCGCGCCAGGCTGGCGTGGTAGGAGTCGGTGAGCAACACGGTGATCAGGCTGTCGGCGCCGAAATACCCGACCGCGTACAGAGTCAGCGCACCCAGCGCGGCCGGCACGCCGCGCGCCAGCCGTATCGTGCCCGGCGGCATGATCGTGCCGACCCCGACCACCGCGACGGCCACGCCCGCCACCGCGATCGGCCACCACGACGCGTGCCCACCGGCCAACACGAGCGCGGCCACCCCCACCGGCACCAGCAGTGTCCGCAGGAGTGGCCGCGATCGCGCGTCATCGGAATCCCCGCCCCTGACGGCCCGCGCCACCAATAATCGTCCGACGAGGACGATCGGCATCGGCGCGAGCAGCGTCCATCGCCAGCCGAACGCGTGCTCCAGCGCCAAAGTAGCCGCGGGACCGACCATGGCCGGCAAGATCCACATCGCCGACGACGCGGCGACCACCCGCACCCGCAGGTCGTAGTCCAGGTACTTGATCACCGAACTGATGCCGAACACCGCCAGCAGGCCACTGGCGAAGCCACCGACGAACTGCCCGACCGCGAACACGACGGCGGTGCGCGAAGTAGCGGCCGCCAGTGCGCCGACGACGTAGCCGAGCAGGCCGAACGTGAGCGTGCGCGCCGTGCCGATGCCGCGCAGGAGCCGGCTGGCCAGCGGTAACGCGACGAACAATCCGAGAATGGAACCGGCGAGCAGCAGTCCGAGGTGGCCGTGCGCGTGCAGGTCACCGGCCACGGTCGGCAGCAGCGTCGAGGAAACGAAGGTCGAAACGGCGATCGAGAACTCCAACGCGACGATGCCGACCGCCACCATCGTCGCGCCGACCGGCCGGGTCATCGTCGTCGCCGGTCAGGTATAGAGATCGCGGTCGTTGCTGTTGATCTGCACCCAGACCCCGTCCGGATCGCGCACCCGCACGGACTGCCCGAAGTTCTCGTCCACGATCGGCTCCGGCTCGAAACCGGCCTGCCGTAACCGGATCACGACGTCGTCGAGCCGTTCGTCCGCCTCGAAGGCCAGTTCACAGGCGCCGGCCTCGGCGCCGGTGGCCTCGTGGATGGCCAGCAGGCCGGCGGTCGCCGGCAGTTCCACCCAGGCGCCGGGGCGGGACGTCGGGCCGAGTTCGAGGCCGAGCGCACGGTAGAAGCGCACGGCGGCGTCGATGTCGTCGCTGTAGCGGATCGGCATGACTCTCATGACGTTTCCCCGTTCTGCCGTTGCGTTTCGGGTCGTCGTGCGAGATAGGCGTCGAGCGCCTGCTCGACGAACGTCGACAGCGACTGGTTGGCGTCAACGGAGGCGTGTTTGACCCGTCGGACCAGTTCGGCCGGCAGGTAGATGTTGAACTGCTGTTTCTC
>DATBDL010000431.1:0-8736 GCA_036269975.1 Pseudonocardiaceae bacterium | reverse complement strand
GCCGCGCACGCGTACGCGCCGTACTCGCGCTATCGCGTCGGCGCCGCTGCGCTCGTCGAGGACGGCCGCATCGTGAGCGGCTGCAACGTCGAGAACGCGTCGTACGGGCTGACGTTGTGCGCCGAGTGCACCATGGCCGGCCAGCTACGGTTGACCGGCGGTGGCCGGTTCGTAGCGGTAGCGTGCCGAAGCGGCGATGGTGAACTGCTGATGCCCTGCGGACGATGCCGGCAACTGCTGTACGAACTGGGCGGCCCGGACTGCCTGGTGGACACGCCGGCCGGCATCCGCCCGATGACCGACGTGCTACCGGACGCTTTCGGCCCGGACCAACTTCCCTGAGGAGGCCCATGTTCTCGGCTGTCGACGTGATCCGCGCGAAGCGCGATGGTGGACGCCTGAGCGACGAGCAGATCGACTGGGTGATCGACGCGTACACCAGGGACGCGGTGGCCGAGGAACAGATGGCGGCACTGGCCATGGCGATCTTCTGCAATGGCATGGACGCGGGCGAAACAGCCCGCTGGACCCTGGCGATGATCGAGTCCGGCGAGCGCCTCGACCTCGGTGCGGTCTCGAAGCCGACGGTGGACAAGCATTCGACCGGTGGCGTGGGCGACAAGATCACCTTGCCGCTGGCACCTTTGGTAGCGACATGCGGCGTGGCCGTACCACAGTTGTCCGGCCGAGGACTGGGCCACACCGGCGGCACACTGGACAAACTGGAGTCCATTCCCGGTTGGCGAGCCCAACTGTCCAATGCGGACATCATGCGGCAGCTAGACGAGGTGGGAGCGGTGATCTGCGCGGCGACGCCCACCCTGGCGCCGGCGGACCGCAAGCTCTACGCGTTGCGTGACGTGACGGCGACCGTCGAGTCGATTCCCCTGATCGCGAGTTCGATCATGAGCAAGAAGATCGCGGAGGGTGCCGGCGGCTTGGTGCTGGACGTCAAGGTCGGGTCCGGCGCGTTCATGAAGACGTTTGAGCGAGCACGCGAACTGGCCGGCGCACTGGTCGGAATCGGTGGCCAGCACGGGGTTCCGGTGAGCGCGCTGCTGACGGACATGTCGGTGCCACTGGGCGGGGCGGTGGGGAATGCGATCGAGGTGGCCGAGTCGGTGGAGGTCCTGCGGGGCGCGGGACCCGCGGACGTGGTCGAGCTGACGGTGGCGCTGGCGAGAGAAATGCTGGCACTGGCCGGCTTGGTGGACGTGGACCCGGCGGCGGTATTGGCTTCTGGTGCGGCATACGAGACGTGGTGCCGAATGATCAAGGCACAGGGCGGCGACCCGGAAGCGCCATTGCCAGCAGCAAGCACGGTCTATGTGGTGGAGTCGCCAACAGACGGCGTACTGACCCGATTGGATGCCTATCCGATCGGCGTGGCGGCGTGGCGGTTGGGCGCCGGTAGGGCACGCAAGGAAGACCCGGTGGACCACGCAGCGGGCGTGATCTGCCTGGCAGAACTGGGAGACACGGTCACCAGGGGACAGCCACTGTTCGAACTGCACACCAGTAACGAGGGAACCCTGGCCGCGGGGCGAGCGGCCTTGGACGAGGGCTGGGAAATAGGAGAGGGCGAGGCCGAACGACCGGATCTGGTCCTGGACGTTCTGCGCAGCCCGAGATAACGAGCAGAGCGCGAGAGGTTCCACCGAAACGACGCGAGGGAATCCGGTGCAGAACAGGGTGGCTGGGAAGTCCCCAGCCACCCACCATCAACGACTCAGGCGCCTTCCGCCATGTCGTCCGCCAGATCGAGCTCCTTGCCGTTCGCCTTACCCGACTTCGGGCGACTCGCCCTGCGCTGCTGGCGGGGCAGCGCGGTCGGCGGCGGAGGGGGGGTGGGTGCCCCACCGCCCAGGATCAGTTCCGCGAACGTGGCCATGGCCTCGTCCAACTGGCCGGCGTTGCGACGCTCCGACTCCTCGTTCGCGTCGCGCACCAGCGAGACCAGCGCATCCTTGTCCGGCCGTGCCGACACGGTGCCCCTGACCTGCTGCAAGCCGTGCTCCACGCTCGTCGACAGCTCGCCGAGCCGACCACCGAGCCCGCTCTCGACCGCGTCCAGCCTGGCGGCCATCGCGTCGAGCCGGCTCGTGACCTGCTCCAACCGATCGGTCAGCGTGACCAACCGGTCAGTGGCGTCCAGGGCGGCCCGCGTCTCGTCGATCCGAGTCGACACCTGGTCCCTGGTCGAGTCGAGTTCGCTGCGCAGCGTCGCGTGCGTCTCGTCGATGCCCGCGCGTAGCGAGGTCCCGGTGTCCGCCAGCTTGCTGTTGAGCACCTCGTGCGACTGGGTGACCTTGCCGGTCAGCGCCTCGTGTGCCTGCGTGAAGCGGGTGTGCAGCGTCTCGGCGGCCTTGTCGACCGACGTGCCGACCGCCGCGGTGGACTCGGTCACCGACCGGTACAGGGCCTCACGCGTGCCGTCCAGGTGCTCGTGCACACCCTCGCCGACCTCGTCGACCCGGCCGCGCAGCGTGGTCTCCAGCACGTCGAGCCGCTCGCGCAGCGGCACGTGCACCTCGCGGGGCAGCGCGTCCAGCTTGTTGTCCTGCTTGTCGAGATGTCCATGTACATCATCGATGCGCTTGTGTATACCGGAGAGCTTGTCCTCGAGTCCGTCCATCCGGCCGGCGACGCCTTCGAAACGACCAGCCACACCGTCGAGCCGCCCGTCGAGTTGGGCGAACGGCTTGGCCAGCTTGTCGACCATGCCGTCGACCGCGCGACCCAGCGCGCCGATGGCATTGTCCTGCGCCTCCAGCTTCGCCAGCGCCTCGTCCAAGCGCTCGGCCAGCACGCTGACCTCGGTGCGGTCCGGCAGTTCGGACAAGCGCTTGCGTACGGCACCGAGGGACTCCACCGGTTGCAGCCGCGCGTGGATTTCGTCCAACGCGTCGAATATCTGCTGCTGTTCGCTCTCGCGCACCTCGGCCGCACGGTTGAGCATGTTGCGCATGCGGTCGAAAGACATCGTGTTGTTCTCGTTCACGGCAACAAGCCTTCATCCGTGGGGAGGGGAGCCCTGAGCCTAGCCACCGCCGTGCGGCGGGCAGCACAGACCCCCGCTCGTTCGTAACATCTTGTGCGCCCAGTGGCCCAACTGGAGGAACGAGCGGTGCGAATGGCTCAGTTGATCTTGTTGTTGTTGGTGTCGAGTCAACCCGATCGATGGTCGAGTGATTTCCAGGCGATCAGTTGATCGCTCCCTGCTGATGAATTGACCACCCGTCCTTGCCCGACTCCACCGATCGGGTGATCTTTGAAGTGTCTACGTAACGCGCCACCGAGAGCGTACCGGCTCATGATCTTCAACCGTGGCATTTCCCGCGCCGGTAGTACCGTGTCGCCATGCTGATCCCGCTGACCTCCGACGCCATCAAGGCCGCCCCGAAAGTGCTGCTCCACGACCACCTGGACGGTGGGCTGCGGCCGGCGACCGTGATCGAGCTGGCGGACCGTGCCGGCTACGCAGGACTACCCAGCGCTGACCCGGACGAGTTGGGCCGCTGGTTCGCGGCGGCCGCCGACTCCGGCTCGCTGGTCCGCTACCTGGAGACGTTCGCGCACACCTGCGCGGTGCTCCAGGACGAGGCGTCGCTGGTCCGGGTGGCCAGCGAGTGCGCGCAGGACCTGGCCGACGACGGTGTGGTCTACGCGGAGGTCCGCTACGCGCCGGAACTGCACGTCGAACGCGGTATGAGCCTGGACGCCGTGGTGCAGGCCGTGCAGGACGGGTTCCGGGTCGGCGAACGGGCCGCCGCCGCCAAGGGGAAGCGGATCCGGATCGGCACGCTGCTCTGCGCGCTGCGGCAGAACGCCCGCTCGATGGAGATCGCCGAGCTCGCCGTCCGCTACCGGGACGTCGGCGTGGTCGGGTTCGACATCGCCGGGCCGGAGGCCGGCTACCCGCCCACCAGGAACCTGGACGCCTTCGAGTATCTGCACCAGCAGAACGCGCACTTCACCATCCACGCCGGTGAGGCGTTCGGCCTGCCTTCCATCTGGGAGGCCATCCAGCACTGCGGCGCCGAGCGGCTCGGCCACGGCGTGCGGATCGTCGACGACATCAAGGTGAACGAGGCCGACGGCTCGGTGCAGTTGGGACGGCTGGCCAGCTTCGTGCGGGACCGGCGCATTCCGCTCGAGATGTGCCCTTCGTCGAATCTGCAGACCGGCGCCGCCGCCTCCATCGCGGAGCACCCGATCGGCCTGCTGACCCGGCTGCGGTTCCGGGTGACGGTGAACACCGACAACCGGCTGATGAGCCACTGCTCGGTGACCAGCGAATTCGCCGCGCTCGTCGAAGCCTTCGGTTACGGCTGGGCGGACCTGCGCTGGTTCACCGTGAACGCGATGAAGTCGTCGTTCCTGGGATTCGACGAGCGACTGGACGTCATCAACAACGTCATCAAGCCGGCCTACGCGGAACTGGTTGGCGACTAGCGTCGTCCAGCATGTGAAAGACCCGTTGCGCCGGCCGGTCGCGCCCGCTTAGTGTCCATTATGCAGGATCACCGTTCCACACCATGGAACCGGCGCCGCTGGCTGATCCTGGCGCTCGGGCTGGCGGCGCAGGTGGCCACCTTCTCCTTCGTCTACGGCGTGCCGTTCCTGGTGCCCGCGATGCGTGCGGCGGAACACCTGTCGCTCGCGCAGGCGGGGCTCGTCGTGTCGGCGCCGACCGTCGGACTGCTGCTCACGCTGATCGCGTGGGGCGCGGCCGCCGACCGCTACGGCGAGCGGATCGTCATTCTGATCGGGCTGGTCGGCTGCGGAGCGCTGGCGGCCCTCGCCGCGACCGCCGACGTCGGCCTCGGCGGGTTCGTGCTGCTGCTCGGACTGGCCGGCGCGTTCGGCGCGTCGGTGAACGCGGCCAGCGGGCGCGTGGTGATGGGCTGGTTCGCGGCCGACGAGCGAGGTGTCGCGATGAGCGTGCGGCAGATGGCGCAGCCGCTCGGTGTCGCCATCGCGGCCGTGTCGCTACCGGTGCTGGCCAGAGACGGCTCGTTCCGGTCGGCCCTGCTGCTGCCGGCCGGTATCTGCCTGGTGTGCGCGGTCGCCGTGCTGCTGTTCGTCGCCGACCCGCCGCGACCCGCCGTGAATACGAGTGAGCGGATCGGGTCGCCGTATCGGACGTCGACGTTGTGGCGGGTGCACGCGGCCAGCGCGATGCTGGTCGTGCCGCAGTTCACGATCTCCGCGTTCGGGCTGGCCTACCTGGTCGACGCACGGCACTGGGCTGCCGCGGCGGCCGGCGGATTCCTGGCCGCGATCCAGGTGGCGGGCGCAGTCGGGCGGCTGGGCACCGGCTGGTGGTCCGACCGGGTGGGCAGCCGGCTGCGGCCGATGCGCCAGCTCGCGATGGCCAGTGCCGGCGTGATGCTGCTGGCGGCGCTCGGCGACCGGACGTCGGCCTGGCTGGTGGTGGGCGCCATCGCGGTCGGTGCCGTGATCACGGTGGCGGACAACGGTTTGGGCTACACGGCGACGGCCGAGATCGCCGGATCGGCGTGGGCCGGCCGGGCGCTGGGCGCGCAGAACACCGGCCAGAACGTGATCGCGGCACTGACCCCGCCGGTGCTCGGGCTGCTGATCGGCCGGGGCGGCTACGCCACCGCGTTCGCCTGTGCCGCGATCTGTCCACTGCTGGCCATCGCGCTCACGCCGGTCAACGCGGAACACGCGGCGAGGGAGTGGGCGTAGTCAGCGGTCCGACCTGAGACTGGAGAAGTCGAACGTCATCGCGTAGTCGTCGTCGGTGTTGTCGGCGCTTGGGACCTGTGGCACGACGGGGGCGTCCGGGTCGATCAGGTCGCCCAGGCCCATCGACCGCGCCAGTTCCATCGTGCCCGCGTCGCCGAGCACCCGCGACAGCAGGCCGAGGCCGTCCACCAGCGCCGTCCGGTTCGCTGCGGCCGCCAGCCGGACTATCTCCTCGCCCAATCGAGCTGGCCCCAGCGCCAGCGCGTCGGCCGTGATGGCCAAGCCGGCCAGCGCGCCGTGCACGGTCGCGGTGACGGCGATCGTCCGCGCGTCGTCGTGGGCCGTGCCACGGACCGCCTCGATCCGGGCCGGCAGGTCGTCGGTCAGCCGTAGCCGTTCCTCGGCGTCCGCCCGCAGTCGTTCGGTGCTGCGGCGTTCGTTCATCGCCGCATCACCCCACGCTCGCCGGAGTCGTCGTCCTCGACGAGATCGCGTGCGTAGGAGAGTCCCAGTCCGGCCAGCAGTTCGTCGGTGGAGCCGCCGAGGGTGCGGCGGAACATCAGGTTGGCGCGCTGGTTGGCCAGTGCGGTCGCCCTTGCCGCGACGTCGAGCACGGTGGCGGCGAGCCGGGCGGCGCCCAGGTCGAGTGCCGCGGGTGTCAGCCGTACCGCGCGCAGGCCGCCGCCGATGCCGACCTCCACCGTCACCGTGCCGTCCACAGTGGACGCGGTGCCGGTGATCACGGCCGACGGCTCCGTCATGATCGGCAGCCTACGCGGACGGCCGGTAGAAACCGAGGAACGCGTCGCCCGCGTTCGAGGTGCGCAGCGGCACGATGTGGCACACGTCGCCGGTGTGCGGCTCCTCGATGATCTTGCCGTCGCCGACGTACATCGCGACGTGCCCGCTCCACACCACCAGGTCGCCCGGTTGCAGGTCGGCTTCGGAGATCTTCTGGCCCATGGTCTGCTCGTCGGCCAGCCGGGGAATCCCGATGCCCGCCTGCCCGTACGCCCAGTGGGTGAGGCCGCTGCAGTCGAGGCCCTGACCGGGCGTGTTGCCGCCCCACTGGTAGGGCACGCCAAGCTGGGTGAGCGCGGCACGGACGGCGATCGCGGCGCGTTCGTTGGGCGCGTTCACGGTGCCGAGGCCGCCCGGCAGGTTGATCGTGGTGCCGCTGCCGAACTGGCTGGACGGCGGCGTGATGATCGGCTTCCCGCCGCTCGGCCCGGTCCCGCCGCCACCCGAGCCGCCGGAGCCACTGCCCGAACCACCGCCGGCGCGGGTGCCGAGGCTGCCGCCGGCCGATGACGGTGTCGTCGTGGTGGGCATGCCGGCGATCAACTGGGTCAACTGCTGCTTGGCCGCGTCGACGAGCTGTGCCGCCTTGGCCGCGTACTGCGCGGCGAGCTGCTGCAACTGGGCCTGCGCGGCCAGCGCCGCGCCGTTGTTCCCGTTGGCGCTGACGGCGTTCGCGGTGGCCAGCAGCGGTTGGGCCTTGGCGGTGAACTCGTCGATCAGCGACTGCACCTGGTTGTGCGCGCTGGTCACGATCGCCACCGCCGTGCCGACCGTGTTGGCGGCCGTACCGGCGGAACCCGCTGCCGTGCTGAGGTTTCCGGTGACCGTCGGGGACTGTTGCGCGAACGTGTCGGCGCGGTCGCCGGACCACGAGCCGGTCAGGTTGCTGCCGGCCTGCTGGTGCTGGGCCGTGTAGTCGTCCAGCGTCTGCGCGGCCTGGTCCAGGTCGGTCCGCAACTGACCGGCCGAACCGGACTGGACTGCCAGCTTGTCGCGTGCCTCGACCATCGGAGCTTCCAGCGCCGCGAGGCTGATTCCCGCCACCGTATCCCCGCCTACTCGCTCAGCACGCCACGGAAGCGTTCGGCCTTGTCCTGCTCGTCGAACGCGTAGTCGTCGTGCGCCACGCCGACCTTCGTGCCGAGATCGGCGACGGTGGCCGCGGTGGCGTGCACGTGGTCGTGCAACTGGCTGATGTGGGTGGACAGCGCGCTGTGCACGCCGGCTTCCCGCCCGACGTCACCGAAACAGTCCGCCGGCACCGACCGGTTACCGGCCAGCCGGGTCGACGCGACCTGGCGCACGTCGGCGGCCAGCCCGGCCATCCGCGTCGAGTAGCCGGTCAGCGCGGCCGGATCGACCTCGAAGTGCTGTTTACCGGCCATGCCCGCCCCTCGTCCTGTTGCTACCTGTGAGAGGGATTGTGCCGGGGATCGGTTCCCCGTTCGGGTGGATTCGGCGAAATCAGTGCTTACGCAGGCGCCCCTCGAACGACTCCACCAGCGTCTTCCACGCGGTTTCTTCCTTGTCGAACGGCGCGCTGGGCGCCAGCCGGCTCGGGTCCGGCCGCAGCACGAACGACACCAGCCAGCCCAGCGGCTCCGACTGCGACAACGCGGCGTTCACGCCGTCGTCACCGGCCCAGTCGGCCGCGTCGGACAGCAGTTCGACGGCCAGTTCGAGCTGGGTCGGGTCGACGGTGTCCGGGCCGTCCGAGATGTCGTCTGCGATGCCGGGCAGGACGTACGTGTTGCCGGGATCGATCTCCACCTTCAGCGAGCCGTCGACGGCCGCCGCCAGCACCTGGTCCCACGTGACGACCTGCGCCAGGTCGTTGCCTTCGTCGGCACCGGCGTCGGCGACGAAGCGGGCCAGCGCCTTGGGCGAGCGGAACACGTCGATCTGGCCGTCGGCGCCGAGGAACAGCGGCTCGTCGTCGAGGTAGCAGCGCAGCGTGTAGACCTCGGAGTCGGTGGTGATGATCTTGATCGGGTCGATGCCCGCCTCACCCCAGAACCCGAGCGGCTCCGGCTCTTCTTCCTCAACCGCCGCTTCGGTTTCGGCCGCATCCGAATCGGCGGCGGCTTCGGTCTCGTCGTCCTCCGAGTCGGTCTCTTCGCCCTCCGCCGCTTCTTCTTCGTCGTCCTCTTCGGACAGTTGGGCTTCCAGCTCCGCGAGCTCGACCTGTGCGGTGGCCAGTGCTGCCTCGTCGACCGGCGG
>DATBDL010000430.1:0-2934 GCA_036269975.1 Pseudonocardiaceae bacterium | reverse complement strand
CACCAACCGGCGCCTCGACGTGCGGGCCACGAAGTTCGCCACGGGCAGCGAGACGATCGTGACCACGGACGGCAGTCAGTACCGCTTCGCCGCGTCCAACCGGCGCACCGGCCGGTCGCTGACCCTGAACCGCGTGCTGCTGGACGAACTGCGCGAGCACGTCACCTGGGATGCCTGGAATGCTGTCACGCCGACGATGAAGACCGTGCTCGACGCGCAGCTCGTCGCGCTGTCCAACGCCGGCGGCGTCGAGGCGATCGTGCTCAACGAGTTCCGCGCGGAAGCCATGGCCGGCGACAACGAACGCCTCGGCCTGTTCGAGTGGTCGGCCCCCGACGACGCCGAGCCCGACGACGTCGACGCGCTGCTGCACGCCAACCCGCTGGGCGGCTACCTCGTCGACATGGAAGAGCTGCTGGCCGACGCGCGTGCCGCGATGGCGGCCGGCGGGGAGAAGCTGGTCGGGTTCAAGATCGAGCAGATGTGCCGCGCCGTGCCGGTGCTCAACCCGGCCGTCGTCGGCTGGACGGACTGCGGCACCGACGAACCGATCGACCTGGCCCCGTACCGCACCCGGACCGCGCTGTGCGTGGACATCGCGCTGGACGGGTCACACGCCTGTCTCGTCGCGGCCGTCGAGCTGGACGGCGTCGTGCACCTGGAGGTCGTGAAGGCATGGGCCGGCTACGGGTGCGGCCGCGTGGTCGCCGTGGAGCTGCCGGCGCTCGTGAGGCGCGTCCGGCCCGCCGTGCTCGGCTGGCTCCCGTTGGGGCCTGCTGCGGCCGTAGCGGCCGAACTGGGGGCACAGAAGGGCCGGCGTAGCGACTGGCCACCGCGCGGCGTGAAGCTGGAGGAACTGACCACCGAGACGGCGGGCGTGTGCATGAGCTTCGCCGGCATGGTGGCGGCCGGCGAAGTGAGCCAACCCAACGACCCGCTGCTGGACGCGCAAGCCGCCACGGTGCAGCGCAAGCAACAGCGCGATCAGTGGGTGTTCGGCCGGTCGGCGAGCAGCGGCCCGATCGACGGCATGTACGCGGCCGCCGGAGCGACGTGGCTGGTACGTCGGCTGCCTCCCCCACGCGCGCCGCTGGCCATCGCGTAGTCGGACCGGTCCGGATCGGAGTCGGACCGGTCGAGATCCGCCGAGATCAGCCGGCATCGGCCCGTCACCTCGTGTGCACAAAAAACAGGACCGGGGTGTTCATCGTGGCTGATCGACCTGAACTTTCGACCCGCCGCCGTGCCTCTGACCTGCGGTGATGCATTTTCGTCACCATTTCGAGATTCGGCGGATTCCGATCGCTGTTCGTTGTGGGTTGCCGATGCGACCGTTGCATGGCTCGCAGCAGGCCACCAGCAGGCGTGGATCGTCGCCGTGCGCCTTGCCGGCGATGTGGTGGACCTGGGTGGCCACCCCCGTGCATACGCCGGGTAGGGCCAGGGTGCAGCGGCCGGCGTTGGTGCGTTCGTTCTCGGCGAGCACCGATGCGCGGAGGCGTCGCCACTTGGTGGTGCTGCCACCTGACCATGCGTTGCTCACGATGCCGCTCGCCGGTCGAGCCTGCGCTGGAGGTCGGCGAGTTCGGCGGGTAGTCCGTGCTGCCGGTAGTGGGCCAACTTGGCGGCGTGCCGGCGGGTGAGGCCGTAGGCGCGTGCCTCGGCGAACTCGTGGCGCACTCTGGCGCGTTCGGCCTTGGCGGCCCTGATCCGCGCCGGGCGGTCCCCAGGGGGAGCGTTCCACAGGCTCCCCCCCGTAGGGGGTTCCACCTGGAACGGTGGAACATCGCAGGTCAGAGAGGGTGTCTCAAGATCAAGGAACGCTTGATCTGTTCCACCTAGCGGTTTTCCCTGGTCAGGTGGGTGGAACGGTTGCCTGGAACGGGTGGAACGCTCGGTCATGTCGCCTGCCCGCCTGTGAGCTGGTTCCACTCGGCGCGGTGCTCGGTGATCGCGCGTGTGACGCTGGTGAGACCGGTGCCGGTGACCTTGGCGAGATCCCGTTGTGACAAGGCGGGGTCTTCGGTGAGTGCTTCGAGAATCCGCGCCCACAGGAGGTCTCGCGGTCGCGTGACAGGCGACCATGGCCACGTGCCGCCGCGTTGCAGGGCGGCTGGCCAGTCGCGGTCGTCCTCGCGGGCACCGCGCCAGTGCCGCAACGCGCCGGTGTCCTTGTCCAGGTACAGGCCGAACTCGGGCCAGCGCAGCCACAGGGACGCGCCGTAAGGCCGTTCCGGTCGCTTGCCGCCGTTGCTGGCGTGCGGCGAGTGCGTTTCCAGCAGAACCGCGCAACCGTAGTAAGTCCGGATCTTGTCCAGGATCGTGGCGACCGGTTTCGCGTTCTTCTCCTCGGTCGGGTCGCCGCCGGCCATCTTGTAGACCGGGCCGGTGATCAGGACGTCCGGTCGCACTGCCTCGATCTGCTCGACCAGGTAGCCCCGGTCTTCGAGGGTCAGCAGGTCGATGCCCTCGGGCCTGCTGCGCACGAACATGTTGCCGCGCTGGTAGCTGTTACCGGCCACGTGTCGCAGCGGCCGTAGCTTCCGCTTGATCTGCCTGTCGGAGTTCTCCAGGTCGAGCAGCAGGACGCGCAGCGGTTCGAACGGCGAGCCACCGAATGGATGGATGCCGGACGCGAATTGGATAGCGAGCTGCCGCAGCCACGTGGACTTGCCGCCGCCCTCGGCGCCGGTGAGTACCAGCCGGTCGCCGCGTTCGAGCAGGCCGGGTAGCAGCCAGTCGTATTCCTCGTCGGTGGCGTCGGCCAGGTACTCATCAAGTTCGACGGCCACATCTTGCGTGACGTGGCTTGGCACGTCCGGGCCGGTGACTGGCTGGCCGGTGTGGATGGACACGACCGTGTTGTCCTCGCCGTAAGGGTCGCCATCGGTGGGCTCATCGGCCGGCACATAGCTGTCATCGACATATGGGTCG
>DATBDL010000429.1:0-47222 GCA_036269975.1 Pseudonocardiaceae bacterium | reverse complement strand
CACGGTGGTCGTCTGCTTGCCGCGGGCGTCGGTGCTCGTGAGCTGCTGGCTCGCCGCGTCGTAGGTGGCCGTGGTCGTGCCGGTGTCCGGGTCCTGCGCGGACGTCTGGTTGCCCAGCAGGTCGTAGCCGTACGTCCAGGTGGCGCCGGACGCGTCCTTGACGGTCGCCTGGTTGCCGGCCGGCGTGTACGTGTAGTGCGTGCGGTCGTAGTCGGCGGCCGGGTCGTGCACCGGGTCGGTCGGGACGCCGCCGTGGTAGGTCAGCAGGTCCGTGGTGCGGCCGCGGGCGTCGGTGATCGTCGTCGTGGCCGTCCCGCCGGCCGGCGGGATCGTCGTGGTGGAGTCGCCGCCGTTCACGAACGTCGTGCGCCACGTCTCGACCGGCGACGCCTGCATGCCGTTGTAGCTGATCTTGGCGGTGTCCCGGCCCGCGCCGTCGTACGTGTAGCCGGTCAGCGACGGCACGTTGCCGTCCTGCGCCTGCACGTACGTCGGGGAGATCGGGCCGGTCGCGAAGTACGGGTCGGTCCTGCGCGACATCCAGCCGTCGGTGTCGTAGTCGGTGTCCGTGATGTCGCGGCCGCTCTCGTTCGCCGTCGTGCCCGGCGCGATGCCCGTCGTCTGCACCTGTGTCTCACGCGTGCGCAGCAGCGAGTCGAACAGCGTCTCGGACGTCCGGTAGGTGCCGTCGTCCTCCAGCGTGTTGCTGTCCACAACGGATGGACCGGTGTTGGAAACGGTGTAGGCGAACTTGTACGCCGGTACGTCGATGCCGGGTTTCCTGACCGCGGTGACCCGGCCGAGCGTGTCGTACTGTTGGCTCGTGACGTAGTTGGCCGCGTCGGTGATCGTCAGTTGCAGGTTGCGCAGCGGGTCGTACGTCGTGGTCGTCTTGTGCTTCAGCGGGTCGAGCACGGCGACCGAGGTCGGGTTCGCGCCGGTCGCCGGCGTGTACGTCGTCGTGGTGAGCCGGTTGTCCGGGTTGGTGACGCCGGTGGGGCGGCCGTACTGGTCGACCGTGGTGGTGGTCGTGGCCCAGTTCGGGCCGGCGTCGGCGTTGTAGGAGATCAGGTTCTGCGACTTCGTGACGTCACCGGTGGTCGGCGACGCGCCGAGCGTGGTCGCGTTGTCGTAGAACGTCTGCGTGTCGCTGACGGTCTGCGCCTGCGTCGGCGTTGTGCCGCACGCGACCGAGACGGTCCTCTGTTCGGCCGGCAGGTCGAGGATGTTCGCGCCGGTGTCGTCCGCGTACGACTCGGTGGCGCACAGGTCGTCGCTCGCGATCGAGGTGTCGCCGAGGTCGTTCGTGGCGGTGACCCGGCCGTCGGCGTCGTGTGTGTAGTCGGTCTCGGTCTCGCGGGTGGTGCCGTCGGCGAGCGGCGTGTAGACCTTCGTGTCCGTCGTGCCGACGTGGAACGACTGGAGCGCCGGGAACCCGGACACGTTCGCACTGGCGGTCGCGGCCGAGGTGTAGGGGTCGTTGACGGTGTCGGTGACGACGGCGTCACCGTCGTAGACGACCGTGTCGTACACCCAGCCGGCGAACTGGTTGGCGTCGGTCGCGGCCGGGTCGCCGTGCAGATCGGTCACGGTGGCGCTGCGCGTGCCGTTGTTCGGCAGCGTGTCGCCGTTCATGCCGCGGAAGTACGTGTACGCGGTCTTCGTGATCGGGTCCGGGTCGTGGCCCGTGGACACGGTGAGGCCCGCGTAGCCGCGCCACTGGTTCCAGGTGCGCTGGTCGACCGGGGTGGTCGGGTTGTCGTCGTAGTGCCAGGCCGGATTGCCGACCGGTGTGTACGTCGTGACGATGTCGTCGTTGGCCGACCCGTCGGTCGGATCCTCCTCCGTGACGGTCTGCACCGTGTACATGTTGAACCAGTCCCGCACCGGCGCCGTCTGGTCGGTCGGTGTCCAGTACACCGGGTAGCACGCGGTCTGGTTCGTCGACGGCTCGACCGGTACCGAGCACGTCGGCGTGTTGTACTGGACCTTGATCATCTCGTCGGTCTCGGTGGTGATCTGCGTGATCCGGTTACGTGTGATCCACGGGAGGCCGTTGGTGGCGTTGACGCGGTTGTTCAGTGCGATCGGCGCGAACTGGATCTCCGGCAGCGCGAGCTCGGCGGTCGAGCCGCCGTCGGCCGGGTCCTCGCCCTTGTGCGTTATCCCCGCCAGCCACAACGACGGCGTGGTGTTCGCATCGGCCACGGCCGGGAAGCTGTGGTCGAGCGTCCAGGTGTCCACAGTGGATTCGGTGGTGCCCTGCAACGCCTGCGCCTGGATCGTGGTGAGCATCTGCTCCGACCAGAACGACGGCCCCTGCGCCTCGCACTTCGCGCCGGACGCGCAGTTGACGTCGAACGGCACGTCCGGCCACTGGCTCGCGGTCTTCGCGTTCGGGCCGGCCGGATCGCACGTGGCCTGGTTGCACCGGCCGGTCGTGGTGAACACGATCTGCGCGGCCGGGGTGCTGGTGAACTCCTGCTGGTCACGCTGGCCGTAGGTGATCTTGGCGAGATAGCCGCCCCGTACGTAGGCCGAGGAGGGGGGCGCCGTGCCGTTCTGGTTGCCCAGGTCGCTGGCGTAGAAGTTGGTCTCGGTCGAGTAGAAGTACGAGATCACGTCGCCGTGCGTGTCCTTGACGTAGTCCAGGTTCCACCGGTACGGCTGCTCGCACTCCGACCCGGAGAACGTCGCCGAGTAGCACGGCTGGCCGTTCGTGGTGCTGTAGACCGGTTCGTTCCACACCGAGTTCGTCACCGGGTTGCCACCGGTCCAGCCGGGCAACTGGTTCTTGCCGAAGAAGTACTGCGTGCCGTCGTCGGTCGTGACGACGAAGTACTCGTTGCCGGGCTTGTTCGGCTGGTTGGGCTGGCCGAAGTACCGCACCTGCTCGTTGTTGTCGTTCTGTGGGTGGTAGAGCCCCGGCGTGGTGTTGTCCGGGACGAGCACGTTGGTCTGGCCGTTGATGGACAGCTTCAGCGGGTTGTTCGGTGACCAGCAGTTGTCCCACGTCTTCGTCGTGCCGGCCGGGTTGTTGTGGCACGACGTGTACGACCGCTCCACGAAGCCGGGGCTGTAGTCCCAGCCGTCGCCGATCCACGACGCCTGGTTGTTCGTGCCGCTGGTCAGGCCGTCCACGGACTGCGAGTTGTACGACAGGGCCACCTGCGGTGTCAGTCCGCCCGGCACCGGCGGCACCTGGAGCGGGTAGGACCAGGTGAACGAGTCGGCGGCGCCGCCCGCAGTCCACGAACCGGCCGGCTTGAGGGACGTCGCGGTGTAGTCGCCGCCACCGCCGCTCGTCGCGGACGTGGCCGCGACCACGGTGTTCGCCGCGTTCGCCGCGGCGAGCGGGACGTCCGCCGCGACCGTGCCGGCGTGCTCGTCGTTGGTCGACGGCAGCGGCGTCTGCTGGCGGCACTTCGGCACGTTCGGCGTGGTCAGCGCGCACGCCGGCAGTCCGACCAGCGTCAGCCGGGACGCCCAGTCACCGCCGAACGCGTCCGCGAACGGCGTGTAGTCCACCGACACGTGCACCGTGCCGGAGTCGGAGTCGTTGCCGTGCAACGACAACACGACGCCGTTGACACCAGCGGCGGTCGCGGCCGCACGCGGCGCCACGGTCGCGTGGACCGTGCTCGGTCCCGCCCCGTCCGGCGCGAGCGTCAGCGGCAGCGCGGCCTTCGCCGACTGTCCCGTGGTCACGGGCAGGTCGGCGCTGCCGGTCGGCCACGTCACGGCGTGCGCGGACCATTTCGGGATGGCCGGCGGTTTGCGGTACGCGCCCTTGACGGGCGTGACCGCGACCGGTTTGTCCTGCGGTAACGCGAGCGGGTCCGCCACGGCGGCGGCCGCGAACGCGATCGGACTCGTCAGAGCGCCGATCACCCCCACAACCAGCGCGACGATCAGCACGGCACGCACGGTCGACCAACGATGCGCCATCGAACGAACTCCCCCCTCGCAGGCAGAACGGCGGGGAGAACGCTAAACGCCCATCCGGAATGAAACACCTGCCATCCGGACGGGAAGGGCGATCATCGAGCGTGCCGAACCGACGCGGTCGTCGCGGCCGAACGGCCCAGTGGCAGCAGGCGACCTGCGATTTCACACCAGCTTGTCCCATGATGTGGTCGACTGCGGCGACCGCTGCTCCGCAGTGTGGCCGAACGGCCCGAATGACGGTGTAAAGCGGGTGTCGTCGCAGGTCGCGGTGAATCGTCCGGCCGTTCGGCCACTTCGGTTACTCCGTTTGCTCGCCGTCCCGAATCGTACATACCGCCTGGATGGCAGTGTTTCACCAGGTCGCTGTCGCTTAGCGTGTTGTCGCTGCTCTGCGGCGCTCGGTGTGTCCACTGCGGACCGCCGTGGGATGACCAAGGGGGGAATCTCCATGTTCGGTGGCGTACGCCCACGGCTGGGCCGGGTCGCGATCGCCGCGGTCCTGGCAGCGAGTCTCGGTTTCGGCACCATCAGCGCGCCGACAGCCGCGGCGGCCGGCACCCCTACCCCACCGGCCGCCGCACCCACGAAACCGGCCGGGTCGACCGGTTCCGCCAAGCCGGCGGCGAAGGCCGCGCCGCAACCGGCGGACCTGCACCGGATGGCGAGCCCGCCGGCCGCGTCGCCGCAACAGCAGGCCGTCACGGCCGCGGAGCAGACCGCGAAGCGCACCGGTAAGGCGACCTCGGTCGACAGCATGACCAGCGAGACGCAGACGGTCACCGCCGATCCGCACGGCGGCCTCGACGTGAAGCTGAGCCCGGCGCCGGTGCGGACGAAGCAGAACGGCCGGTGGGTGCCGATCGACACGATGCTGCACCGCGACGCGAACGGCACGCTCGCGCCGGCCGCGACCGCGTACGGCACGGTCCGCTTCTCCGGCGGCGGCACCGGTCCGCTCGTCACCACGACGTCCGGCACCACGGCGTACACCCTGAGCTGGCCGACGGCCCTGCCGGCCCCGACGGTGTCCGGCACGACCGCGACCTACCCGAACGTCCTGCCCGGCGTCGACCTCGAGCTGTCGGCCACCACGACCGGCGGCTTCACCGACGTCCTCGTCGTGCACACCGCGGACGCCGCGAAGAACCCGGCCCTGGCCGGCCTGAACCTGGCCGCGCACACGACCGGCGGCACGCTCGACCCGCACCAGGACGGCACCTTCACCGTCACCGGCCACAACGGCATGACCCTGGCGGCCGCAACGCCGATGATGTGGGACTCCGCGACCGCGCCCACACCCAAAGCCGGCCAGCAGGCCCAGGCCCAGGCCGCCCCGCAGGTCCCGGACCCGTCCGACGCCCGGCACGCCGGCCTGTCCGCGCACGTCGCCCCGGTCGCGATGCACACCACCGGCTCGACCCTCAGCCTCGCCCCGGACAAGGCACTGCTCACCGCGTCGACCACGGACTTCCCGGTCTACATCGACCCGACCGCGACCTGGTACGACTACGGCGGCGGTTCGCTCGGCTTCGACGAGGTCAAGCAGGGTGGACCGTGCAACGGCGTCCCGCTCTTCGACCGTACCGACCCCAACGCCGACGGCGGCGCCCTCGGTGTCGGCTACAACGGCTGGAACGAAGGCTGCAACGGCAAGGAACACACGTACTACCAGTGGTCCCTGCCATCGGAGCTGAACGGCGCGACCGTGCAGGCCGCGACCGTCAACGCCACCAAGGTCTTCGGCTCGGCGTGCCAGGCGACCACGGTGAACCTGACCTGGACCGGCGGCATCGGTGGCGGCACCGACTGGAACAACGCGCCCGGCGCGGTCAGCCCGCGCTACGAGACGCAGGCGCCGTTCACAGAGGTGAACTGCAACAACAAGGGCTGGTCCAGCAACGGGTTCGACGTCACCCGGCCGATCCAGTGGTCCGCCCAGGTCGGCGCGCCGCAGTTCACGGTCGAACTGACCGAGGACGCCGCGGAGGCCGGGTTCAACAAATTCCAGTTCAGCCGTTTCTCCAGCACCGCCGCCCTTTTCAAGGGCGTCGTGCCGACCCTGGACATCAAGCTGGACCGCCCGCCGTCGGTGCCCGGCGGCCTGTCCGCGCGGTCCGGCGCGGACAACGTCGGCTGCGCCACCGGCCAGCCGTACCCGTATCTGGGCAAGACGATCGCCACGCACACCCCGGTCCTCAACGCCACCGTGTCCGACCCGGACGCGGGCGGCCTGCAGGCGAACTTCAAGTACTGGGTCGACGGCAGCTCCACGGTCGCGACCGGCACCAGCGCGGACGGTCTCGCGCCCGGCACGGACGCCCAGTTCTCGCTGCCGCCGTCGTTCACGTCGAGCCTGACCAACGGCCAGATCGTGGACTGGCAGGCCCAGACCAACGACGGCATCC
This sequence comes from Pseudonocardiaceae bacterium, assembly GCA_036269975.1. Classification (GTDB taxonomy): domain Bacteria; phylum Actinomycetota; class Actinomycetes; order Mycobacteriales; family Pseudonocardiaceae; genus DATEPR01. The sequence continues at coordinate 40,869 of DATBDL010000429.1, read as the reverse complement.
TCACCAGCGGCTGGTCGTCGGTGTGCCACTTCATCGCCGAACCGGTGGCGCCGAACGAGCCGAGTGCCGTGTCCGCGGACGGTGTGTACCCGAACGTCGCGACCGGCGGCCAGGCCGGCGCGCACGCCGGTGTGCCCGGCCAGTTCACGTTCAGTGCGAACGGCGTCGGCACGACCCAGTTCGTGTACGGCCTTGACCAGCAGCCGTCCCCGACGAACCCGGACCCGTCGCAGATCGTCTCGACGTTCACCGGCGGCACGGTCGCCGGCGGCCTCACGCACCACTGGCCGCTGGCCGACACGTCCGACCCGGCCGGCAACAAGCCGCTGACCCTGGCGTCCGGCGCGAGCATCGCGTCCGACCCGACCCGTGGCAACGTCCTGACCCTCAACGGCACCAGCGGTTACGCCACCACCAGCGGCCCCGTCATCGACACCACCAACAGCTACACCGTGTCCGCGTGGGTGAAACTGGCCAACACCAACGGGTTCGCCACGATCGTCAGCCAGGGTGACACGAACGCGTCCAGCTTCTACCTCCAGTACTCGCACACCGACAACGCCTGGTCGTTCGTGTCACCGAGCCAGAACGCGACCACGCCGAGCTCCTTCCCGCGCGTGCTCGCCAGTTCGCCGCCGACGCTGAACACGTGGACGCACCTGGTGGGTGTGTTCGACTCCGGCAGCGACACGATGAGCCTGTACGTCAACGGCGACCTCGCCGGGTCCGCGACGAACCCGTCGCCGTGGGGCTCGACCGGTCAGTTGGCCATCGGCGGTGTGAAGCTCGTCGGCGGCGGTGCCGGCGACTTCTTCCCCGGCTCGATCAGTGACGTGCAGATCTACTCGCGGGCAATGACCGCGACCGAGGTGTCGTCCGTCCACAACGGAACGATCCCGAGCGGCACCATGACCGACCGGTGGACCATCGGCGACGGCACCGGCGGTACGCTCGCCGATCCGGCCGGCAACCACCCGGCCACCCTGACCGGCACCACCGCGTGGACCAACGACACGCAGCGCGGCAACGTGCTCGACTTCGACGGCACCAGCGGCTACGCCACCACGAGCGGCCCGATCCTGAACACCACCAACGGCTACAGCGTGTCGGCGTGGGTGAAACTCGACAACACCGACGACTTCGCGACGATCGTCAGCCAGGGTGACTCGAACGCGGCCAGTTTCTACCTCCAGTACTCGCACGCCCTGAACGCGTGGTCGTTCGTGTCGCCGAGCAGCAACGACGTGAACCCGGCGAGTTACCCGTCCGCGCACGCGAGTTCACCGCCGACGCTGGACACGTGGACGCACCTGGTCGGCACGTACGACGCGGGCAGCCACCAGATGGCCCTGTACGTCGACGGCGCGCTCGCCGCGACCGGGACGAATCCCACCGCGTGGAACTCAACCGGCCAGTTGGCCATCGGCGCCGTGAAGCAGACCGGCGGGGGAGTGGGCAACTTCTTTCCCGGCCAGATCAGCGACGTGCAGACCTACTCGCGCACCCTGACCGCGTCCGAGGTCAACTCGCTCTACACGACCGCGACCGTGCGGATCACGCCGCCGTCGCCGGGCCTGCACAGGCTGTACGTCTACTCGCGGGACGGGGCCGGTGACGACTCCGGCTACACGACGTACCCGTTCCTGGTGTCCGCCGATCCGGCCACGACGTGCGCGTCGCTGTCGGCGTGCTTCGACAACACGGCCATCACGTCGGACAGCCAACCCAGCATCGGCTCGTACGCCCAGACCGGCACGGGCGTCGTCGACACGACCGGCAGCTACAGCGTGTCTGCGTGGGTGAAGCTGGACCACCTCGGCGACTACTACACGGCGGTCAGCGCGGGCGGCAAGCAGTCCTCCGCGTTCTATCTCCAGTACTCGGCGCAGCTCAACGCGTGGACATTCGTGTCGCCGAGCGCCGACGCCGTGAACCCGGCGGGTTACCCGAACGCGCACGCCGGCACATCGCCCGCGCTGAACGCCTGGACGCATCTTGTCGGCGTCTTCGACGTCGGCAGCCACACGATGAGCCTGTACGTCAACGGGCGGTTGGCCGGCACCGGGACCAACCCGACGCCGTGGGCGGCCACCGGCGGACTCGCGATCGGCGCCGCCACCGACAGCCTGAACGACAGCAACTACTTCCCCGGCTCGATCAGCGACGTGCAGGTCTACTCGCGCCCGCTGACCGCGGCCGACGTCGCCGTGGTCTACGGCGGCAACACCGCGAGCGGCGTGGTCGGCCGCTGGCGCCTGACCGACGGCAGCGGCACGACCGCGGCCGACTCGGCCGGCAGCCATCCGGCGGCGCTGTCCGGCGGTGCGCTGTGGGCCGCCGACCCCAACCGCACCGAGGCGCTCGAACTGGCCGGCGCGACCGGCGCCGACGGCGAGAACTCGTTCTCCGCCGGTGACCTCGTCGCGGCGGGCTGGCAGCCGAACAAGCAGGTCACGATCGACGGCGCCACGTTCACGCTGCCCAACTTCGGGTCCGGCCAGAACGACAACGTGCTGGCCGCGAACCAGACGGTCCTGTGGTCGGACAAGACCCCGGTCGCGGCGAACCACGCCGAGCAACTGGAGTTCCTGGCGACCGCGACCAACGCGGACACCGCGCAGCTCGAAACGCCGGCCACGCAGCAGGCGGCGGCGCTGGCGACCGCCCCGGCGATCCCGGACGGCACAGCGGTGTCGGGCGTGTACTGCTTCGACGCGACCAACCCGGACAACTACTGTCCCGCGGTCGGCCGGATCAACTTCGCCGACGGCACGTCCCGCACGTTCTACCTGGACGTGCCGGACTGGATCACCGGTCCGTCGTCGCTGGCCGCGGTCACCCTGCCGCACGAGAACCAGGTCGGTGGCCACGTGTCGTATCCGAACGGCCCGAAGCTCTACACGTTCTCGGTGCCGTTCCTGCCCTCCGACGCCGGCAGGAAGATCGCGTCGGTCACGCTGCCCGACGTCAGCCCGAAGGAACTGAGCGGCGGCGAGGCCCTGCACGTGTTCGGCATGACGACGCGGAACACCACGCAGGTCGCGGGCGCGGCGGCCGGCCAGTCGTGGACCGGCGCGTGGGCCAGCCCGACCGAGGGCGCCTACAACTACCAGGGCGGCGCGTTCGCGAACCAGTCGTTCCGGGTCGTGGTGAAGCCGTCGGTGTCCGGCGGCCAGGTTCGGATCAAGCTGGACAACGCGCTGGGCAGCACCCCGCTGGACATCGACAAGGTGACCGTCTCCGCCGGCACCGCGACGACGTCCCCGAACCTGACCGGCAAGCTGTCGCAGCCCACGTTCGGCGGCCAGACGTCCACGGTGATCCCGGCCGGCGGCATGGTCTACACCGACCCGCTGACATTCCCCGTCACATCGGGCAAGAACGTCGTCGTCTCGTTCTGGCTGGCCAACGGCTCGGACACGCACCACGACCCGGTAGTCCCGTACCTGGTGGAACACACCTGGTCGAACACGGCATGGGAGTACGTGAGCCCGCCGAACACGGGTGACCAGACCGCGCAGCCCGGCGGGGCCGCCTACACCGGCACGAACGGCGCGTTCACCAACCTGGTCACCGATGTCGACGTGGTCACGCCGACCGGCACGGTCGCCACCACGGCCGTCCTCGGGGACGGTCTGGTCGACCCGTGGCAGTCCGGTGCGGACGCCCTGGTGGGCAACGACATCGCCGCCGAACTGACCGCGGCCGAGCCGACCGCCCCGACCCCGTACGGCACGCTGGACGAGGGCATCGAGGCGAACCAGATCCTCACCGACAACCCGGAAACCCACAACGGCGGCCCGGTCGGCGGCCCGTCCGCACTGTCCCGAGTGGACCGCGACATCCTCGACCAGCCCGGCATCACCACGGTCGTGGTGGACGAGGGCATCGAGGACCTGCTCGCCGGCCACACGTCCGGCGCCCTCGATCCGGGTGACACGCTGGCCCGCGTCGGCTACCAGAAACTGCTGAACTTCCTCCAGACGTACGGCATCAACGTCATCGGCGTCCCGCTGGCCCCGTGCGACGGCTACGCCGGCGGCAACGCGCCACCCAGCGACCCGTGCACGGCGGCGGTCGAGGCGAGCCGGCAGGTCGCCAACGGCTGGCTGGCGGACTCGCCGCTGGGCATGGGACCGTGGCCGATTCCGGGCGTGGCGCGGTACTTCTACACCGACACCGACGGCGCGGTCGGCGTGCCGGACGCCGACGGCCTGACGGGGCTTGACCCGCACGCCGCCATGCCCGACCACGCCAACCTCACCGCGTCCGGCTACGGCGCGCTGACCTCGGCGTACCTGGGGCCGCAGGACCACTGGCGGCTCGACGACGGCGCGACCAACCCGGCCGACCCGACCCAGGCCACGGACACCGCGATCAACACCACCAACCCGGACCTGGTCACGAACCTGCTCGCCGCCGAGAACGACGCGACGCTGGTCGGCGGCGCGACCTTCGTGACCGACCCGACCCGCACCGAGGCGCTGCGACTGGACGGCACCAGTGGCGCCGCCACCACCGGCGGCACGGTGCTGGACACCACGAAGAGCTTCTCGGTGTCCGCGTGGGTCGACCCGACGTCGCTGCCGGCCACCGACGCCGCCGTGATCAGCGAGGACGGCGCGAACACGTCGGCGTTCGCGCTGCGCTACGACGCCACGCACCAACGCTGGGCGTTCGGCATGTCGGCCAGTGACACGGCCGGTGCGGCGACCATCCAGGCGACATCCCAGTTCGCGCCCGCCGTGAACACGTGGACCCACCTGGTCGGCACGTACAACGCGAACACCGGCGCGCTCACCCTGTACGTCAACGGCGCGGTCGCCGGCACGGCGACGGACACCACCCCGTTCGCCGCGAGCGGTGTGCTGGCCATGGGCCGAGGCCGGTCCGGCGGCGCGCCGAGCGAGTGGTTCCCCGGCCTGCTGTCCGACGTCGAGGCGTGGAACTACAGCGTCACACCGGACGAGATCGCCGCCCGCTACCAGCAGATCCACTGAGGACGGTCAGAAGATGTCAAACCCCAAGAGAATCGGCGCGGTGCTGGCGGCGACCATACTCGCGACACTTGCCACGTCCACCGCACACGCGACCGGCGGCTACGTCTATACCCCGCTGAATCCGCAACGCATCCTCGACACCCGGGATGGCGGCGGTCCGGTCGGCCCGAACGGCGTCTACACGCTGCACGTGTCCGGCGCGGGCGCCCCCGTCCCGGCGAACGCGACCGAGATCGTGTTCAACCTGACCGCAACCGACAGCACCGACTCCAGCTTCGTCACCGTGTACCCGGACGGCACCGCCCGCCCGGCCACGTCGAACCTGGACTTCCCGGCCAACGCGTCCACCGCGAACCTGGTCATGGCACAGATCGGCACGGACGGCTCGATCGACATCTGGAACCACAGTGGCACGGTCGACCTGATCGCCGACCTGGCCGGCTACTACGCCCCCGGTAGCACGGGGACGTTCCAGCCGGTGGCGTCCACCCGCATCCTGGACACCCGCAACGGCATCGGGACGCCCGGTGGGTCGGCGGCCGGACTGGGCCAGAACAGCACGCTCGGCCTCCAGGTCAGCGGCATAGCGGGCGTGCCGACGACCGGCGTGACGGCGGTGGTTCTGGACCTGGTGGCCACGAACGGCACGGACGCGTCGTTCCTGGACGCGTACCCCGACGGCAGCCCCATGCCGGACGCGTCCAGTGTGGACTTCGGCCCGAGTCAGACGGTGGCCAACCTGGTGGTGCTGCCGGTAACGGACGGTAAGGTCGACATCTGGAACCACACCGGCAGCGTCGACGTGGTAGCCGACATCTACGGCTACTACACGTCCGGCAGCGGCGAAACCTTCACCCCGACGACCCCGACCCGAGTACTGGACACCCGAACCGGCACCCAGATCGGCCCGAACGGCGTAGCGCCGGTGCGGGTAACCGGGTCGACGACCGGTATCCCGGCAACCGCGGGCGCGGTAGTGGTGCACTTCGCCACGGTCAACGCCACCCAGGACAGTTCTCTTACGCTGTACCCGGACAGCCCCGTACAGCCGGACACGTCGAACCTGAACTTCACCCCGCTGCGCGTCACTTCCAACCTGGCGATAATCCTCGTCGGCGAGGACGGCTACATCGACATCTGGAACCATTTCGGCAGCACAGACGTGGTGGCGGACGTAGTGGGCTACTACGCGCAACCGACGTCCTGACAGCGAAAGACGCCGGCCCGGCACCGTACCGACGCCGGGCCGGCGGTGGTCGCCATGATGTGACGGCAATTACCGGTACGACACCGGGTATCAGCAGTACCGGTTTCGTCGTGGACAGCGATTTAGCCCCGTCGGAACGGGGTTCTCTGGAGCGGTTCGCCGGTTCGTCATCCAGCGTTCGAACCCGCCGACGCGATCCTCGTTCCGTTCAGCATCCTGTGGCTCGGGTTCGTCGTCTTCTTCATGACGCACGCAGTGCAGAGTGGTGAGCCAGGCGGCGCCGTGATCTTCGCCGTTCCGTTGGTGTGCTTCGGCCTCTACACCAGCGTCATCCGGCTCGTCGTGCGGCAGATCATGCTGCGCACCGCCGTCTACACCGTCACCGACCAGCGGCTCGTCGTCAACTGGAACGGGTGGGGCGGCCCGAGGGAGGTCAGCACCTACCTCAATCATCTCGAACCGCCACGAGTCAGCGAGAGCGACGACGGCGTCGGCACGATCCGGTTCGGATCGGGCAACCCGCTCGACTTCAACACCTACAACCGGCGGCAGCGGGTCCGCTGGAACGGCGACCCGTTCACGATCTGCGCCATCCGGGACGTACGCACCGTCGCGGACCTCATCGTGGCCAACCGCGATCAGCGTTTCATCTGACGTCCGCCGGCCCGGCACCGTACCGACGCCGGGCCGGCCGGAACGGGGTGGGCGGCCCGAGCGACGACGGCGTTGGCACGATCCGGCGCTCAGACACTGGATGGATTGTCGACAAAATAGACATATCACGTCAGTACTGTTACCAATGGCGGGTTTACGGCTATATTCATCGGATGTCTACTCGGTCCGCTCGCTAGCCGTCCGCCGGAGCACCTGATGCGAATCGCCGCTGTCGTCGCGCACCTGGTCACCGCCGCCATGGCCATCACAGCCGTCACGGCCTTCGGTGGACCGTCCCCGCAGCACCCGGACGGTCCCGACGTCCTGTACGTCGCCCCCGCCGGACGGGGCTCCGCCTGTCACCGGGACGACCCGTGCGCGCTGAACACGGCACGCGACCGGGTCAGGAGCCTGTTACCCGGCGCCAAAGGGGACGTCGACGTCGACCTGTACGGCGGGACCTACCGGTTGACCGGCCCGCTGCGGCTCGGTGTCCAGGACTCGGGGCGCCCCGGCCACCGGGTGGTCTACCAGGCGGCGCCCGGCCAGACCCCGATCCTCAGCGGCGCCGAGCGGGTCACCGGTTTCACCAGGATCGACGCCACCAGGAACGTCTACCGGGCGCGGGTACCCAAGGGCGTGGCGAGCCGGGAACTGTTCGTCGACGGCGTGCGCGCGGACCGGGCCCGCGGCGCGACCAATCCGCCGGGCTTCGCCGTCACCAGCACCGGGTTCACCACCAGCGACCCGTCGTACACCTCGTGGACCAACGAGCCCGGTGTCGAGATCGTCGACGACAACGCGTGGAAGCAGATGCGCTGCCCGCTGGCGTCGATCACCCCCAGCGCCTCGGGCGGTTCGGACCTCACCGTCGATCCCGCGTGCTGGAACAACAACCACAACTCGGTGCCCAACCCGAGCTTCCCGTTCAACGGCGCCGGCCTACCCTCGCTGGACAGCATCACGTGGATCGAGAACGCCTACCAACTGCTCGGCACGCCCGGCCAGTTCTACCTCGACAGTGCGGCCGGCTACCTGTACTACGTCCCGCGTCCCGGTGAGAATCTGGCCAGGGCCGACGTCGAACTCCCCGTCGCACCGGAACTTCTCGATCTCGCCGGCACGCCGGGACACCTGGCGCCACTGAACGACAACGACTGGCGGGCGACCTACACCGGCGCGTGGAACGTCTCGAACGGCCGGAGCCTTGGCGATCTGGACGACGACGTGCACTACACGAGCACCGACGGCGACTCCTTCAGCTACACCTTCACCGGCACCGGTCTACAGGTGCTGTCGGAGACCAACAGCGACGAAGGCACCGCGGACGTCTACGTCGACGGCACGAAGGTGCAGACGGTGTCCGCGTTCTCGGCGGAACGGTCGGCACAGCAGGCGATCGTGTCGATCACCGGATTGCCGAAGGGTCGACACACGGTCGAGATCGTCAAGACCGGTGGCGGTTTCCTGCTGATCGACGGCGTCACCGTGATTCCCGACGTCGTCGCCCCGGTGCACGACATCACCTTCGCCGGCATCACGTTCGAGTACACGACCTGGAACGCGCCGACGAACGAGGGCTACGTCGACAACCAGGCCGGTGTCATCTGGGACCCGACCACGCGGACCCCGAGCCGTGTCCCGGCGGCGGTCCAGGTGCACCGCGGCGCGCGGATCGCGTTCAGCGGGGACGTCGTGGCGCACACCGGGACCAGCGGTGTTGACCTCGCCGACCAGACGCGGGACTCGTCGGTGACCGGTAGCACGGTCACCGACACCTCGGGTATCGGTGTGGCCGTCGGCGAGGTCGACGACTACTACCAGACCCAACCCGCGCTGATGACCAGCGGTAACACCGTGTCCACCACCGTCGTGGCGCGACCGGGACAGGAGTACTCCGACGCGGTCGGGATCTGGGTCGGCGACAGCCGCGCGACCACGTTGTCGCACAACGACGTCGGCTACACGCCGTACTCCGGCATCTCGATGGGCTGGGGTTGGGGCTGGGCGTCGGACTGCGCGCTGCAGGCGGCGCAGGGGCTGACGACCTGCCGGCACGGGAGCACCTACAGCGGTGGCAACGACATCGTCGGCAACCACGTGCACAGCGTGATGGGCGTGTTGAACGACGGCGGCCCGATCTACACGCTCGGCGGGCAGGCGTCGGGGTCGACGTTCACCGGCAACGTGCTCGGCGAGTGCGTCAACGGCTGCAACGCGATCTACCACGACGAGGGCAGTTCGCTGTGGGACACCCACGACAACGTGGTGGAGTTCAGCAACGGTGGCCTGTGGGTGAACCTGTGGACGCCGAGCATTCACGACGACTCGATCCACGACAACTTCACCGACACCGACCGCTTCAACGACAACGGCACGAACATCGCCTTCACGCAGTCCACAGTGGTCACCGACGGCCGGTGGCCGGCGGCGGCGCAGGCGATCATCGACGCGGCCGGGCCGGGCACCGCGCCGGGCAAACTGGTCGATGACGACGACCTGCGGATCGGGTACCTCGGCACGTGGGCCTCCAGTGGGTCACGCGGCGTCGGTGACCTCGACAACGGCGTGCACTACACACAGCAGGACGGCGCCTCCGCGACAGTGACGTTCACCGGAACGGGCATCGACTTCCTGACCGAGACGAACTCCGACGAGGGCGAGGTCGGCATCACGCTCGACGGTGTCGCGAAGCCGGCCGTCGACGCCGACACCGCCCAGCGGCAGACCCAGGACCGGCTGTACTCGGTCAAGGGCCTGCCCGCCGGACACCACACGCTGACGGTGACCAAACTGGGCGGAACCTACCTGCTGGTCGACGGGTTCGCGCTGCGCTAGGCGATTACTTCAACAACGTCAGATCGATCGCGTTCGCCATCGCCTGCATGCCGGCCGCGTTCGGGTGGAGGTGGTCACCCGAATCGAAGGCCGGGTTCATCGCCACCGGATTGGACGAATCGCGTATCACCTGGTCGAAATCCACGACGCCGTCGAAAGCCCCGCTGGTGCGGATCCAGTCGTTGGCCGCCTGCCGGATCGCCTCGTTGGAAGGTGTGTAATAGCCGTTGCCGAAGACCGGCAGCATGGTGGCGCCGATGATCCGGACACCGGCCGCGTGCGCCTGCGCGATCAGATCGAGATAGCCGTCGATGAGATCCTGTGCGGTCAGCGGCGCACTATTCGGACTGGCATCGTTGCCGATGTCGTTGATGCCTTCCAACAGAATGACATCACGGACCCCGGTCTGGCCGAGCGCGTCGTGGGCGAACCGTTTCTCGGCGCTGATGCCCTGCGAGATATTCGGGACATCGGTCAACACGCGGTTCCCACCGATTCCGGCATTGACCACCCCGAACGGTTTACTACCGGCAAGCAGCCGTCGGGCCAGATCGTCGGGCCACTTTGCGTATGCGCTGTTCGGGGTGTTGAAGCCGTCGGTAATCGAATCGCCGAATGCCACGACACTGCCGCGAGCCGTTGGTGTGACGACGTCCAGACCGTCCAGGTAGTACCACGACGTGGTCGCGAGGACGTAGTTGCCGTCGTCGTCATCGGCGGCGAAATCGCCAGGTCGGGACAGGTACGAGGTGTCGAACGCATCGGAATGCCAGGTGGACGAACTGGTCGCCTGTGGTAGGTAGAGACTGACCAGCAGATTACTGTCCGGCGCGACGGTCATCGTGACGGGATCGCTGAAGACGTCGGCGCCGGCCGGAATGGTCACCGTCTTCGAATGACCGAAGGTAACCGTGTGCCGCGACCCGGCAACCGCCGTAGCCATCGTCGACTGTACGGCGATGTCCACTTCCCCGACCGAAAGTGCGGTGGTGCTCCGCTGGTCGGAAAGCTTGATCCGCACGGACGATCCGCCGATCGAGGTATGCACCACCATTCGAATGGTCTCGTTCGAGAAATCAGGACCACCGATCGTCATACTCGGGCCCCATGTCGCCGTTCTCGACACCGGGGCCGCACTCGCCCCAGGTAATGCCAGCACTCCGGCGAGTAACACGGCCACCGAACCCACGGACGTCTTCGTCACTGTGGCGACTCCCGTCAAATGTGATTACACATGACTTCGAAGTCATATTACCCGAGTTTCGGTAGGCTCAGGACAATATGGTCGAGTCAGTCGTAGGGAGCGAGCAGTTCCCGGCGATGCCACTGCCCAGCCAGGGGGAGGTTGCCGTCAGGGCAATGGTGATCCAGTTCGGTCAGGCGGCGGGCGCCCATGACGGCGCTGTACCACTCGATGCTGCGTTCCAGTTCGCTGACCGACAGCTTGATGTGGTCGTTGCTGAGTTGTCCGGCGGCCGGGTCGCGCAGGTTGGCCAACGTGGCGAACCGGCTGGTGAAGGCGACCAGTCCGGCCCCCCTAAACGAGAACGATCCCTTGCGTAAGCGGGTGAAACCGGACTACTCTCCCCACTCAAACGGAAACCTCCGTTTTTCTTTGTGGGAGCTCGGGGAAGGGGATACCGTGTCGGACGATCAAGTGGCGCTGGTCACCGGGGCCACCGGCACGATCGGCAGGGCGATCGCGGCCGAACTCGGTGCGCGCGGATCAGCGCTCATGCTGACCGGGCGTCGTAAGGACGTTCTCATCGATGTGGCCGACGAACTGCGTGATCGAGGTGTCCGGGTGCAGATCGCCGTCGGTGACGTCACTGATCCCGCTCACGCCGAGCAGGCCGCGGCGCTGGCGGACGAGGTGTTCGGCCCGGTCACGACGTTGGTGAACAACGCGGGCGGCGCGTCATCCTTCGGGTCCTCAGTGGCCGACAGCGATCCCTTGGCATGGCGGGAATCGCTGCTCACCAACGCATACGGGCCCTACCTGTTCGCACGCGCCGTGCTGCCGTCGATGCTGCGCCGCAAACAGGGCCGGATCATCACGGTGGCCAGCCGGGCCGGTACCGCCGCCGTGCCAACGGCTTCCGACTACGTGGTGGCGAAGACCGCGGCAATCCGGTTGAGCGAGAACATCGCGCTGGAAATCCAGGGCAGTGGCGTCGTCGCATTCAGCCTGCATCCCGGCGGCATCGTCAGCACCATGGTCGCGGAGCAGATCAGGCGGGGGCGGGTTTCGGCCGATCATTTCCACCATCAGCCCGAATCGGTGGCCCGGATGATCGCCGAGTTGGCGGACGGGCGTTACGACATCCTGTCCGGTGCCTACCTGGACGTCGACGACGACCTTGCCGCGCTGGCCGAGCAGCGGACTCGCGGGTCGTCGCCGACCCGCGTGCTGCGCGTGGCGGACCTTCCGGACCAGGGGCATGCCCGTCCGCTCGGCTGACCCGCAGCCGGGGGATTTAGACATCCGATCACTAGGCTGGTCACCGGCTTGGCTCAGGTGTGTTGACCGGACGTGACGGTGTATGTAACCTGAGTCACACATTAAAGATCGGATGACTCGGCTCATCGGGGAGCGGTCATGGCTGAACATGGGTATCGTCCCGCACGTCGAGGTAAGCGCTTACTCGGCCTGTCGGCCGTCATCGGCGTCGTCGTCGCCGGAAGCGTCGCGGTGGGCATCTCGCACGCGGCCACCGGCATCTCGTTCTTCGTCGCACCGGGCGGCGCCGACACCAACGCGGGCACCACCGCGAGCCAGCCGGTGGCCACCCTCGGCAGGGCACAGCAACTGGTCCGGGCCGCACTGCCCGCGGCCACCGGCCCGATCACCGTCAACGTCGCGGGTGGCACCTACTACCAGTCCAGCCCGCTCGCCTTCGGCACGGCCGACTCGGGCACCGCGGCCGCGCCGGTGACCTGGAAGGCGACACCAGGGGCCGTCACGATCAGCGGCGGTCGGCGACTCACTCCGACCTGGCAACCGGTGTCGGCCGGCAGCGGCATCATGCAGGCCACGGTCGCAACAGGACTGCACGTCGACCAACTGTTCGTCAACGGACAGCGCCAGATCCTCGCTCGGTTCCCGAACTTCGACCCGACCGCGCCCCGGCTCGACGGCGCCACGACCCTGGCCAACCTCAACACCGAATCGAAGAAGTGGGCCAGTCCGGCCACTGCGTTGATCCGCACGATGCACTGCAACGACTGGGGTAGCACGTCTTTCACCGCCGCCGGCAGTACACCCGGCGCGCTGGGCCTGCACTACGTCGGTGACAGCAACCGTGGCCAGGACTGTGGCCTGACCGTCGGCGGGTCGGGCAACGTCGGCCCTGTCATGGCCGAGAACGTGCGGGAAGAACTCGACGCGCCCGGCGAGTGGTACTACAACCCCGCCAACGGGCAACTGCTGTTCTGGGCGCCGGCCGGCACCAACCTCTCGACGGCGAAGATCGAGACCGCCGAGCAGGACGAACTGATCACCGTCACGGGTGCCTCCGCCCAGAATCCCGTGCGCAACCTCACGTTCGACGGATTCCACTTCACCGAAACGCACCGCACCCTCTTCGACAGCACCTACGAGCCGGACGCCAAGGGCGACTGGGCGATCGTGCGCAAGGGCGCGGTGTACCTGCGCAACGCCGCGAACGTCACGGTGACCAACTCGTTCTTCGACCAACTCGGCGGCAACGGCGTCTTCCTGGACGGCTTCAACGACGGCGACGTCATCAGCAACAACAAGTTCGAGTTCGACGGCGCCAGCGACGTCCAGGTCGTCGGGTCGCCGGACTCGGTCCGCGACTACTCGAACAACTTCCACCAGACGGTGCTGATCAACGACACCGCCGCCGGCCCGAAGAGCGACAACTACCCGCGCGACGTCGACATCAGGAACAACCTGATGGAGAACATGGGCCAGTTCGAGCTCCAGTCCTCCGGCGTCAACATCTCGATGAGCAGGAACGTCACCGTCGACGGCAACACCATCGACGGCAGCGCGCGAGCCTGCCTCAACATCGAGGACGGCACCTGGGGCGGGCATCTCATCGAGAACAACGACATCTTCGACTGCGTCCAGCACACCGGCGACAACGGCTCGATCAACGTGTGGGGACGCGGCCGGTTCTGGGCGGCGTCGGGCAACAACTCGCTGGCGCCGGGGACGTCCTTCGCCGGTGCGAACGGCACCCAGCTCAACGACGCACAGGCCGAGCAGATGATGAAGCTCGACGTCCTCGCACCGATCACCATCCAGCACAACCGGTTCTGGCACGACGGCGACTGGGCGATCGACCTCGATGACGGTTCGTCGAACTTCGTCATCAGGAACAATCTGATTCTCAAGGGCGGTATCAAGCTGCGCGACGGCTTCGACCGCACCGTGCAGAACAACGTCCTGGTCAGCGGCACGATGTTCGAACAGATCAGCCACGCCAACAACGGCGACGTGATCCAGCACAACATCACGCTCGGTCCGACGGCCTACAACAACGTGGGCAGCGACCCGACATCCGCAAAGTACACAGTGGACGACAACCTGTTCTGGAACGGTGGCGGGACGATCGCCGGGCCCGGCAGCCAACTGTCGGCCAACGGCACCACGATCAACCAGCAGTCCAGTTGGGTACAGGCCGGCATGGACGTGCACTCGCTCGTCGCCGATCCCCGGTTCAGCTCCGGTGATCCGACCGGCCAGTACGACTTCACCGTGGCCACGAACTCGCCCGCGATCGGTCTGGGCTACGCCAACTTCCCGATGACCGGCTTCGGCGCGGCCGGCGGACCCCTGCCCCCGAAAGCCGTGCTGCCCTTCGGTTCCGGCGGTACCGCCCCGTCGCTGATCACCCAGCCGGAACCGCTGATGGGTGCGACGGCGACCAACATCCCTTCCCTCGCCGTGCAGTCCGCCCTGGGCCTGGGCCAGCCGATCGGGCTCTACCTGGCGAACGTTCCGGCCGGCACCGTCGCGGCGCAGGCGGGCCTGCTGACCGGCGATGACATCACCGCGATCAACGGCAACTCCGTCACCACCGACCGGAACACGTTCTGGCAGCCGTACGACAAGCTGGCAGCGGGGGCCGCGATCATGTTGACGGTCCGGCGGGTGCAGACCAACCTCACGATCAATCTGGCCAAGACCACGGCGGCGGAGGAACTCAACGACACGTCCGGCGTCGGGTACACCAACACCGGCAGTCCCGGTACGGGCTGGATCTGGCGCGGGACGAACGCCGGCGGCGCGAGCTCCTACCAGAACGACATCTGGGCCACCCAGAACGTCGGCGATTCCTGGAGCCTCACCTTCAACGGCACCGGCCTGGACATCATCTCCGAGACCAACACCGACGAGGGCAATGTGGCGCTGACGATCGACGGAACCGCGTTCAGAACGGTCAGCTTCGTGACGTCGACGCGGGTGTTCCAGAGCACCGTGGTCTCGATCACCGGACTCGCGGCCGGCGTGCACACCGTCACCGGCAAGATGCTCAGCGGCTCGTACATGATCGTCGACGCGTTCCGCACCCACCCCGGCTGACTCCGTGCAACTTTCACGCCACGGCCGGCCGTGACCTGGGCGGCCGTTCGTGTTGCTTGACACGGTGATGTTCGAGCGCAAACCGTTGCTACGGCGAATGTCCGGACGATGGGAGACGACGGTGTCGGGTCGCGGTGGATCGGGAGTTCGGCATCGGTTGGTACTGGCGGGATGCGCTGCGGTGGTCGGCATGGCCGTGGTGAGCGCTCCGGTCGCGTCGGCCAGCCCGGCCATGGCCGGGCCGGCGACGGTGACGGTGAACGCGACGCAGCGCGTGGCGACGGTGCCGCCCGCCGCGATCGGTGTCAACGGCTCGGTCTACGACGCCGACCTGACCGACGCCGTCGTGCCCGGCATGCTGCGCGCCGCTGGTGTCAGCATGATCCGGTTCCCCGGTGGCACGACGTCGGACGTGTACGACTGGAAGAACAACACCGACATCTCCGGCCGGACCCAGGCCGTCGACTTCGACCAGTACGCCACGTTGTTACGCCGAACCGGTGCGCGCGGCATGGTCACCGTCAACTACGGCACCGGCGACACCTTCGGCGCGACGGAGAATCCGCAGGAGAGCGGGGCGCAACTCGCGGCCGACTGGGTCCGCTACGCCAACGTCCAGCACCACGACAACATCAAGTACTGGGAGATCGGTAACGAGATCTACGGCAACGGAACCTACGGCGCGGACTGGGAACCCGACAACCACTGTGCCGCCGGCGCCAACCCGGCCAACTGCGGGCCGGCCGTCTACGCCCAGAACGCGCTGGCGTACGTCAAGGCCATGAAGGCCGTCGACCCGACCATCAAGATCGGCGTCGTGCTGACCGCGCCCGGCAACTGGCCCGACGGCCAGATCTCCGCCGGCAGCCCGCAGACGTGGAACCAGACCGTGATGTCCGCGCTGGGCAGGCGGATCGACTTCGCCGACATCCACTGGTACCCGCAGAACCCGAGCAACGTCACGCCGCCCGGCCCGACCGACGCCGGTCTGCTGTCGGACACCGCCAAGATCCCCGGCATGGTCAGCACCCTGCGCGCGGAACTGGCCCAGTACACCGGCAGGAACGACATCCCGATCGACGTCACCGAGACCAACTCGGTGTCCTCCAACCCAGGCAAGCAGACCGTCGGCCTCGTCGACGCGCTGTACCTGACCCAGGACTACCTCGGCTGGCTGAGCAACGGCATCAGCAGCGTGGACTGGTGGCAGATCCACAACGGCATCGTCACGACCGGCGACAACGGCCCGTCGCTGTACGGCACGGCGAACTTCGGCGAGTACGGGCTGCTGGCCGACGCGACCTGCGGCACATCCGGTTCGGTCAGGATCTGCGAACCGGCCTCGGACACGCCGTTCCCGGCGTACTACGGCCTCGACCTGCTCGGCCGGTTCATCCACCCCGGCGACACACTGGTCGCCGCCACGTCGAGCCAGCCGCTCGTGCAGTCCTACGCCGTGAGGTCCGCCGACGGCACACTGCGGGTGCTGCTGGTGAACGACGACCCGACCAACGCCTACACCGTCAAGCTCGGCTACCCCGGTGTCACCCTGGCTCGCGGTCGGGCCACCGTGGCGACACTGGCCGCACCCGGCACGTCGATCACGAACTCGACGGCGGCCAGCACGAAATCGGTCACCGTCGCGCCCTACACGGCCACCGTGATCACCGTCCGCACCCGACACGGGCTGCGCTGGTAGCCAGCGGCGTCCATAGGAAAAGGCGATACCGCCATCGATCCCAGCCCGTTGCCGGCTCGGTCACGTCGAATCTAGCGTCGACGTCACGGCAACGTTCGCAGGGAGAGCGGCTATGGGAAAGTACGTGATCCAGCCTCATACCAGGCTGCAGGAATGGGTCGCCGACGAGCACGGCTACTTCACCGAAGAGGGCCTCGACTACGAGTTCCAGACCGGCGGGCTGTCCAGCGGCGCCTACGCGACCTCGGCCGTGCGCTCCGCCGACAGCGCGCCGGTCCAGGTCCGCAGGGGCGCGTTCGAGGACATGTCGCAGACACGGTCCTGTGACGTGTCGGCCGCCTGCCACTGGGCCGTGAACGCGGCGGCCTCGGCCGGTGCCGGCAAGATGTGGGGCAGTGCCTACTCGGTCACCCCGGCCGGGATCTTCGTCGCCCCCGAGTCGGACTTCCGTCGGCCGGAGGACCTCGCCGGGGTCGACATCGCGGTGGGCTACCACTCGGGCAGCCACTATGCGACGATCCAGGCGATGGAGCAGTTCATCCCGTTCGAGCAGATCAGGCTGTCGTTCCAGGGACTGCCGAACGACCGGGTGCGCCGCCTGATCCGGGGTGACGCCGCCGCCGCGACCGTGTTCGGCGCCCAGTACTACGTCGCCGAGCAACTCGGCTACCGCAAGCTGGCCGATGCCACGTTCACCGTCGGTTTCCTCGTCGCCGACGCGGCGGACCCCGACCAGACGCGGAAGTACTTCCGCGCGTTGGAGAAGGCCCAGCGGGACATCGACCTCCGTCCGGACCGCTACCTCCACTACTGGACCCGCGAACTGCCGGCGGACATCGTGGAACTCGTCGACGTCCGGCGGTTCGGGCCCGGCGAGCGGATCGTGTACGAGCCCTACACCAGGGAGATGTACGACGTCACCCAGCGGTGGATGGACGCGCACGGTCTGCTGGACCTGGACGAGGCACGGGAGTCCACCTTCGACCAGGTCGTACTGGCCTGACCTGCTCGTGACAACTCCTCAGGGGGCGGCGGGATGAACCTGGACCTGTTCCGGCTGCGGGTCTTCGTCACCGTGGTGGACCGCAACGGGTACTCCGCAGCGGCCCGGCTGCTCAACCTGGCGCAACCCACGGTGTCGCACCACGTCAGCGAGTTGGAACGGGCGTGCGGGACCGAACTGCTGCGCTACCAGGAACGTGCGGTGCACCTCACCGCGGCCGGCAGGGAGATCTACCGAACGGCACTGGTGATGCTGACCGAACAGGACCGCCTCGCCGATTCGCTCGGCGACATCAGGCAGGGCCGGGGTGGGCGGATTCGGCTGGGCGCCAGCATGTCCTTCGAGCAGAAGCACTTCTTCGAACACGTGATCGCCCCGTTCCGCCGCGCGCACGAAGGCACCCTGCTCTCGGTACGGTTCGGGCACAGCAGGCGGGAGGCGCAGGCCGTGCTGGACCGCGAGTTGGATCTGGCCTACGTCATCCGATGGCATCTGCCCGGCGATGCACGGTTCGAGCCGTTGCAGGAGGTCCGGCTGACGTTCTTCGCGTCGCCCGGTCATCCGCTGGCGGCCCGGGAATCGATCACGGCGGCGGAGATCGCGAAAGCGGGTCTCATCACGGCGCCGCTGCTCGGCATCGAGGCCGGTGTCTACCGGGAGTCGCTGCGTGAGTTCGGCCTCACCGGTGACCATTCGGTGCTCGAGGTCGAGGGCCTACAGGCCAGGCTGCTCGCCACCGCGGCGGGCCTCGGCGTCATCGCCACGTTCGTTCCGGACGACTCGGGTGCGGCCGCGTTCGGTGAACTCGTGCCGCTACCGGTCGAGGGAACGCCGACCGCACTGGAGGTCGGCCTCGTCCGACGCGCCGACGATCCCCGGTCGCCGAGCACGGACGAGCTCGCCAACTGGCTGCGTGAACTCGCCGCGCACTGAGGTCAACGAGGACAGGAGCACGGGTATGGCTGTGGTGGTTCGCAACGTCGTGCGCACCGACCTGGCGATCGTGGACGGGCTGGCCGGGCTCGGCGTGGCCACCGTGCACGAGGCGCAGGGTCGGACCGGGCTGCTCGGCGCGCACCTGCGCCCGATCTACCGGCCGGCTCGGATCGCGGGTAACGCCCTGACCTGCGAGGTCGCGCCGGGGGACAACTGGATGATCCACGTCGCGGTCGAGCAGGCGCGGCCGGGCGACATTCTGGTCGTCACGCCGACGAGTCCGTGTGGCGACGGGTATTTCGGTGATCTGCTGGCCACGAGCCTGCGGGCGCACGGTGTGCGCGGCCTGGTCATCGACGGTGGTGTGCGTGATGTCGCCGACCTGACCGAGATGGGTTTCCCGGTGTGGTCGGCGCGGATCTCCGCGCGGGGCACGGTGAAGGAGACGCTGGGCAACGTCCAGACTCCGATCGTGTGTGCCGGGGTCCATATCCGGCCGAGTGACGTGATCGTCGCGGACGACGACGGGGTGGTGGTCGTCCGGGGTGAGGACGCCGTGTCGGTGCTGGCGAAGGGCCGGGCCCGTGAGGCGAACGAGGCCGACAAGCGCAGGCGTCTCGCCGAGGGTGAACTGGGCCTGGACCTGTACGGGATGCGGGCGAAACTGGCCGAGCGCGGCCTGCGCTACGTCGACGCGGCGGACCGGTCATGAGTCAGACCGCGATCCGCTGCTCGGTGATCCGGGGCGGCACGTCGAAGGGCCTGTACTTCCGCGCAGCGGACCTACCGTCCGATGAGGACACTCGTAACGCCGTCCTGCTGGCGGTGATGGGCTCGCCCGATCCGCGCCAGATCGACGGGATGGGCGGAGCGCATCCGCTCACGTCCAAGGTCGCCGTCGTGCGCCGCTCGACCCGTGACGACGCCGACGTGGACTACCTGTTCCTCCAGGTGTGGCCGGACCGCGCCGAGGTCTCCGACAACCAGAACTGCGGGAACCTGCTCGCCGGGGTCGGCCCGTTCGCGCTGGCGGAGGGCTTGGTGCCCTCGGTGGACGGGGTCACTCCGGTCCACATCTGGATGGCGAACACGCAGAGCCTGGCCGTTGCCCACGTCCGGACACCTGGCGGCGTGGTCGAGTACGACGGCGACGCGCGGATCGACGGCGTCCCCGGCACGCACGCGCCCGTACCGATCGACTTCCTCGACATCGCCGGTTCGTCGTGTGGTGCCCTGCTGCCGACCGGGCACGCGAGCGACCTCGTCGAAGGCGTGCGCGTGACCTGCGTGGACAACGGCATGCCGGTCGTGTGCGTCGCCGCGTCCGATCTCGGTGTCAGCGGGACGGAGTCCCCGGCGGAACTGGAAGCGGACCAGTCGCTCAAGGCCGAGGTCGAGGCGGTCCGGTTGGCCGCCGGGAAGCTCATGAACCTCGGCGATGTCATGGGCAAGACCGTGCCCAAGGTGAGCCTGTTGTCGCCGGCCCGGCACGGCGGCGTGATCTCGACGCGGACGTTCATCCCGCACCGCGTACACGAGGCGATCGGTGTGTTCGGCGCGGTCTCGGTCGCCACGGCCTGCCTGATCCCCGGTTCGGTGGCCGCGGACATCGCGAAGACCGACGGAACACGGCAGTTGGACGTCGAGCACCCGTCGGGGTTCTTCACCGTGACCGTGGACGTGGCCGACGACGGCTCGGTCCGTGGTGCGGCGCTGCTGCGGACCGCGCGGTTGCTGATGCGGGGCGAGGTCTTCGTGTCATCGGAGAAAGGTCGGCGAACGTGATCATCGACTGCCACGGTCACTACACCACCGCCCCACCGGCCCACACCGAATGGCGGGCCGCGCAACTGGCCGGATCACCCCCGCCCTATCCCCGTTTCTCGGACGACGAACTCCGCGAAACGGTGGCCGGCAACCAGTTGCGCCTGCTCGCCGAGCGCGGCATCGACATGACGATCTTCTCGCCACGCGCGTCCGCGATGGCGCACCATCTCGGTGACGAGAAGGTCAGCGCCGAATGGTCCCGCGTGTGCAACGACCTGATCAAACGCGTCGTCGACCTCTACCCCGAGCGGTTCGCCGGCGTCTGCCAGTTGCCGCAGTCGCCCGGCGTGCCGATCGAGCATTCCATCGCTGAGCTCGAACGGTGCGTGCTGGAGCTGGGTTTCGTCGGATGCAACCTCAACCCCGACCCCAGCGGCGGGCACTGGACCGCGCCGCCGCTGACCGACCACTCGTGGTATCCGTTCTACGAGAAGCTGATCGAACTCGACGTCCCCGCGATGATCCATGTGTCCGGTTCGGACAATCCCAACTTCCACGCCATCGGCGCGCACTACCTCAACGCCGACACCACCGCGTTCATGCAGTTCCTGCAAGCAGACCTGTTCGGCGACCTCCCCGAGCTGCGCCTGGTCATCCCGCACGGCGGCGGCGCGGTGCCCTACCACTGGGGCCGTTACCGCGGTCTGGCCGACATGCTGGGCAGGCCGCCGCTGACCGAGCACATCATGCGCAACGTCTACTTCGACACCTGCGTCTACCACCAGCCCGGCATCGACCTGCTGTTCGAGGTGATCGACCACGACAACCTGCTGTTCGGCTCCGAGATGATCGGCGCGGTGCGTGGGATCGACCCGACCACCGGGCACTACTTCGACGACACCCGCCGTTACGTCGACGCGCTGGACATCGACGTGCCGGACCGGGACAAGGTGTTCGAGCGCAACGCTCGCCGGGTCTATCCCCGTCTGGACGCCCAACTGACGGCGAGGGGACTGTGATGGACGCGGGCTGGCTGCCGTTCCACCCAGCACCCACCCGGCCCAGCTACCCACTGCCGGCGGGCGCGGTGGACGCCCACTGTCACGTGTTCGGCCCCGGCGCCGAGTTCCCGTTCGCGCCGGAACGCAGGTACACGCCGTGCGACGCGGGCAAGGCCGAACTGTTCAAGCTGCGGGACTTCCTCGGTTTCGACCGCAACGTCATCGTCCAGGCCACCTGCCACGGCGCCGACAACAGCGCCATGGTCGACGCGCTGCTGGCCGCGGGCGGGCGGGCACGCGGCGTGGCCACGGTCCGGCCCGATGTCACCAACGCGGAACTGGCGTTGCTGCACGACGCGGGGGTGCGGGGCGTCCGGTTCAACTTCGTACGGCGCCTCGTCGATCCCCAACCCGACGAGTACTACCTCGGCATCGTCGAGCGGATCGCCCGCCTCGGCTGGCACGTGGTCCTGTACTTCGAAGCCGCCGATCTCGCCGAGCGCTGGCGGTTCTTCATGTCACTGCCCACAGCCGTCGTGGTCGACCACATGGGGCGGCCCGACGTCACCGCGCCGGTGGACGGGCCCGAGTTCGAACGGTTCCAGACCCTGATGCGCGAGCATCCCCGTTGCTACGCGAAAGTCACCTGCGCCGAACGGCTGTCCGTCACCGGGCCGCCCGACTACGACGACGTCGTACCGTTCGCCAGAACGCTCGTCGAGTCCTTTCCGGACCGGGTGCTGTGGGGTACCGACTGGCCGCACCCGAACCTGAAGAGCCACATGCCCGACGACGGCGCGCTCGTCGACATCGTTCCCCGTGTCGCCGTGACCGAGCAACTACGGCGCAAGCTGCTCGTGGACAACCCGACCCGACTCTACTGGGACCAGCCGTGAACGATCCCGAACTGGACGACATTCCCGGCACCACCGTGTTCACCGGCCGCCAGAGCCGGAAGGGCTTCCACCTCAACCAGTTCTGCATGAGCCTGCTGAAGCCGGAGAACCGGGTGCGGTTCAAGGAGAACGAGAGCGCCTACCTGGACGAGTGGCAGCTCACCGCGGCGCAACGACAGGCCGTTGTGGACAGAGACTGGAACGCCGCCATCGCCGAGGGCGGCAACATCTACTTCCTGGCGAAGATCTTCGCCACGGTCGGCACGAGCTTCCCGGCGGCGGTGAGCACCATGGTCGGGATGAGTGTCGAGGACTACACGGCGATGATGCTGGCCGGCGGGCGCTCACCGGAGGGACAGCGTTCGATCAGGGAGGGCCGGTAGCGATGGCACGGATCACCGCGGGAGTCACGACCAGTCACGTGCCGGCGATCGGCGCCGCGCTGGACAACGGCAGATCCGGCGACGACTACTGGCGGCCGGTGTTCGCCGGGTACGACTGGACGAGGAAGTGGATCGCCGAACAGAAGCCGGACGTCGTCGTGCTGGTCTACAACGACCACGCGTCCGCGTTCTCGCTGGAGATGATCCCCACGTTCGCCATCGGGTGCGCGGACTCGTTCGCCCCGGCCGACGAGGGATTCGGCCCCCGGCCGGTGCCGGTCGTCGAAGGCCACGCGGATCTCGCGTGGCACATCGCCGAATCTCTGATCCTGGACGAGTTCGACATCACGATCATGAACAAGCTCGACGTGGACCACGGCCTGACCGTGCCGATGTCGCTGATGCTCGGCCAACCCGATGCGTGGCCGGTGCGGGTGATCCCGGTCGCGGTGAACGTGGTGCAGTACCCGCCACCCACCGGCAACCGGTGCTACGCCCTCGGCGAGGCGATCCGGCGAGCCGTGCTGGGCTACGAGGAGGACCTCGACGTGCAGGTGTGGGGGACCGGCGGCATGAGCCACCAGTTGCAGGGCCCGAGAGCCGGCTTGATCAACAAGGAGTTCGACACCGCGTTCCTGGACCGGCTCACCGCCGATCCCGATGCCCTGCGGCACATCCCGCACCTGGAGTACCTGCGTGAGGCCGGCTCGGAGGGCATCGAGATGGTGATGTGGCTGATCATGCGTGGAGCGCTGGGCGGGTCGGCCACGGAACTGCACCGGTTCTACCACGTGCCGGCGTCGAACACCGCCGTCGGCCACATCGTGCTGGCCGCTTCGTGATCCGGTGGCCGGTCGCTGGTTTGTGCGGCACTCCTGGGAACGGGACAAGCCCGATCCCAGGAGTGCCGGGCTCAGGACGCGGGGCAGAGGTCCATGGGCAGGACTCCGGTCCCGGAGATCGTCGCCGTGACCGCGTGCACCGTGACCGGGGCGCCGGATGCGATGCGGAAGTCGGACTGGTTGTTCTCCGCTTCCGCGATCGCCGCGTCCGGCAGTGACATCGTCGTCGTCAGCCAGGTGTCGGTGTTGGTGTTCTGTACCGAACCTATTGCCGTGTAGGCGTCGCCGCCCTGCTTGTCGTACTGCAGGGTCCAGGAGTTGGTGCCCGAGTCGTAGTACTGGAAGGTGACGGTGGCCGCGAAGTCACCGTTGCGCGCGATTCTCGGGTCGACCTGGAAGTACATGTTCAGGTCGTTCGCGACCTCCTGGACCGTGCTGCGTCCACTGAGGCCACCGATGGTCACCGCGGCCGTCGTGCCGTCGCCGCCTTCCTGCTGGGTGATTCCGTTGTCGACGTTGGTCGTGCCCAGCGTGGTGCACACCGTCGCCGTGTCGCCGGGGCCGATGACCGCCACCGGCACGGTCAGCGTCGGCAGTGGCACGGCTGGTGTCGAACTCAGCGCGAATCCGACCGAGTTGAAGCCCTGCGGCGCGTTCGTGGCCACGTCGAAGGACACCGTCGCCGTGGCGGTGCCGTTGGTCACCTGGGCGGTGCCCGACGACGGGGTGACGGTGACACCCGTAGGGGGCTTCGCCGTCCAGTGCAACTGCTGGACGCCGGCCGCCTTGTCGCCGTACGCGCCGACGCCGAGCGTGAAGGTGAGTTGCGCCTGCGTCGTCGAGCCCGCCGTCGCGGTCAGGCTCGCGGGCGCACTTGTCACCGCCGATGGCACGACGCCGGTCGGGAACGTGAGCGGGCCGGCCGGGTAGGACGGCGGTGCGTCCGACGGCGCGGCCGCCCACCGGGTGTTGGGCGTGTCGGCGATCCCGAAGTCCAGGCGGGTGGACCGCCCATCCATCGTGATCCAGTCCTTTGTGGACGCGTGTCCGTTCACGGACAGGCTCGTGACGTAGCCATGGTCGGACGCGCCGGGCGCGGTCACCGTCACCTGGTGGCCCGGCAGGTCCAGCCGCACCACGGGGAACAGCGGTGCGCCGAGGGCGAGCACCGGGGCACCAGGGGTCGCCGGGTACATGCCCAGCGCCGCCCACACGTACCACGAGCTCATCGCGCCGAGATCGTCGTTGCCCGGCTCGCCGTCCGGGGTCGCCGAGTAGACGTCGTCCAGCAGTCGGTGCACCTCCGCCTGTGTCTTGTACGGCGCTCCCGCGTAGTCGTAGACCCACGGCGCCAGCAGGTCGACCTCGTTGCCGGCCCAGTAGAACGGGTCGTTCGGGCCGACGTTGTCCTGCTGGAAGAACGTGTCCAGCCGGGCCACCGCGGCCGAGTCGCCGCCCATCGCGGTGATCAGGCCGTGCAGGTCCTGCGGCACCATCCACGCGTACTGGGCGGCGTTGCCCTCCTGGAAGCCGTTCTGGCCGAAGTTGCTCAGTCCGTCGGTGACCGGGTTGCCGGCCGGGAAGTCGCCATCAGCGGTTCTCGGTTGCAGGAAACCCGAGTCGACGTTGAAGACGTTGGTCCAGTTCTGCGACCGCCGCAGGAACGTCCGGTAGGTGTCATTGGCGCCGGTCGCGTGCGCGAACGCGGCGATCGCGGCGTCGTCGGTGGCGTACTCCAGGGTCAGCGACGCGCCGTTCGGCACCGCGGAGCCGTCCGTCGGCTTGTCGTTGGCGGCGTATCCGTTGGCGAGGTAGGAGGTCAGGTTCGATCGTTCCTGGTAGTAGCCCTGGCCAAGGTCGGTGCTGGTCTGCGGTTGCGTCGCGCCCTTGACCATCACGGCGAGGGCGGCGTGCGTGTCGAAGTCGCGGGCGCCGAAGGCGTATGCCTCGGCGATGATCGCGTCGGCCGCGTCGCCGCCCATCATGCCGGTGTACGCGCCGGCCACCGGCCACTTCGGCAGCCAGCCGCCCTGCTGGGCGTCGTTGACCAGCGACTGCATCATCTGGCTGGTCTGCTCGGGCACGACGGTAGCCAGCAGCGGGACCTCGGAACGGTAGATGTCCCAACCGGAGAACGTCGTGTACTGCGCCCGGCCCGGTGCCACCTGATGCACCTGGCCGTCCATACCGAAGTACCGGCCGTTGGCGTCGCTGTAGGTGCTCGGGGCGAGCAGCGTGTGGTAGAGCGCCGTGTAGAACTGGACCTGCTGGTCGTGGGTGCCACCACCGACCCGCACCTCCGAGAGCAGTTGCCGCCAGCGTGCGCTGGTCTGTGCGGCCACCGCCGCCACGTTCCAGCCGTGTTCCTCGGCGCTCAGGTTGGCCGCGGCCTGGTCGGTGCTCACGTAGCTGATCGACACCTGCATGCCGACCCGCGCGTCGGCCGTCGTGTCGAAGCCGACCCAGGCGCCGGAACCCTGGCCTGCGGTACTCGTGCGGGAGCCGGGGGTGACCGTGGTGCCCTGCCAGGTGCCGAACGTGGTGAACGGCCGGTCGAACTTCGCGACGAAGTACACCGTCGACGAGTTGGGCATGTCGCAGAACTTGCCCTCGGTCATCGACCCGCTGACCTCGTCGGTCCCGATGACGGACACGTTGGCGGCGGTCAGGGTGGACTGCGAGTCGCCTGCCTTGAACAGCAGGTTGGCCGACGTCGTCGCGGGGTAGGTGAACCGGCCGATGCCGGTCCTGGTGGTCGTGGCCACGTCGACGCCGACGGCCGACGTACCGGTGCCCAGTGTGGTCGAGTAGGAACCGGGATGCGCGGTCTCGTCGGCGTGGGTGAACGGTTCGGTGGTGGCGGTCGGGTTCGTGCCGATGGCGCCGACGGTCGGCAGGATCGGCAGGTCACCCGCGATCCCGCAGCCCGCGCCGGACACGTGCGTCACGCTCAGCCCGATGGTCGACGTGTCGGCGAAGTTGTAGCCGCCGGACGAGGGCCGGGACGTGGTGTCCGGGCTCCAGTCCAGCATGCCGAACGGGGCGGCGGCACCGGGGAACATGTTGACGGGCCCCACGACACCGCCGCCGTTGCCGGTGCCGATGAACGGGTCCACCAGTGCGGTCGGGTCGCCGACCAGTGCGGGCGCCGTCGCGGCGCCGGCGACCGGCACCGCCAAGACCCCCAGCACCGCGGCCAACCCGACACCGAACGCGGTCGCTCGGGACGTGAGCCTCACGATGTCCTCACCCTCAGTTGCCGTGCCGGGACAGGGCTGTGCAGTGACGAGAAAGGCGCGCCGGGGTCAGCCGATGGCCGCGGCGAAGACGTGCAGCGGTGCGGTCGTGCCGCCCGGCAAGGTCACCGACGCGACGGTCCTGCCCGCCTGGAGGGCGACGGAGTCGTAGAAGACGGTGGCTGTCCACGGTGTCGGGCCGTTGGAGAAGTTGCCGTAGGCGGCGGTCACCGCGATGTCGCCGCCGGGGAACGGTGTCGTGGAGGCCCAGTCGCCGAAGCCGATGGTGAACTGCTGCGTGCTGCCGTCGGTATAGGTGATCGTGCCGTCGCCGGAGGACTGGCCGTTGGCGGCGGTACCGAGGAAGCCGAGCGTCGCACCGGTTCCGGTGATGGTGAACGCGCGCCCGTCCGCCTCGACGTTGTCGTTGGCGCCGGCCGGCGAGTTCGGCCACGTGAACGTCAGTCCGTCGTGGGTGAGAGTGGCGCCTGGGGTCGCCCCCACGGCGGCGAGCGCCTGAGCCGACAGGCTGTTGCCGCCGCCGTCGATGTTGCCCGGCGCCCGGTTGGTGTCGTCGGTGATCGACACGTTGTTGAAGCCGTCGGCGAGCGTCGCGTACGGCACCTGGGTCACCCCGCCGGAGATACCCGCCTGGACGCCGCCCACGGTTTCGGTGACACCCACCACCTGCCCGCCGGGCTGCTGTCCGCCGGGCGCGGTGACGGTCCACGTGGTGGCGACCTGGCTGCCCGAGTCGACCGTGACGAACGAGTTCGGCGTGGTGTTCGTCGCCGTCCAACCGCCCGGCAGGTTCAGTGCCAGTGTCACGTCGCTCAGTGCCGTTGGCGACGGGTTGGTCAGCGTGGTCGTGACCGTGCCCGATCCGCCCGCCGTGATCGCGGCCGGCGTCGTGATCGACAGGTTGTCGGACCTGATCGACATCGCGAAGACGTGCAGCGACGGGATGCCGCCCTGGGGCTGCGGATTGCCCTGCGGCATCGTCACCGACCGCACCGTCTTGCTCGGGTCGAGCGGAACCGGGAAGTAGTCGATCGTGGCCTGCCACGGCGTGCGGTTGCCGGGCTGGTTGCCGTAGGGCGCCCTGATCGCGACGTCACCGCCCGCCGGTGGCGTGCCGTTCGCCCAGTCGCCGAACGCGACGGTGAACGGCTGGGTGCTGCCGTCGGTGTAGGTGATCGTGCCGGTGCCGCTGCTGGCGCCCCACGCGCTGGTGCCCAGGAAGCCCAGGGTCGAGCCGGAGCCGGCGAAGTCGATCGTCTGGCCGGCGGCCACCACGTTGTCCGGTTGGCCGGGACCGGCGTTCGGCCAGGTGAACGTCAGTCCGTTGTGGACAAGTGGCGCGCCGGGCTGTACGCCGACGGCGGCCAGTGCCTGCGCCGAGTAGCTCGCGCCCGCGCCGTCCAGGTTGGCGGTGCCCCGGTTGTCGTCGCTGGTGACCGCCGAGTTGTTGTACGCCGAGGTGAACGACGCGTAGGCCACGTCCACCTGTGTGAAGCCGGAACTGTCGTGGGCGCCGCGAACCGTGGCGTCGGCGTTCACGGTGAACGAGCCGGCGGCACCCGTTGGCACCGAGACCGCCCACGTGGTCGTGACCCGCTGGTGCGCGCCGACGATGGCGAACGAGTTCGGCGTGGTCGCCGTGGCGGACCAGCCGGCGGGCAGGTCGAGTGCCATCGCCACGTCGCGCACCGCGGTGGTGCCGGTGTCGGTGAACGTCGACGTGACGGTCGCGGCCGTGCCGGCCTGCGCGAGCGCCGGGGCGCTTACCGACACGGCGTGGCCGACCACGATCGGCGTGCTTCCGCTGACCCCGTCGACGGTCGCCGTGATGGTCGCGGCGCCGTCGCCGACCGCAGTGACCAGGCCCCTGCCGTTGACCGTCGCCACCCGTGGGTCGCTGCTGCGGTAGCTGACACGCGTCTTCGACAGGTCGACGAAACTGCCGTCCGAGTTGGCGGCCATGACGACGTTGTCCGCGGTGACACTGAGGTTCCGCTGTTCCTGCGTCGGGTCCGTGTCGTCGGCCAGCCACGGGTTCTTACCGGTCAGGTCCAGGGTCTGGCCGACCTGGAAGTCGACCTGGTCGGGCTGCACCGTGACGGTCCGCACCTTCGGCCGCAGCGCCCCGGTCACCGCGACGTCGGCGGTGCCTCGGACGTCGGCCGAGCTGGCGCCCACATCGAACCGGTAGGTTCCGTCGTACACGACCGATTTCATGGTGGTGGAGTCCGAGATGGACAGTGTGCTGACGGGCACGGCCAGCGTGATGTGCTGGCTCTGGCCGGGCCGCAGCACGCCGGTCTTCTGGAAGCCGACCAAGCGTTCCTTGGGCAGCGTCACGCCGGGCACGGTGAACGGTGTCGCCGCGTACAGTTGCGCGACCGTGCTGCCGGCGGTGTTGCCGGTGTTCTTGACGGTCATACCGACGTGCACGGTGCCGTTGGCGTCCACCGACTTCTTGTCGGCGTGGATGTCGGAGTAGCTGAAGTTCGAGTAGCTCAGGCCGTAGCCGAACGGGTAGGTCGGCGTGCCGGTGAAGTACTCGTACGTCCGGCCGAGGCCGTCGGTCGCGGCGGGGGTCAGGTTGTAGTTGGACATGTCCGGCAGTTGGGAGTCGTCGGCGTACCACGTGAAGTTCAGGTGCCCGTCCGGATTCTGCCTGCCGAACAGCACGTCCGCGAGCGCGGTGCCCTGGCTCTCGCCGTTGAAGCCGCTGAACAGTACGGCGGGGAGCTTGCCCTGGACGTCGTCGATGGTGACCGGGCCGCCGGACTGGATGACCAGAGCAGTGTTCGGGTTGCCCAGCGCGGTGGCCTGGTCGATCATCGAGTCGTAGTTGCCCGGCATGGCGATGGTGGTGCGGTCCTTGCCCTCGTCGGCGACGCCGTGGTCGGTGCCCACGAACAGGATGACCAGGTCGGCGGTCTTGATGTCGGACTGCGTCTGCGCGCTGAGCACAGCGGGGGTGGTGGCGGTGGTCGAGGTGGCCGCCGCGTCGTAGACGACGGTGGCGCCGGGGTTGGCGGCCTTGACCGCGTTCGTGATGCCCTGCACGGCGCTGACCTGCAGGGTCGGGTCACCCGAGTAGTTGCCGAGGTTCACGATGTTCGCCTGGTCGCCCAGGATGACCACCTTGTCGAGCTTGGCCGGGTTGGCCGGCAGCAGCTTGGTGGTGGTGCCGGTGACGTCGTTGTTCTGTAGCAGGACGAGGGAGTTGTCCGCGACCTTGGTGGCCAGGGCCTGGTGGGCCGGGCTCTGGATCTGCGCCTTCGTGATCTTGGTGTAGTCGACCTTCGACGCCGGGTCGAACTCACCGGTCATCATGCGCAACGTGAAGACCTTCACCAGCGAGTTGTCGATCACGCCCTCGGACAGCGCGCCGCCCTTGATCGCGGCCTCGATGTTGGTCAGCGTGTTCTCGCCGCCGGGACAGTTGAGGTCGGTGCCGGCCCGCAGTGCGTATGCCTGGCCGCCGGCCTGTGCCGGGATCGTCGCGCCGGTGATCGTGTTCGTCCACGTGCCGGTGCCGCCCTTGTGGTCGGTGGTCCAGCCGGGCGGCGCCCAGTCGTGGCCGCCGGGGAACAGGTTGTACGTGGTGCCGACGGCGCCGCAGTCGGATGTGACGTAGCCGTCGAAGCCGTACGTGCGCTGGGCGAGTTGGTCGAGGGTGTAGGTGTCCGCGACGGAGGGCGTGCCGTTGATCGCGTTGTACGACGTCATGAGGCCGGCGACGTGCGCGTTCTCGATCAGGCTTGCGAACTGGGCCGTGTAGTAGTCGCGCAGGTCGGTGTCGCTGACATCGGAGGAGATGCCGGTG
Organism: Pseudonocardiaceae bacterium; assembly: GCA_036269975.1. GTDB lineage: Bacteria > Actinomycetota > Actinomycetes > Mycobacteriales > Pseudonocardiaceae > DATEPR01. Next base: position 10,015 of record DATBDL010000429.1, on the reverse strand, counting down.
CGGTTGTCCTCGACGTTGTTCAGCGCGTAGTGCTTGGCCGTCGCCGCCACCTTGAGGTAGCCGGTCTGCGACGTGCCGGAGGGCGTGTTGCCCTGGTAGCCGTCGACGAACGCGTCCGCGATCTGGGACACGAGGTACGGGTCTTCGCCGAACGCCTCGTCGGTGCGGCCCCAGCGCGGGTCGCGGTCCATGTTCACGGTCGGCGCGAAGAACGTCAGGTCGCCGTAGTCACTGGCGGACGGGCCGAGGTTGTTCTGCCCGGTGCCGAACAGCGACTTGTCCACGAAGCCGCGGATCTCGTCGGAGATCGCCGTGGTTTCCTGGTACACCAGGCTCGGGTCCCAGGCCATTGAGGACGCGAAGTTCGTGGGGAAGCTGGTGGCCTTGGGCGGCCCGCCGTTGCCGTGGTTGTCCTGGTTGGCGCCCAACGTGTTGACGCCGTGCTGACCTTCGCTCCAGTACGTGTACTGCTGTACGCCGAGGCGCGGGATGGCGGGCGCGCTGTTCGTGGAGAGCTGGGCGACCTTCTCCGGCAGCGTCATCCGGGACACCAGGTCAGCGGCACGTTCCGCGAAGCTGTAGTGCGTGTCGAGATAGACGGGCAGCGTGGCGGTCGCAGCCGTGCTGCCGGTAGCCGCCGCTGGAGTGACGACCGCCGCGACGGCCAACCCGGTGGCGACCGCCGCCAGCACCCGTAACCACCCGTGCCGAGCCATGTCGCCTCCGTCGTTGGAGCTGCTGGTCAACGGCTTCCACCATTCAGCCAGTTATGGACAGAAGTCAAGACCCCGTCTCGATCCTGGGCCGAACGCGTCAACGGCCGTATCGCCTGGTTAGCGACTGTCAACTGACCAGGAAACGGTTATTTGGCAGGAAGATTGTCGAGCTGACCCCACCTTGCCTCTGCCGGCTTGGGGTTCGCGCCGCTTCGGATTGCTTCTGTTCAAAGATGGCCATAAGGCGGTTCACCGGTGGCCACACTCATAGCCGAACGAGATCGGATCGTCGCGATCGCGCGGACAGGGTCGCGGTGAGCTGTCAGGATGAACGGACAGTTCGGACTACCGAGACCAGGGGGTCTTCCAGTTGGTGAATCCCGGCGGGTATCCACAACAGCCCCAGCGCCCGCGACAACCGCAAGGCCCCCCGCCGCTGCCGTACCCGCCACCGCAGCAGTACCCACAGCAGCCGTACCCGCAGCAGCAGTATTCGCCCGGCGGGTATCCGCCGCCGGGTTACCCGCCGCAGTACCCGCCGCCGCAGTACCCGCCACCGTCACCGCCGCGCAAATCCCGCAAACGGATGATCGGCCTGATCGGCGGCATCGCCGTGGTCGTGGCGGCCGTGCTGGTGGTGGTGTTCGTCGTGGTGCCCAGGTCCGGTGGCGGCGCCACGCCGCCGGCCGCGGTCAGCAGTCATCCGCCGGCCGGCCAGCCCGACGACGAGCCGGGTGTGCTGCTGCGCCAACAGGTGGGCACCGGACCGGCCGTCAGCGTCAACCAGACCCCGGTGTTCAACGCCTGCGACGTGTTGCCGCTGCGCGTGGTGGAGGCCGCCGGCATTCGCATGGACCCGCAGTACACCGTGTTCGACTTCGGCGCCGACCACGACACGACCGTCACGCAGTCGACGTTCGGTGCGTTCATCTACACCGGCGGCCAGGCTGGCACCGGCATCAGCAACTGCGACTATCCGGGGCTCGACCAGAAGGATCTCATCTCGCCCGCGCTGTACCAGGCCCCGCAGGATGTCGCCCAGACCAGCCAGCAGTTTCTGCAGTACGCCGCCGACGAGGGTGGTAGCCATCGGACGGAGGGCGGCTACGCGGTGTGGACGGTACCGAACAAGACCGATGCGAACTCGTGGCAGGTCGGGATCATCGGCAAGCAGAACTGGGTGAACCTGGTGATCGGCCTCAACGGCGGCTCGTACCACGGCCACACGCCCCAGCAGGTGCTGGACGGTTTCGTCAGCACGATCGTCACGAACCTGGCCAAGGGGCCCACCGCGCCGGCCACGTACTCCTACGCCAAGCCGTATGCCGGCGTGACGGACCCGTGCGTGTTGTTCACCAACGACGAGTTCCGTTCGTTGACCGCCGCTGACAGTCTTCTGGTCAACCGCACGCTTCAGTTCGGGGAGCGGGAGGTGGACCCGGATGCGGGTGTCGGCCTTTCCGATGCCCATTACATTGTGACCGGTTGCGAGCGCAACACGTTGTCCTCGATCACCGAGAACTACCAGTCCGACGGGCCAGGCTTCGGTCTGAAGGTGGATTTCGACGTCTACCGCAGTGTCGACGAGGCGAAGACCGGCGAATACGTCGAGTGCGATCCGCGTAGTTCGGCGGCGAAGGTGTTCGGTCCGTCCATTCAGGAGGATGTGAAGATCGGTGACGGTCGGGTGTGTTACCCGAACGAGGGCGGCCGCCAGTGGCGACTGGTGTTCAGGTCCGGTCGGACCGTGGTGTTCCTGTCCGACATAGCGGTCACCACCACGGGCCCGCTCGATCAGCAGGCGCGTGCCTTCGTACCGGTGGGGCAGCGGATCGCGGCCGCCGTGGCGAAGATGTAGCACCGGCCACGGCGGCGGACGAGAACCGGGTCGGCTTCAGCCTGGTGTCGGGGACGGTGGCACGCTGGTCAGGTTCTCCCTGGTCAGCATCGCGCGGAATTCGGGTGGCGCACTGGTCTTGCTCCAGGCCAGCATGCGTAGCCGCTTGGCGAGCGTGAAGTGGTAGTACCGATCGTCCGGATCGCCGAACCGGTACAGCGCCACCACGCGCCATCGTCGGCGGTAGCGGCGAGTCGGGACCGAGTGCGTCGACGACGTACCTGGCGCGGTACCGCCGGCCGTTCGTGGTCAGCACGGCAACCTCGTCCCGGCCGACGACCACGTCCCGGACCGCCGGGCGGTTGCGGATGGTCGCGGTGCCACGGGCCGTCGCGATTCGCCGGGCGTGTTCGTCCACGTCGGGGCGGTACGGGTGCCACTCGGAGTGTTCGCCCGGCACGTTGAACTGCAGGGCGTACCTGGGGTTCTGCTCGGTGTCCCGCTGGTGGTAGACGAAACCGAGGCTGCGCTTCTCCGGCACGTCGAACCGCTTGGCCAGCGTGAAGAACACCTCGGCCGTGTACGGCACCGTCGTCTCGCCGGCCGCCTGGGTGGTGTCCGCAGGGCCGTCGACCAGCAGCACCCGGAGGCCGTGCCGGGCGATGACCGCCGCGAGCAGGCTCGATGCGAGGTGGCTGCCCAGGATCGCCACGTCGTACTTGTCGCCCGGATCGGCGAAACCTCGGTCAGCGTTGTCCATGATGGTCGTCTCCGGTTCGTCGTCGGTCAGTTGCCGCGCGGGCGGTGCCGCGCGAAGCCCGCCGATCGCGCCGCGCATCATGGCGCCGACCTCGGGCTGCGCCTCGGTGTGCGACCACTTGACGGCGCGGGCCACGAACGACCCAGCGTGAGTTCCTGGCCGATCACACCCGGCTGCCCGAGATCACCGTGCCCGCGTTGGTCGTCACCGCCGGTCAGACCGCTCGGCAGGACCCGGTCCAGCAGATGCTGCACGACGAGATCGCGGCCGCTGTGCCGCGCTCGGTCCGCCGGACGGTCGAGCATGCCGGACATTTCGAGCTACTGTCCGACCAGTGGGCCGCCGGCCAGGTGGCCGACTGGGTGCACGAGTTCGTCGACACCCTTGGGACAACCCAGCCTCGCCGGGCAGCCGCGAAACGGAAGGCGGGTGACGATCGATGCGCACTGAAACAGGGCGGGATGCCGTCACCGCGCTGGTGATCGGTGGCCTGGCGAGCTGGTTCGTCGTCACCGTCGCCAGCCAACACCCGCAGCGGGTCTTCGACCGGGTTAGACGATACGACCGGCGCGGCGTGGTCATCCCGGACTGGCGGTTCTTCGCGCCCGAGCCTGGCCAGCACGACCTCCAGATGTTCCACCGGGTGCTGCGAGCCGGGGACGGCGTGCCGACGCCGTGGCTGGAGACCGCGCCAATCGCGGCGCGCCGCTGGAGCCACGCGGCGTGGTTTCCGCGCCGCCGCCAGGACAAGGCCATGTTCGAGATCAGCAACGAGCTGTGCGCGCTGGTGAACCTGCCGATCGGCGACCCGACCCCGACCCCGGCCTTCCGGATGCCGCGCGGGTTCGCCGAACGGGCGGTACGAACCGAGTACTCCGGTGTGGCACGCGGTTTCCAGTTCATGATCGTCAGCAGTGGCGGCTACGACACCGACGTCGAGCCCGAGTACCTGTTCCTGTCGCCGTTCGCGCGGCTGGAATCCGTCGATGCCTGATTCGCCTGACGCGATCGTCGTCGGCACCGGCCCGAACGGGCTGGCGGCGGCGATCGTGCTCGCCGGGGCCGGGCTCCGGGTCGTCGCCTACGAGGCGCTGCCCACGGTCGGCGGTGGCACGCGGACGGCCGAGCTGACCCTGCCGGGCTACCGGCACGACGTGTGTTCGGCCGTGCACCCGATGGGCGTCGCCTCGCCGTTCTTCCAGGCGTTCGACCTCGCGGCACACGGTGTCCACATGCGACAACCAGAAGTCGCGTTCACCCATCCGCTCGACGGTGGCCGGGCCGGCCTGGTGTGGCCGGACGTCGAGCGGACCGCCGCCGGTCTTGGCCGGGACGGCCCGTCGTGGCGGCGGCTGTTCGAGCCGTTGGTGCGACAGTGGCGCGGTGTCGTCGACGTCGCGATGTCCGACCTGCGACGGCTGCCCGCGCATCCGCTCGCCGCCGTCCGGCTGGCCGCGCGGATCGCCGAACTCGGCACCCCGCTGTGGGGACTTCGGCTGCGCGGGGACGAATCCCGCGCGCTGCTGGCGGGTGTCGCCGCGCACGCCGTCGCCGTGCCACGGGCGCCGGTGCCGGCCGGGGTGGGCCTGCTCCTGACCACGCTCGCGCACGCCGTCGGCTGGCCGATCCCGGTCGGCGGCAGCCAGTCGATCGCCGACGCGCTCGCCGCCGAACTCCGCCGTCGCGGCGGCGAGATCGTCACAGGTCAGCCGATCGAGTCGCTGGCGGAACTGCCGGCGGCGCGGGCGATCCTGCTGGACACCGCGCCGGCCGGGCTGCTGCGCCTGGCCGGCGCGGCACTGCCGGCCGGCTATGCTCGACGACTGCGCCGTTTCCGGTACGGGCCGGCAGTGTGCAAAGTGGACTTCGCGTTGTCCGGGCCGGCCCCGTGGAAGGCCGAGGGCTGCGATCTGGCCGGCACGCTGCACCTGGTCGGCACCCGCGCCGAGGCCGTCGCCGCCGAACGCGCCGTCGCCGCCGGCCGACATGCCGAGCGGCCCTACGTGCTCGCCGTGCAGCCGGGGGTTGTCGATCCGGGCCGGGCGCCGGCCGGTCACCACACGCTGGACACCTACGCGCACGTGCCGCACGGCTCCCCGCTCGACCTCACCGAGGCGGTGACGGCGCAGATCGAGCGGTTCGCGCCCGGTTTCCGCGATCTGGTGCTCGCGACCCACGTCGTGCCGGCCGCCCAGCAGGCGAGCCACAACGCGAACTACGTCGGCGGCGACATCGGGGCCGGCGCGTTGTCGGTGTGGCAAACGGTTGCGCGTCCGGTACCGCGCGCCGATCCGTACCGGACGCCCATCGACGGCGTGTACCTGTGCTCGGCGTCCACGCCGCCCGGTCCCGGCGTGCACGGCATGGCCGGCGTGCACGCGGCCGCCCGCGCGCTGCGGCAGCGGTTCGGCATCACGAGCGATCCGCTGTCGCTGGTGCGCGGCTCAGGATGACGGCCAGCGCCGTGCGTGAGGTGACGTTGAGTTTGCGGTAGATGTGGGCCAGGTGGGCGTCCACCGTGCGGGGCTCAGGAACAGCCGTTCGGCGATCTCCCTGGAGCGGTAGCCGCCGCCGGCCAGCGCGCGATCTCCTGTTCGCGGGCGGTCAGTGGCTGCGGTCCAGCCAGTCCAGTGCGGTCGAACGATCGGCCGCCACCGCGCCGGCCAGCAGGGTTCTGGCTTCCTGCAACGGGTTCCCGGCCCGCCGGAATGCCGCCGCTGCCTGTTCGAAGTCCGCGACGGCCACGTGGTCGACACCGCGTGCCGCTGTGGGCGGCATGGTCAGCGGCAGGGCGGCCGTACTGGGCCAGATCGGCAACTGGCTGCGCGCGGTCCGGTCCTGACACGTCGTACCGTCCAGTTAGGACATACTGGACCGGGTCCTTATCGTGCCGCGTTTCCTGGGCAGAAGTATGGTCTCGTCGTGGACGCGGTGGCGTGCGCGGCGTCGGTCACCGTGACCGATTCCGTGAATGTCGCCGGACCGGCCGAGAAACACTCGAACGCCACGTCGTCGCTGTCCTCGGTGGTCGAACTCCAGCGGTAGGAATAGGGCTGTACGCCGCCGCCGACGCTGATATCGCATTCGATGAGATTTCCCTCGACCTCGGCGCAGACCACAAAATTGATGGTCAACGCCGCCGCCGCCGCGCGCTCGGTGCTCGCCGGTGCCGGCGTCGCCAGTGCCAGCATCGAGCCGATGCTGAGAACAGCGGCGCCGCCGGCCGACCAGCGCCTCGTTCTGCGTTGTTTGTTCATGAAATCCCCGATCATCCGGTTCGGTGCGGCAAGTCCTGGCGCGGCCCCAAGGTAGCCAGCGGTCCTGGCGTGCGATGCGGTCATTCGTGTGACGTCGAACGACGTGGGCCGGATGGTGGACATCGCCGGTCGGTGGCGGACGGTCGGTCCGGGACACCGATAATGTTGGCGCGAAAGGCGCGACGACATTTATCCGGAAACGGTTGGTGAGGCGAAAATGGGATCAGAGCTGTCCGGGGTGTCCGCATTGGTCACCGGTGGCACCAGTGGGATCGGCCGAGCGGTCGCGTTCGCATTGGCCGGTAGGGGGGCGCACGTCGCGGTGTCCGGACGCGACGAGTTACGCGGCAAGCAGGTGGTCGACGACATTGTCACGACCGGCGGGCGGGCCGTGTTCCTGGCCGCCGACCTGAGTTCCGCCGACGCCGCGCGTTCCCTTGCCGACCGTGCGATCGAAGAACTCGGCAAGGTCGACATCCTGGTCAACAACGCCGCCATCTACCCGCCCGGTACGACCGACACGACGAGCGACGCGGATTTCGACGCGGTGTTCGCCGTCAATGTGCGCGCGCCCTTTTTCCTCGTCGCGCGGCTCGCGCCGGAAATGGTGGCGCGCGGGCACGGCACGATCGTCAACGTCACGTCGATGGTCGCGCACTTCGGCTTCGTCGGGATGACCCTGTACGGCGCGAGCAAGGCGGCGCTCGTCCTGCTCACGAAGGCATGGGCGGCCGAATACGGTCCGCACGGCGTCCGGGTGAACGCGGTCAGTCCCGGCCCCACGCGTACCGAGGGCACCGCGGCCTACGACGACACCCTCGACGATGTGGCATCGGCGGCGCCGGCACGGCGTGCCGCCGCACCGGAGGAGATCGCCGAAGCGGTCGTGTTCATGGCGACCGACCGCAGCAGTTTCGTACACGGCGCCGTACTACCGGTGGACGGCGGACGCACGGCGGTCTGACGCCTTCGGCCATGGTGCGACGGACACCTCGACCGTCGCTCCGGAATCACGGCATCGTCGGTACTGGCCAGGGGAGGGCCGCCTGCGGCCGGCGCTGACCGGCGGGCCGCGTGCGATCGGTGGGAAACCCCCGATCGCACGCGCCACCGGGATCAGCCCGAATGTCGATGAATTCGAAGACTTATTCCGCCTGTTCGGGTTCGCGGTCGGGTGCCGTGTGCATTCGGTCGTCATTCGTCTGCCGGGGCGCAGGCGGGTGGCGGCCCTTGTAGCCTGGTGCACGAGTTGACGACCGGGCGAGGGAGCGGATCGTGCTGGAAGCCCTGCTGAGCGACGTTATGGGCGAGGCTGCCAAAACGATGACGGCGAGTGCGGCGTCCGCGGGTCTGGCCGGTGTGGAACACCTGTGGCGGGTCATTCGCCGCAAGTCCGATCGGGTGCCGGGTGGTCTGCCCTCGGACGTGGCCGCCGCTCGTGAACTGCTGGTGGAGTGTGCGCGGGACGATCCGGAATGGGCGGCCGAGGTCGCACGCGAGTTGGCGGCTCGATTGTCCGCTGAATCCCCGCTCGGTGGATTGTCGCAGGTGGCGCCACCGCCGATTCCGTTCTGGGATCGTGATCCGCTGCGCGCGGCCGTGCCCGGCGACGGCGTGGTCTTGTTGGCCGGGCCGCCCGGCTCCGGAAAGACGGCGTTGGTACGGCAACTCGCGGCCGACCGAGCGGCCCGGTTTCCGGTCGACCGATGCCAGGTCGATCTCGATTCGTTCCGGGACGGCGACCTACCGCTGCTGTCCGAAGCGAAGCGCCACGTCTTGCGCCAGTGGGGTATCACCGAGGTGGCCGAGCGGGAACCCGAGTTGAGCCAACAGTATCTGTCCGCCGGTCTCCATCGTCGTGTGCTGCTGGTGGTGGAGAACGTGCTGACGGCCGAAGAGGTCGCCGCGCTGGTACCCGGCTGGCCGGTGGCTCTTGTCCTGGTGACGACACGTCGGCTGACCGCGGATCTGCGTAGCCGTTACGACCGCTGGTTCGAGATCGGCGGGCTCGACGACGCCGGGGCCAGGCAGATGCTGGCCCAGCACTGCCAGTCGCCGACGATGCTCGTGGCCGAGCCGGACGCCACCGACACCATCGTGGCGCGATTCGGCCGCCTGCCGAGGGCCCTGCAACTGATCGGCGGCATGCTGGCGTTTCATGCCGGCGAACGACGACCGGTCGCGGCCCTGCTGGACCGATTCGCCACCGAGGGAATCTCCGATACGGACGAATTGATCGGCCGGTCACTCGCCGACTCCGTCGCTACGCTGTCGCCGGACGGTCGCGCGGATCTGGTGTTGCTGGCAACGCATCCGACCGGCGAGTTCACTTCGGCCGGCGCCGGTGCGTTGCTGGGTCGAACGGCTCGGCGCTCGATCGACGAACTTCGGGAGCTGGGCCTGGTGGTGGCGGCCGAATCGGGTCGCTACCGCATTTCCTGGTCGATCCGGCGATACACCCAGGAACTGGCGAAACCCGTCGATGTCGAGCTCGGATTCGACCGGCTGCTCGCCTTCTACGTCGACCGGGGCGTTGCCGCGGATCTGGCCGGTGGCGAGCGAATGCGGTACTACCAGATTCCGCCGGTGCGTCCATATGACGACGACGATCGGAGTGATCGAATCGGTTGGCTCGCCGACGAGGCCGAAGTACTGGCCGAGTTGGTCGACCAGGCATTCACGCGCGGCCGGTTCGAGGAGGTCGGGCAGTTGTGCGGGGCCCTGGAAGTGCTGTCGTTGCATCGAGGGCGGCACGAGTTGTGCCTGCCGGCGTTTCAGGTCGGCGCGCGGGCAGCCGAACAGCTCGGCGTGGCCACTCTGGCGGCGCGGCAACACGCCCTGGCGGGCCGTGCGTCGACCCTCCTGCACCGGTTCGACCGAGCCGCCGTCGAACTCGATGCCGCCCGGCGGATCGCAGCGACCGTCGACGAGCCGGCGTTGGCATCCTCGATCGCCGAGTTCACCGGCCGGTTGGCCGAGGAACAGGCAGAGAGCGCTCCAGCGCCCGACTGGCGGCCGGCTCTCGCGGCGTTCGCCCGGTCGGTCGAGATCGACCGGCGGAACGTCGCCGGCGGTCGCGCACGCGGTCTGCACGCCCGCATGTTGGCCAACGTGTTGGTGAAAGCGGGGCGTCCCGCCGAGGCACTGCCGCTGTTGGACGAGGCGGCGGCCCACACCGACCCTGGCGACGGCCGCAACGCCTCGCGTGTGCACACCGTGCGCGGGAAGGCGTTCGTGGTGCTCGGGAACTGGGCAGCGGCACGGGTCGAGCACGACAGGGCCGCTGGGCTGGCCGCCGCCGCGAACGCCGATCACTATCAGGACGAACTCGCCGACCTGGCCGCGGAGATCGACTTCGGCGATGGCGATGTCGCGCGAGCCAGGTCGCGGTGGGGTTCGCTGGCACAGCAGTGCGTGGATGCCGGGCATCCCCGGTCGGCGTACT
>DATBDL010000428.1:0-13477 GCA_036269975.1 Pseudonocardiaceae bacterium | reverse complement strand
CCACGGCATACCGGACCCCGGCTACCAGTACGGCGGCGAACTGGACAGCGCCGCCGTCGTGGTCAACGAGCCGGTCCGCCGTGGCCGGGTCACCGGCACCGACCTGCTCCCGCGATTCGCCGACGCCATCGACCTGGACGTGTACGGCATGGGCTGCGACGGCCTTGCCGAACGCACCGCGGGCACCCGGCGCCCGATACGGATCTGGGGCGACATGCCGACCGGCCGGCTGCACACCGCGATGGCACGGCGCCGCTGTTACCTGCATCCGATCCGCTGGACCTCGCTGGGCCCGTCGTTGATCGAGGCGATGCAGCTCGGCATGCCGGTGGTCGGCCTGGCCACGACAGAGGCCGTCGAGGCGGTGCCGCCGGAGGCGGGCTTCGTGTCGACACATGTCGACCGGTTGGTGGACGCCCTGCGCGATCTGGCGCACGAGCCCCGCTGGGCCCGGCAGTTGGGCAAGCAGGCCCGCAAGGCGGCGCTGGCGCGCTACGGACTCCCCCGTTTCCTGGCCGACTGGGACCGCCTGATCGAACAGGCGATCGACAACTGACCGGTGAACGCCGTGAACTCGAGCGCGTTGCCGGCCGGGTTGCTGCCGTCGACGCATTCGGACAGCACGTTGAGCCGCCGCTCAACCGAACGTCAACTCGTCCTGGCTCACGGTGCGCCGAATCGCCGCGCAGTGCGCGGCCGGCAGCACCAGGATGTCCCGTTCGCCACCGTTGTCGTCGTCCAGCACGATCACCGACAGTGCCGTCATGTCCTGGGCGCAGCCGACACCGCGCAGGTCGGCCACGTCGGCCCGTTGATCGGCGGGAACGTCCCAGGTCGCGGGTAGCGCCCTGGTCGCCACGTCCGTCGCGACCGCCTGCCGGGTGACGATGGAGAAGAGCAGGGTGCCGCCGGCGGCGAACGCCAGGGCCAGCCCCATCCACCAGCCGGTCCGCTGGAACCGAGCGCGTAGCCGCAGGTAGCTGGCCGTGCTCATGACCACGGTCTGGACGTTGGACAACGTCTGGAGGTAGATGGCCCACCGGTCGGCCCACGTCTTCGTCGCCTGGAGGCTGGTGCTGTCCCGCCATGCGGCCAGTTGTTTCAGGTGGGACTCGTTCGCCTCGTCCACCTCATCGAAGAACTTGGCCAGATCGCCTTGCCAGGTCTTCAGGGCCGGGTCGAACGCCAGGCTGCGCACCGCGGCGGTCAGGTCCCGGTCGTCGCCGCGTCGTCGGCTGGACCGCAACTCGTCGACCGACACGGTGCTCGCGGCCGCCAGTGACACCGCCATCAGCATCGCGGCGATGGTGGCCACCAGGGCGACGACCGCGGCACCGACCGCGACCCAGAATGCCGCGGTCCCGAATCGCACGTCCCCGAAGTCCGACACGCTCACGCCGGTGAACACCGCCGCCGTGACGGCGCCGAACGCGACAACGAACCAGCGTGCCGACTGCCGCAGCCGCTCGGCGGCGCCGGACAGCCCGGTGTCCTCGGTGCTCTGGTCTGTCGACGGTGTGGCCTTGGTGGCCATCGTCAGTCGCTACGCGTCGGGATGCCGAGGAAGAACAGGTATCCGACGCCGGTGCCCTCGACGTAGTCCGGCGGTAGGTCGATGGTCACGCGGGGCGTGACGTCGCCCGGCATGACATCGCCCGGCACCACCTCGAACGCGGTGAGCAGTCCCGGATACCGGCCGGTGCGCAGCCGATTGCGGAAATAGCCGGGTTCGAACCTGAGCAGCGCCGGCCCGACGCCGTCGACGGCACCGACGTCGACAGCGATGTTCGCGGTGGTCGAATGAGGCGGCCGGTTGACGATGGGTAGGTCGGTGCCCCCAGTGTTTCCGCCGTCACCGCCATCGTCACCGTCCTGACCACTGCCCCCGGACGATACGGGACCGGCGGTGATCTGGTACGTGATCGGATTGCCTTGCGCGTCAAAGGCGGACAAGTCCCTGCGCTGTCCACACTGGACGTCGATGTTGACGATCTTCGAGCTGGCCATCGCATCGCCTTTCCCGCGTGCAGGCGGTTCGGCTCGCCCCCGGTGTACATGGGACCACATCGGCCGATCGTGACCAGGCGTTACCTCCGGCGACCGGTGCGGATCACCGAGACGTCCGCGCTGATCTGGTCGAGTCGACTCTTGATCGCCTCGATGTCGTCCAGCCGATTGGCGATCTCGTGCAACCGGAGTTCGATCGACGCGAGATGACCGGGCACGTCGTGACCGGACGCCACCGGTTCGGACGGCCGCGGCGGCATGTGCCCTTCGAGAACAGCGGTCAGGTACCGCGGATGCCAGGCCAGTGCGGCCGACAGCGCTTCGAGCGTCCGGGCGCTGCGCCGGCGCTGGACTGTGTTGTGCTGAATCTCGGCAACGACCGTCTTCGATATGCGCGACCGCACGATCACCTCTTGTTGCGACAGACCGAGTTCGGTCAGGCGCTGTGTGACCACCCGCGAGACGGCCGCCCAGTCTTCCGTCACCATTCCTCCGAGGTCCGCATCGGTCCATGTGGGACTTAAATCCTACAGGGTGAGGATCAATATCATACCATACGGCTCGCGGACGCGCCGCGCACTGCGACGAGTGCCTGGACCGACGACCTCTGGTCAGTTGTGGGCAGCGGGAACAGCGCCTTCGTGCCGAAGGGTAGGTGGGCCGCTCGGGCGGACCTGGCAAGGGACGTCATGATCGCGTCGCGTAGGGCTCTGACGGCTCTGGTTGGTTCCACGTCTCGCCGGTACGCCAGTTGCACCGTGCGGGTCAGGCCGGGGGCGGCGAAGCGCGTTGTGTGGAAGCGGTTGCCCACCACCGTGCTGGGGACCACGGCCAGTCCGATTCCCGCGCTCACGAATTCCAGTACAGCGTCCATTTCGCCGCCCTCGATGGCGAATGTCGGCTCGAAGCCTTCCGCTCGGCAGGCCGCCAATGTCGCGTCGCGTAGGTCGTAGCCTCTTCGGAACATTACCAGTGGGTGGTCCTTCAGTGCGCGGATCGGCATTCGGGCAGTGGCGGGGGGTGGAGTGCTCTTCGCCGAGATCACCACCAGTTCCTCGGCCAGCAGGGGCACCGTCGTCAGCCTCTGGTCGTCGTGTAGTCGTGAGTCTATGATGATCGCCAGGTCCAGTGTGCCTTCCGACAACTCCGCCTGTAGGTCGCGGGATCCGCTTTCCCGCACTACCAATTCTATTCCTGGGTAGTCCTGGCGGAATGTGGCCAGCATCGTGGGCAACAGGCCCGTGCACAGGCTCGGTGTGGCGCCCAGTCGCACGCGTCCTCTCCCCAGTTCGTCCAGTTCGCGGACCGCTCGGTATGCCGTCTCGGTTTCGGCCAGGATTCGCCGTGCGATGGGCAACAACGTCTCACCCGCCTCGGTGAGCGTTACGTTGCCCCTGATCCGGTGGAACAGCGCCGCGCCGACGTCCCGCTCCAGCGCCCGCACCTGTTGCGACAGCGACGGCTGCGCCACCCGCATCCGTTCCGCGGCACGGGTGAAGTGCCTTGTCTCGGCGACCGCCACGAAGTACGCGAGTTGCTGGAACTGCATGACCTCATCATAGCCATTGCCTCTGAAAACGAGAGTCAGTATGTGTTTGACCTCTGATGAGTCCTTGCCTAGCGTCGAAGCGTGGCGGTTGACACGGCAACACAGAAACAGGCACGGGCACGGGCCTTCTGGTCCACGACGATCGGCAAGAAGACGGTGATGGCCGTCTCAGGGCTGGTCCTCGTGCTGTTCCTGCTGGCGCACATGCTCGGCAACCTGAAGATCTTCTTCGGCCAAGGCGACTTCGACGGCTATGCCGCCTGGTTGCGCACCATCGGCGAACCCGTGCTGCACAACACATGGTTCCTGTGGCTCCAGCGCGCGGTGCTGCTGGTCGCCGTGGTGGCGCACGTCACCGCGGCGATACAACTGTCCATTCGCGACCGTCGTGCCCGACCGGTTCACTACACGCACCGGCAGCGCCCGCAGGCGACCTTCGCCACCAGCACGATGCGGTGGGGTGGTGTCGTCATCGCCCTGTTCGTCGTGTGGCACGTGCTCGACCTCACCGTCGGCGTGGTCAATCCGGACTTCGAAGCCGGCCGGCCGTACCACGATGTGGTCGTCGACTTCCAGGTCTGGTGGATCGACCTGATCTACATCGCGGCCGTGGCCGCCCTCGGCCTGCACGTCAACCACGGGTTCTGGAGCGCCGCACAGTCGCTCGGCGTCAACCGGCCAACGCGGGAACGGACCATCAGGGCCGTCGGCTCGACGCTGGCGTTCGCGATCACGGCGGGCTTCATCTTGGTGCCCGTCGGTGTCATGACGGGATGGGTGAGCTGACATGCTCGACTACACCGTCGGCGAGCCCATCGCCGACACGAAGGCGCCGGCCGGCCCGATCGAGGACCGCTGGGCACGGCGCAGGTTCGAGGCCGGCCTCGTGAACCCGGCCAACCGGCGCAGGCACCGGATCATCGTGGTGGGCACCGGACTCGCGGGCGGTTCGGCGGCCGCGACGCTGGCCGAGCAGGGCTACCACGTCGTGCAGTTCTGCTTCCAGGACTCACCGCGTCGCGCGCACTCGGTCGCGGCGCAGGGCGGCATCAACGCGGCCAAGAACTACCGCAACGACGGCGACTCCGTGTATCGACTGTTCTACGACACCGTGAAGGGCGGCGATTTCCGGTCCCGAGAGTCCAATGTGTACCGTCTGGCCGAGGTGTCCGGCCAGATCATCGACCAGGCCGTCGCCCAGGGGGTGCCGTTCGCCCGCGAGTACGGCGGCCTGCTGGACACCCGGTCGTTCGGTGGCGTGCAGGTGCAGCGCACGTTCTACGCCCGCGGCCAGACCGGACAGCAACTGCTGCTGGGCGCCTACCAGGCACTGTCCCGCCAGATCGACGCCGGGAACGTCGAACTGCACCCACGCACGGAGATGCTCGACCTCGTCGTCGTCGACGGGAGGGCGCGCGGCATCGTGGCGCGCGACCTCGTCACCGGGCGGCTGAGCACCCATCTCGGCGACGCGGTCGTGCTGGCCACCGGCGGCTACGGCAACGTGTTCTACCTGTCGACCAACGCGAAGGGCTCCAACGCCAGCGCGATCTGGCGGGCCTACCGGCGCGGCGCCTACCTCGCCAACCCGTGCTTCACGCAGATCCACCCGACGTGCATCCCACGATCGGGCGACCATCAGTCGAAGCTCACCCTGATGAGTGAGTCGCTACGCAACGACGGCCGCATCTGGGTGCCCACACGCGCCGGCGATCCGAGGGCGCCGAGCGACATCCCGGCCGCCGAGCGCGACTACTACCTGGAGCGGATGTACCCGAGTTTCGGCAACCTGGTGCCGAGGGACATCGCGTCTCGGGCGGCGAAGAACATGTGTGACGCCGGCTACGGTGTCGGGCCGGGCGGGCTCGGCGTGTACCTCGACTTCGCGGACGCGCTCGACCGCATGGGCCGGCCGGCGATCGAAGCCAGGTACGGCAACCTGTTCGACATGTACTAGCGCATCACGGCGGAGGACCCGTACCGGGTGCCGATGCGCATCTATCCGGCGATCCACTACACGATGGGTGGCCTGTGGGTCGACTACGACCTCCAGAGCACGATTCCCGGTCTGTTCGTGATCGGCGAGGCCAACTTCTCCGACCACGGCGCGAACCGGCTCGGCGCGTCCGCGCTCATGCAGGGCCTCGCCGACGGGTACTTCGTCCTGCCGACCACGATCAACGACTACATCGCACATGGCGGCCGCACCGACGTGCCACCCGATCACCCCGCCGTCGTCCGGACCGAGGCCGAGGTGACGCAACGGCTGACCGCGCTGTTGACCGTGCACGGCGACCGAACGGTCGACTCGTTCCACCGCGAACTGGGCCTGCTGCTGTGGGACCACTGCGGAATGGCACGCAACGAGGCCGGCCTGCGCAAGGCGCTGGACCGGATTCCCGCGCTGCGTGCGGAATTCTGGCGGCGGGTACTGGTGCCGGGCAGCGGCGCGGAACTGAACCAGGAACTGGAGAAGGCCAACCGGGTCGCGGACTTCCTCGAGTTCGCCGAACTGATGCTGCTGGACGCGCTGGTGCGCGAGGAGTCGTGCGGCGGTCACTTCCGCGAGGAACACCAGACCCCCGACGGTGAAGCGCAACGCGATGACGCGAACTTCGGTCATGTCGCCGCGTGGGAGTACACCGGCCAGGAACCGGTGCTGCACCGAGAGAACCTGCGATTCGAGTACGTCCACCCGACCCACCGGAGCTACACGTGAAGCTGACACTGCGGATCTGGCGACAGGCCGGGCCGGATGCGCCAGGCCGAATGGTCGAGTACGAAATCGACGGGATCTCGGCGGACATGTCGTTCCTGGAAATGCTGGACGTGTTGAACGATCGCCTGATTCTGGACGGCGAGGAACCGGTGGCGTTCGATCACGACTGCCGCGAGGGAATCTGCGGTTCGTGCGGTGTCGTGATCAACGGAAGGGCACACGGACCCGAGCGGACGACGACGTGCCAACTACACATGCGAGCATTCCACGACGGCGACGTGGTCGACGTGGAACCCTGGCGCGCCAGGGCATTCCCGGTGATCAAGGACCTGGTGGTCGACCGGTCGGCATTCGACCGCATCGTCGGAGCCGGCGGTTACGTGACGGCACCGACCGGCAGCGCACCGGACGCGCACGCGACCCCGGTCCCCAAGGCCGACGCCGAACTGGCATTCGACAACGCGACGTGCATCGGCTGTGGCGCGTGCGTCGCGGCATGCCCGAACGGCTCGGCGATGCTGTTCACCGGCGCGAAGATCGCGCATCTGAACAGCCTGCCCCAGGGCACCCCGGAACGGGAACGGCGAGCACTGGACATGGTCAAGGCCATGGACGCACTCGACTTCGGCGGCTGCACCAACAGCGGCGAGTGCGTCGCGGTGTGCCCCAAGGGAATCCCACTGACCACCATCGCCACCCTGAATCGAGAATTCCGCCGCGCCAGCCGACCCCTCTGGTAGGTAGGACGCGCTCAGTGACACGGGGTTGCGTGTGATTGGTGTGAATCACAAACCAGTCAGAACCGGGCAACGGGACCGGGGTGCGAGACATCTATCCCAGTACCACCACGACAGAGCGTCGGGGGCACTGGAGGGAAACGCCATGAACATCAAGAACCTCGGGCGCGGCACCCACGCTCGCGTCCTACTGGCCGGCACCGGTGTGTTGGTCGCGGTCGCGGTGGCCGGCTGTTCCGGCAGTCTGACCGGCAGCGGCCAGGTGTCACCGGGCCAGACGACGAACGGCCAGGCACCGACGACGACCAGTTCGCCGGCCGGCGGCGCGTACACCGGCACCGGCTCGACATCGGGCGGCACGACGACCGGCGGCACTGGTGGCACGAGCGGCGGCGCGACGAGCGGCGGCACGAGCGGCGGATCCGGCAACACGGTCGCCGTGGCGCATCCACCCGTCACTCCGGAGTGCAAGGCCAGCACGCTCGCCCTGAGCTTCGGCGGGTCGGACGCCGGCATGAGCCAGCAGGAGCAGGTACTGCGGTTCACCAACACCGGCAAGAAGTCCTGTGTCATCGTCGGCTTCCCAGGAGTGTCCTATGTGACCGGTGACAGCGGCCGGCAGGTCGGTGCGCCCGCGGTTCGCACCGGCAAGATCGGCGCGCAGATCACCCTCAAGCCGGGCACGGTCGCGTCGACCGTGATCCACTCGGTCGAGGTGGGCGTCTTCGACCCCAAAGCCTGCCAGTCGACTCCCGTGCGCGGCTACCGGATCTACGCGCCGGACGACCGGGCGGCCATGTTCATCCCGCTGCCCGCCGGCGTGCGGGGCTGCCTGGGCAAGACTCCGGACCCGCAGCTCAGCGTGATCACGATCAGGGCCGGCGCCGGCAACCCTGACCAGCAGTGACGGCCCGTCGAGCCGATCCGCCAGGCACCTGGTTACGCTTGGTTTAGACTAAACGCAGGGCCATTCACCCTTGACAGCGCATTGACTAACGCCTATTCACGGCCGATGCTGTAGACCTGTTACATCCCGTACCCATGCGGTAACGGCGTGGTAACTCGCCTACGCGACGGAGGCACGATGTCGGGGAATGCAACGCGCCGCAGGATCATCCTGGCCACCGTCGCGGCGGTCGCCGCCACGGTGCCGGCGATCGGCACTTCGACGGCGGCGACCGCCGCGCCAGCAGTGCCGATCTACCAGAACACGAGCTTCAGCTTCGCGGAACGCGCCGCCGACCTGGTGTCGCGGATGACGCTGAGCGAGAAGGTGCTGCAACTGCACACCAACAACGCCCCGGCCATCCCCCGGCTCGGTGTCCAGCAGTACACGTACTGGAGTGAGGGCCAGCACGGCCTCAACCGGCTCGGCGCGGACACGGCGGAGGGCGGGCAGGGTGCCGTCGACGACGTGCACTCGACGAGCTTCCCGACGAACTTCGCGTCGTCCATGTCGTGGGATCCGAGTCTCATCTACCAGGAGACGACCGCGATCTCCGACGAGGCACGGGGCTACCTGGACAAGTCGCTGTTCGGCACCGGCCAGAACAACCTCGGACCATCCGCTTCGGACTACGGCGACCTCACGTTCTGGGCGCCCACGGTCAATCTCGACCGCGACCCGCTCTGGGGCCGCACCGACGAGGCGTTCGGCGAGGACCCGTATCTCGTCGGCCAGATGGCCGGCGCGTTCATCAACGGCTACCAGGGCAACGACCAGACCGGCAAGCCGATGACGCCGTACCTGAAGGTCGCGGCGACCGCGAAGCACTACGCGATGAACAACGTCGAGGCGAACCGGCTCTCCGGTGACTCGGTCACGAGCGACGCCGATCTGCGCCAGTACTACACCAAGCAGTTCCAGACCCTGATCGAGACCGACCACGTCTCCGGCATGATGACGTCCTACAACGCCATCAACGGCACCCCGAGCGCCGTGGACACCTACACACTGGACGACCTGGCGCAACGCACGTACGGCTTCGCCGGCTACACGACATCGGACTGCGACGCGGTGAACAGCGCGTGGGCCGAACCGCCCGGCGGCCACGCGTGGGCAGCGCCGGGATGGACGTCGTCGCAGTCCAACGGCCAGGTCATCTGGACCAACAACACCACCCACGCCACGATCGCCGCAGCGGCCGGGGCCGAGGCGTACGCCCTGCGCGCGGGCACGCAGTTGGTCTGCACCGGCGACGAGGCGACGCTGCCCAACGTCACCGCCGCGATCAGCGCGGGCCTGCTGTCCGAAGGCGTGCTCGACACCGACCTGGTGCGGCTGTTCACGATGCGGATGGCGACGGGCGAGTTCGACCCGGCGTCCGCCAACTCGTACACGTCGATCAACAAGTCCGTGATCGAAAGCCCGGCGCACCAGCAGCTCGCGCGCACTGTCGCCGACAACTCCCTGGTACTGCTGAAGAACTCGAACGTCACCGGCACCAGTTCCCCGCTGCTGCCGGTGAGCGCCAGCGGCCTGTCCAGTGTCGTGATCCTGGGCGACATGGCGAACACGGTGACGCTGGGCGGTTACTCCGGCCAGCCCGACTTCCAGACCACGGCGGTTGCCGGCATCACGGCGGCCGTGCACGCCGCCAGTCCTAACGCGACAGTGACGTTCGCCGCGGCCGGCACGTCCTCCACCACGACGTCACCCGCCGTGCTCAGCGCCGCGACGCAGACCGCGATCCGCAACGCGAGCCTGGTGATCGTCTTCGCCGGCACGAACCTGAACAACGCCAGCGAGGGCAAGGACCGTACGACGCTGGCGATGCCGGGCAACTACAACTCGCTGGTCGACCAGGTCAGCGCGCTGGGCAACCCGAAGACGGCACTGGTGCTCCAGTCCGCCGGGCCGGTCAACCTGTCCGACGCCGGCCCCAAGGTGCCCGCGATCCTGTTCAGCGGCTACAACGGCCAGGCACAGGGCAGCGCCCTGGCCGACGTGCTGTTCGGCGCGCAGAACCCGTCCGGGCACCTGAACTTCACCTGGTACGCCGACGACACCCAGTTGGCGGCGATGCAGAACTACGGGCTGGACGCGGCCAGCACCGGCGGCCTCGGCCGGACGTACCAGTACTTCACCGGCACGCCGACCTACCCGTTCGGCTTCGGCATGAGCTACTCGTCGTTCGCCATCAGCAACGTGGCGACCGACACCTCGTCGGTCACCGCGGACGGCACCGTCAACGTCAGCATGGACGTCAAGAACACCGGTACCCGCGCCGGCACCACGGTCGCGCAGCTCTACGTGGCGACCCCCGGCGCCGGCACCGGCGACATCCCGATCAAGCGGCTGGCCGGCTTCGCGAAGACGCAGTCGCTCGCGCCCGGTGCGACCCAGCACGTGGTGATCCCGGTGTCGATCAGCGGCATGGAGCTGTGGAACACGTCAGCGTCGAAGATGGCCGTCACCGACGGCACGTACAACTTCCAGGTCGGCACCAGCTCGTCCGCGATCGTGGCCACGAAGCAGGTCACGGTGACCGGCGCGATCACGCCGAAGGTCCAGTACGTGACCGTGCAGCCCACCGGCGCGGTCTTCCAGGCCGGCCAGAGCGTCGACCTGACCGCGAAGAACCCGTGGCTGGCCGATGACACCGACACGGCGGAGGAGGCCGACCGCAACCTGAACATCAAGGCCGACAACATCGTGCAGGCGGTGAACAACGACGAGTCGTTCGTGAACCTGGCCGGCGCCACGGTGACCTACGCCAGCGGCAACCCGACCGTCGCCACCGTCAGCTCGGCCGGCCTGGTCCGAGCGGTCAGCGACGGGGCGACGACGATCACGGTGACCGTCAACGGCGTGTCCGGCACGATGCCGATCTCGGTGCAGGGCACCCTGCACGCCGCGGTGCCGGCGGTCGCGCCGGCCAACCAGCAGGCCACGGCGTCCGCGACGTTCACCAACGGTGGCGCGACGACGGTGCAGAACGTCGCGCTGAGCATCGCAGTGCCGAGCGGCTGGACGGCGACCGCGACGACGCCGACCTCGTTCGCCCAGGTCAACGGCCAGTCGACGGCCACGTCGAGCTGGCACGTGACCCCGCCGGCCGGCACCGCGCCCGGCACCTACCCGCTGAACTTCACCGCGACCTCCAGCGAGGGCACGTTCACCTTCGCGGGACAGACCACGGTGCCGTTCGCGTCGATGGCCGCCGCCTACGACAACGCCGGCATCAGCAACGACGGGAGCACACCGACCGGCTCGTTCGACGGCGGCAATCTCAACTTCTCCGCCCAGGCACTCGCCGCTGTCGGATTCACCGCCGGCCAGACACACGCGGTCAATGGCGTCAACTTCACGTGGGTCAGCCCGAACCAGTCGGACAACGTCGTCACCGGCGGGCAGGCGGTGCCGGTCAGCGGGTCCGGTAGCACCCTGGCGTTCCTCGGCGCCAGCAACAACGGCACCGGATCGGGCACCGGCACGATCGTCTACACCGACGGCACGACCTCGTCGTACGCGCTCGGGTTCGCGGACTGGTGGTCGGGCAGCGCGATCCCCGGCACGTCCATCGCCGCGACCCTGCCGTATCTCAACAACGGAAGCGGAAAACAGACCCAGACGGTGCACGTGTACTTCGCGTCCGTCCCGCTGACGGCCGGCAAGACCGTGCGCGACGTGATCCTGCCGAACGTGACCAGTAACGGCCAGGTATCGCAGATCACGGCGTTGCATGTGTTCGCGATCGGCATCGCCTGACCGCCGACGTCATAATGTCTCGTCCGGGAGTACGACTGGACCTGGACGAGGGGCGGGATGCGATGCGGCCGGACGACGACCTCGCGGAGGCGGTGGCGGCACCACCGAGCCTTCGTGAGGTGGGGCGGCTGCGGGTGCTGCGGGCGCTGCACGAGACGGAGCGGGCCAGCCGGCCAGAACTGGTCCGGATGACCGGCCTGGCCAGGGCGACGGTCACGGCGTTGATCGCCGAGCTGACCGACCTGGGGCTGGTCCAGGAGTACGACGGCCCGGATCCGGCCGAGACGAGGCGGACCGGCCGGCCGGCGCACTGGCTGTCGCTGGTCCCGTCGGCCGGTTACGCCATCGGTGCGGATATCGGGCACCAGCACGTCGGGGTGGCGCTGTGTGACCTGTCCGGTACCCCGCTGTGGCACCACGCGGAGACCCGCGAGGTCGACCACGCGCCGGAGCTGACGCTGGAACTGGTGGCGGAACTCGTGGACCGAGCGCTGCACGAGACAGCCGTCGACCGCGAACGGGTGCTGGGGATCGGCGCCGGCATAGCGTCCCCCGTCGACCGTCGCACCGGCACGCTGCGCGCGGACACGATCATGCCCGGCTGGAGCGGTATCCGGCCAGGTGCGGAACTGAGCCGCCGCACCGGCATGACGACCCAGATCATCAACGACGCCAACGCGGGAGCACTCGCGGAACGCCTGTACGGGGCCGGCAGGGGCACCGACGACATGGTGTACATCCGGCTGTCCGCCGGCATCGGGGCCGGCATAGTGTCCGACGGCCGACTGCTGCTGGGAGCGGGTGGCCTTGTCGGCGAGATCGGCCACCTGCCGTCGGCCGCGAACGGCCTGATCTGCCGCTGCGGCAACCGGGGCTGCCTGGAGACGGTCGCCAGCCCACCCGCGATCGCCCAGCTACTGACGAATAGCTGGGCGAAACCGATCACCCCGGCCGACCTGCCACAACTGATCACCGATGCCGACGCGGGCACCCGACGAGCGATCGAGGACGCCGGCCTGGCCGTCGGCAGAGCACTGGCGGCGCTGGTCACGCTGGTCAACCCGGCCCTGATCGTGGTCGGCGGCGACCTGACCGTGGCGGGCGAGCTGATCCTGGCGCCGATCCGGCAGGGCATCCAGCACAACGCCCTACCAGCGGCGGCCGGCCAGGTCACGGTCGTACTGGGCGCGCTGGGCGACCGAGCGGAGGTACGCGGCGCGGCCGGCATAGTGCTGACCCAGGCCCCCCGCAGCCTGGCCGGCTGACACCCTCCTCAGTGGACACCGCGCACCGCGAGCGGCGGCCGCCCACGGTCAGACTGTCGCGACGACCTGAACGATCGTGAGCAGCACAGGTAGCAGGACGACGATCAAGAAGCCGGAACTCTCCCATTTGGCCAGGCCAACCGGATTGATCCGCGCCTTGCGCACGCGCTCGATCTCGACGAGATAGCTTTCGGTATCCGATGTCGGGTGAGCGGTATCGAGGCCGCTCGCGTTGAACTGGGCCACGAGTTGGTCGAGGCGGTCCTTCCGGACCAGTTCGAACTTGTTCTTGAATATCGCCTGCGGTATTGCCACGTAGATCGCGATGAACGCGGACCAGAGCGTCGCGGCTATGCCGACGTAGAAGTAGTTCCGAACGTCGAGAACCAGCACGGCGATCGTCAACTGGGCGGCACGTAGGAGTAGCGAGAAGTAGACACTGCGGAAGAAGTTGCGGACGGCGCGCCAACCGTAGGAACCGTCGACGTT
>DATBDL010000427.1:0-13653 GCA_036269975.1 Pseudonocardiaceae bacterium | reverse complement strand
CCGCTGGACTTCGAGGGAGCGGGTGCCGCTGCCGCGGTCTGGATCCGCACCCAGCGCGGCCAGCCAGGCGCGATCACACTGTCCGCGGTGCACCCGTCGCTGGGTGTGGCGTCCACAACAGTGCGGTCGGCCTAGTTCAGCGGACCACGTGCGGCATGATCGCGTCCGGCGGCACGACACCGAGGCGGCCGGCCTGGTAGTCGTTGAGCGCCTGCTGTAGTTCCGCGCGGGTGTTCATCACGAAGGGGCCGTAGTGCTCCATCGGCTCACCGATCGGCTGGCCACCGAGGATGATCACCTCGAGCGAGGTGGTACGGCTGTCCTGGGTGGCGTCGGCGGCCAGCGTGATCCGGTCACCAGCACCGAACACGGCCAGTTGACCGGCATGGATCGGCTCCGCCTTGGCACCCACGGTGCCGGCGCCGGCCATCACGTAGGCCAGCGCGTTGTACTGAGGTTGCCACGGCAGCGAAAGCTGGGCACCGGCCGCGATGGAGGCGTGCAGCAGCGTGATCGGCGTGTGGGTGGATCCGGGACCGACGTGCCCGTCGACGCTGCCCGCGATGACGCGGAGCAGGGCACCGGCGTCCGAGCTGGCAAGCAGCAGGACCTGGCTGGCCTCGACCGGCTGGTAGGCCGGCGTGATGAACTTGTCCTTGGCTGGCAGGTTCACCCAGAGCTGGAAGCCATGGAACAACCCCCCGTTCTCGACGAGCTGCTCCGGCGGGGTCTCGATGTGCAGGAGCCCGCTGCCAGCGGTCATCCACTGGGTGGCCCCCTCGGTGATGACACCGCCGCCGCCGTGGCTGTCCTGGTGGACGAACTGGCCCTCGATCAGGTAAGTGACCGTCTCGAAGCCGCGGTGGGGGTGCCAGTTGGTGCCTTTGGGCTCACCAGCGGCGTAGTCCACCTCGCCCATGTGGTCCATCATGATGAACGGGTCGAGGTACTCGTACCGGATGCCGGCCATCGTCCGGCGCACCGGAAATCCCTCGCCCTCGAAGCCCGACGGCGCGGTGGAGATGGCCAGCACCTGGCGCTCGGTGTCACCGAGACCAGCGCTGGTCACCCTGGGCAGGGTCAGTGTGTCCGCGGTAACGGCAGCCATGACCGTTTCGCCTCCTCGCTAGGTGGTTGCAAGTTCAACTACCTGTGAGAACACAGAATACCCCGGAACCTATTCCCGGCCCAGCACCACGTCATGGCGCGCACAGGTCCAGCCATTCACCACGTACGGCCAGGTGGTCTACCTGACTCTGGAGGACCAGCGGCGCGTTGACGTGCTCATGGTCCAGTGGGCCGGCTGACCTCACCGCCGGACGGCGACGGCGCGGGCACCATGTCGGCCAGTGTTATCCGGCGGAAGCGGGAGCAGCCCAGCCACACCGCCATCGCCGCCACCCCGGCGGTCCCGATCCACAGCGTCCGCCGGTAGCCGATCGTGTCCGCGAGTACGCCGCCGACCGGGCCGCCGATCGCGTTCATTCCCCAGTTGAACGACCGGATCGTGGCGACCATCCTGCCCTGCAACCGATCCGGCGTCACCGCCTGCCGGTACGTCTGCTCGATCGGGCTCCCGAGGCCGACCGCGAAGCCGAACACCGACAACCCCGCCGTCACCAACACCACCGCGGGACCACCATGCGGCGCCAGCACGATCAGCGTGAACGCGACCGGGAACAACGCCTGCGCCAGCACGACCGTCCGGCCGGGACCGATCAGCCGGCCCGCCCGCGCGGACACCGCCGTGCCCACCACCCCGCCCAACCCGGCGCCCGCGTACGCGACACCGAGTCCGAACGACGACACGCCGGCGACCCGGACCGCGAACGGCGCGAACACCGTCAACAGCATGCTGTTGAACAGGAACCAGCCGTGCGTGCTCAACGCCATCGGCCGCAACATCGGGTGCCGATAGACCCACGCCACGCCCTCCCGCAGTTCCACGAACACACGTCGACGCGGCGACGAGGAAGGCGGTGGTTCGACAACCCGGATCGTGGCCAACAACAAGCCCGAGAACAGGTACGACACCGCGTCGACCACGATCGTCAGTGGTGGGCCCAGCCATGCGACCAGGCCGCCGCCGACCAGCGGGCCGGCGGTCTGCGCTGCCGAAGCGCTCTGCTGCAACTGCACGTTGGCCGTCTCCAACGCGGGCGGCGGGACGAGGCGCGGCAGGAACGACATGCTGGCGGCGTCGTTGACCAGCGACAACAGCCCGAACGGCACCATCAGCGCGATCACGACCGGCACGCTGAGCCCACCGACAGCCGCCAGGACCGGAATCACGCCCAGCAACACCGCACTGCCGATGTCCGTGGCAACCAGCAGCGGCAGCCGGCGTCGTCGGTCCACGAACACCCCGACGAGCAATCCGAACAACAGGTACGACACCCAGCGCGCCGCGTTGACCAACCCGACCTCGGCCGCCGACGCGTTCAGCGTCTTGACCAGCAACAGCGACAGCGCGAGTGCCGTGATGTAGGAGCCGAAATCGGACACCGTGCTCGCGGTCCAGAGCCTCGGATAACCGGGGCAGTCCCGTGGGCGGGTCGTCGACCTCACACCGGCCCCCATTGCCGAACTGTATAAGAGAGGTACGGCAGCTAGCGAAGGAAGGCGATGACGGTCCTACGGCGTGCGGCGATGGTCAGGTGGGCGCTCGTGGCGGTCACCGCGGCGGTCCTGGTCTCGATTCCGAGCATCGTGGCCAGCCTGCCTATCTCCGGCAGCGAGCCCGCTGCCGGCGTGCTACGGGAACGCATCGTCGCGTCCGCCGACGAGCCCTACACCGGCTACGTCCGCTCCCAGGCCGAACTCGGCCTGCCCAGCCTGCCCGATTTCAGCGACGTGACCAGCCTGCTCAGCGGCCTGACCGACATGCGGGTCTGGTACCGGTCGCCGAGCCTCAACCGGGTCGACGTGATCGACACGATCGGCGAGCGCGACGTCTACCAGACCCCCGGCGGCGTCTACACCTGGGACTACGCCAGCAACCTGCTGACGGAGGTCGTCGGCGACGAGCCGATCCGACTGCCGCGAGCGGGCGACCTGGTGCCGGGCGACCTGGCGCGACGCATTCTCTCGATGGACCCGGTCGACCCCGTGGTGAGCCTGCCGACCCGGCGGATCGCCGGGGTCACCGCGGCGGGCCTGCGGCTGCGCCCGACCGACGCGGCCACCACGATCGGCCAGGTCGACATCTGGGCCGACCCGGACAGCGGCATCCCGCTGCGGGTCGAGGTGACGGCGCGCGGGGCGGCCAAGCCGATCCTGACCAGCCAGTTCATGGACTTCGACCGCACGAACCCTGACGACGGCACGCTCAGCCCGCCGATCGAGGCGGCCGGCGGCGTGAGCGTCGCGCCGGCGCCGGACCTCCTGCGGGCGATCGGCCAGGTCAGCCGGTTCGGCCTGCCGACAGCGCTGGACGGCTACGCACGGCAGCCACAGCTACCCGGCCTGCCCAGCGTCGGCCGCTACGGCGACGGTCTCGCGTCGTTCGTGGTGCTGCCGCTGCCGCGCAACGTCGGGTCGTCGGCGATCGACACCATGACCAAGGCCGGGGGCATCCCGGTCACCGTAGCGAGAGGGCGGGCCGTACTCATCAAGATTCCGCTGCTGACCGTACTGGTCGAACAGGTCGGTTTCGGCCGGCGAACGTACCTGGTGGCCGGCTTCGTGGACCAGACCGCCCTGCAGGAGGCCGCCATCGAGCTCGCCACGATACGTAGGCCGTTCGGATGAGCGATCTGATCGTCACCAGGTCGGTGACCAAACGGTTCGGATCGACACTCGCCGTCGACGGCGTGAGCATGGTGGTGCGCGCGGGCGACCGCTACGGCTTCCTCGGTCCGAACGGATCGGGCAAGACGACGCTGGTGCGCATGCTGCTCGGCCTCGTCTACCCGACCAGCGGCGAGATCGAACTACTCGGCCACGAGGTGCCCAAACAGGTCCGCAAGGCGCTGCCGATGGTCGGCGCGCTGGTGGAGGGCCCGGCCGCGATCCCGCACCTGTCCGGCCGGACGAACCTGTCGATGATCGACGCGGCCGGTCCCGGTTCGAGCCGCGGGGATCGCCGGGACCGGATCGAGGAGGCGCTGGCCAGGGTCGGCCTCGCCGGCATCGACCGGCGGCCGGTGCGGGCGTACTCGCTCGGCATGCGCCAGCGGCTCGGCATCGCCGCCGCCCTGCTGCGGCATCCCACCCTGCTGATCCTGGACGAGCCGACCAACGGCCTCGACCCGCGTGGCATCAGGGAGATCAGGGACCTGTTGTTGGAACTGAACTCCTTCGGCACCACGATCTTCATGTCCAGCCACCTGTTGTCCGAAGTGGACGAACTGTGCGACAGGGTGGGCATCGTCGACAGCGGCCGGCTGGTGTTGGAGGACGACCTGGCTTCGCTGCACGCGCCGACCGGTCGGGTCGTCGTCGACACGCCCGATCCGGCGGCGGCCGTCGCGATGCTGGACGGCCAGGTCGAGGTGCGCGAGGGCAGCCGACTGGTGATCAGGGCCGCCGACCCGGCCGCGTTGAACGCACGGCTCGTCGGCGGCGGCGTGGCCGTGCGCGAGATCAACCTGGAACGGCGGACGCTGGAACAGGTCGTGTTCGAGGTGACGGGGCACGGCTCCGACCGGCTCGCCGACGACGAGCCCGTGATCCACCGGATCGACGTCGGCGATGCGGTATGACCGGCCAACGCGTGCGGACACGTGAGATCGGTGGTGTCGTGTGATCGCGGTCGAACTGCGGAAACTGATCCTGCGTCCTCGGATGTGGGTCAGCGTCGCGCTGTTGTGCGCGCTGCCGTTCGTGGTCGCCGTCTTCCTGGCCACGACGCACATCACGCCACCGCCCGGCCAGGGCGCCGCGTTCCTGTCCGCCGTCGAGCGCAACGGGTCGCTGTACCCGGCAGCCGCGCTCGCGCTGGTGCTGCCGATCTTCCTGCCGATCGCGGTCGCCACGTTCGCCGGTGACGCCGTTGCCGGCGAGGCGGCCCACGGCACCCTGCGCTACCTGCTGATCCGTCCGGTCGGCCGCGGTCGGCTGCTGGTGGCGAAGCTGATCTGCATCGCGGTGTTCGTCATCGTGGCGATCGGGTTCGTCGTGGCGACGGCGTACTTCACCGGTGTCGGGCTGTTCGGCGTCGGGCAGGCGGCGGCGGTCGGGCAGCCGGGCGGCGTGACGTCGTTGTCCGGCAGCGCGTTGACGCCGTTCGATCTGGCGATGCGACTGCTGGCGGCGATCGGCTACATCGTGCTGTCGATGGTCGGCGTCGGCGTGATCGCGCTGTTCTTCTCGACGTTCACCGTGTCCGGCATCGGCGCGGCGCTGGGCACGCTGGCCCTGCTGATCACGAGCGAGATCCTCGCGACGCTGGACGCGGCCAACCCGGTGAAGCCGTACCTGCCGACGAACTACTGGCTGTCCTGGATCGACTTCTTCCGAGCGCCCATCTTCTGGCACAACATCGAACGCGGCCTGTTCTCGCAGGTCTGCTACGTCATCGTGTTCTTCGGCGCGGCATGGGCGAACATGGCGAGCAAGGACGTCACGAGCTAGCCCGGCCGACCGCCGTCAACGCCTGGCACTGGGTCGGCGCAGGCGCGCTGAGCACCGGACTGTTCAACGCCGCCAACACGATCCCGGTGACCAGCGGATTGGACGGCAGGTCGCTGTGCGACACCTGCACGCCGGGACAGATCGTCTGGACCGGCACGTTCACCGCACCGGCCAGCCGCGCCGAGTCCGGTGGCGTGACGGTCTGGTCGTCCTCGGTCCACAGCGAGAGCCACGGCAGGCCGGCCGGCAACGGCTGCGCGTCGACGCCGCGCAGCAACGCGCTGGTGGGCACCAACTGCTGACACGCCAACGGACACACCCCCGGCACCAGGGCGGCGCCGGCAGCGGCGAGTTGGGTGCCGTGCAGCGGCGCGCCCAGCGTGACCACGCGGCGCGCCCGGTGCTCGCCTGCGTCCCGCGCCACCCACAACCGCGTCACCAGGCCACCGGCCGAGTAGCCGACGACGTCCACCGATGCGGCGCCCCCGGCCAGCGCGTTGTCGACGGCGGCGTTCAGCGTGTCGACCTGGGCCAGCAGGTCACCGGTGCCGTCACCGGGCAGTGAGATGACGTCCGCCACCCGCCCCGTTGCCCGCAACCGGCCGGCCAACGTCGTCAGCGCGGCGGTGTTGCCCCCGTAACCGGGGACGAGCAACACAGTTCCTGGCGTCGCCTGCGACGGCAGTCCGGTCGGCGACGGCGACGATCCCGTCGCCAGCCGAACCCCGACCACACCCACCACGACCAGCACCACAGCCGCGACAGCCGTCGTGAACACCCGCCGGGGACGGCTCAGGCCACCCCACCACACTCCTGGACGCACCCCACCATCATCACCCCATCGCGACCATGAACGGGTTGAACAACCGCTGCCGATCACCTGGCAGGTCCGGGCCGATGATCATCACGGTGGTGGTCCCGACCGGCCGCAGGCCGCGCGCCTCGGCCCAGCCGAACTGCGCCGGCCGGCTGCCGAGCAGGTCCAACCGGACCGGGCCGGTCACGCCGGCGGCCAGGTCGGCCAGCAACACGCGGGCCGTGTCGATGTCGTCGGCCACAACGGGGCCGATGATCGTGTTGTCCGTGCTCCGCCACGCCGCACCGAATCCCGACGGCCCGGCCGGGCCGTCGACCAGCCGGAACTGGTCGGCGAACTCCGGTATCCCCCGCAGGAGGTCTGCCCGGTCGCCACCGAACTCGTCGGCGTCCATGGCCTCGATCGCCGGCACGTCCTTCGGCGTCACCGGACGAGACCGGACCGGCGATCCGTCGCCGTCGAACTCGCCGACGTACTGGGTGCACGTGTCGACCGCGCGGAAGCCGAGCCGTTCGTAGAGCGGCCGGCCGTAGCCGGTCGCGGTGAGCCAGATGGTGTCGCTACCGGCGTTGGCGATCACGTGGCGGATCAGGTGGCCGCCGATGCCCTGGCGTTCGTGCTGGGCGGCCACCAGCATCATGCCGATGCCGGCCAGCGCGGCGCCGAACCGCGTGCACACGACGACACCGGCGAAGCCACCGGCCGGATCGTCGATGCCGTAACCGGTTCCGGCCGTCAACAACAGTCGCCACTTGTGGTGCTCCGGCTGCCAGTCACGACTCTCGGCCAGCGCGACGCAGGCCGCCAGATCCTCGGCGTCCAGATCGCGGATCGGCTGATCGGTCCAGACCATTTGGCCTGGTCGTCGGTGGGTCGTCATCGCTCTCCTCCGGGTCGACATGCGCGAGCCTGCCCCATTCGGCCCCTTCGGCGCATCGACTGGGGTTGACCGAGGCCGGTGAATCGGTACGGTCTCGAACGTGCGCAGCAGCGACAGATCCGGCGAGCCGGCATGACGGGCCGGGCACGATCGCTGATCGACTCCTACCGGGGCCAGGGAAACCTGATCGACCGGGCGCGATCGGCGGCGGCCCAGATACTCAACCCGGACACTCCCCCACCACCGGCACCGACGCCCGAGCGCGCGGTGGCCGACAGCCTCGCCGGTGCGTGCACCACCATCGTGCGGCGCGACCTGGACCTGATCGACACCCTGCTGACCCGGTTGGAACAACTGGCGGCGGTGGAACGCGACCCGGACAAGCTGGCCACCCTCTACGGTCTGGACCACTTGGCGACCCGGTTGCGCCGCAACGCGGAAGCCCTGCGTGTGCTCTCCGGCGAGGACGGCGGCGACGCCCGCCACGAAGCGACACCGTTGCTGGGCACGATCCGCGCCGCGCTGTCCTCGATCGAGTTCTACCAGCGGGTCTCGATCGGCCGGGTGGCCGCGCTGGCCGTCGTCGGGTCCGCCGCGGACGACGTGAGCCGGCTGCTGGCCGAACTGCTGGACAACGCCACGATCCAGTCGCAGTCCACGGTGGTCGTCAGCGCGCACCTGACCGAGAAGGGCTCAGTCCTGGTCCGCGTCGAGGACGAGGGTGTCGGGCTGTCCGACGAGCGACTGGCCGAGCTGAATGCCGAATCCGACGACGGCGGCGGCATCGGGCTGGCCGTGGTGCGGCGGCTGGCGCTGCGGCACGGGATCGAGGTCCGGTTCGGACGACACGCGCCACACGGCACGACGGCATCGGCACTGCTGCCGGCCGGTCTGGTACGAGAGAGCCCGCTGACGGTGATGCCCGCCGAATCAGTGGTCCGGACCACTGCGGGCGGCCTGCCGCGCCGCATTCCGCGCAAGCGACGCACGCCCGAGCTGTCGGTGGTCGAACCACTGCCGGATCGCGGGCAGTTCATGGCCGACCTGGTGGCGCTCGCCGACGGTGAGCGGGCGGCCAGAATCGAGAACAGCGAGGGAGATGATGTCGGCGGTGAGTGATCCCGCTCCGACCAGCGCGCGGGATTTCGCGTGGCTGATCAACGGTTTCGTGCGTCGCGTGCCCGGCGCCGACCACGCGCTCGTGCTGTCCGCGGACGGGTTCCCGCTGGTCGCGTCGGATTCGATGCCGGGAGACAGGGCGGAACAGCTCTCCGCGATCGCCAGCGCGCTGCTCAGCCTTGCCGGCAACGCGGCGTCGCTGTTCGAGCGTGGGCATCCGGACCAGATCGTGATCCGCCTCGCCCAGGGATATCTGCTGTTCATGATGATCGGGCGCAGCGCCGGGCTGTGCGTGCTGACGTCGTCGAGCTGCGACATGAAGACGGTGGGCTACGAGATGACCCAGTTCGTGCGCACGGCCGGCCACGCGCTCACCCCGCAGTTACGCGCCGACCTGCGCCGGGTCGTCAGCGGGCGGCGTGTCGGCGGCCCGTGATGCGCGCCAGCCGGGTACGTCCGTACGCGATCACGGGAGGCCGAGTCCGGCCGGCACACGAGCTGACCATGGACACGCGTGTCACCGTGCCGCACTACGACCCGAACCGCGCCGTGGACCTGCTGCCGGAGTGCCAGGCGATCTACGAGCACGCGGTCAAGCCGGTCACCGTGGCCGATCTCGCGGCCACCGTTCCCACCATCCCCGTCCCGACCCTGCTGGTGCTGCTGAGCGATCTCGTCGCCGACGGCATGGTCGCCATCCACGGTGCCGAAGTCGCGACCGAACAGGACATGCTGGGCCGCATTCTCGAAGGGCTGCGGGAGCTCTCACCGTAGCCGTCCACTATGGACGGTGAGCTTCATCCGGTGTGGCGCGACCGGGAACCGGGCCGGCCGCGCCACACCGGGAGTGCCGGGACGGCCGCGGGAACGCGCGGCTGGTCGACCAGCACCTTCGGGTGAAGCTCGGATCGCACTGGGTTAGAGCGCTCTCAGGCCGTAGGGTGATCCGGACAGCGAGGGGTGTCAAGACCCTTACACGGGGCCCGACCTGCCGGAACGACACCGTCGAAGAGTCGCCGGAACCGGTTCAGACCAGATGGTTTCGGTTCCGGAACAGCGAGGTGAGCGGTTAAAAATCGATGCAGAAAATCTCGGTTGCCCGACATCCGACCCTAATGGCGGACATCGGACAGACGGCCATCTAGGCTCCGGGGTAAGCGCTCTCAGCGGGGAGAGGGGGCGCTGGGTTTGGGCGGAAACCGAAGGGACAGTCATGAGCAGGGCGTCAACGGGCCGAGGCAGGCCCACCCTGGACAGCGTCGCGGCACGGGCGGGGGTGTCAAGGGCGACCGCGTCGCGTGTGGTGAACGGCATGCCGGTCACGCCGACCAGCGCGGAATCCGTGCGGCGCGCGGTGGAAGAGCTGGGCTACGTCCCCAACCATGCGGCACGGACGTTGGTCACGCAGCGCACCGACCTGATCGCACTGGTACTTCCCGAAACCACCACCAGGGTCTTCTCGGACGACCAGTTCTTCCCCGGCGTCATCCAGGGCGTCAGCCAGCAACTGGAACTGGCGGACAAGCAGTTGGTGCTGATGCTGGCCGGTTCGGCGGCCAGCCACGCCCGGATCGAGCGTTCGGTCGCCGCCCACCACGTGGACGGAGTGATGCTGGCGTCACTGCACGGCGCCGACCCACTGCCGGCGGCGCTCACGCGGATCGGCATCCCGGTGGTCTGCAACGAGCGGTCCCTGGGCCCGATGTCGCCGCCCTACGTCGGCGTCGACAACGTGGGCGGCGCGGAAGCCGCGGTCCGCCACCTGTTGACCGCGGGCCGCACCAGGATCGCCACCATCGCCGGCCCGCAGGACATGATCGGCGGGATAGACCGCCTCACCGGCTACCGCAACGCGCTGCGCGATTCGACCCGCCGCTCGATCGTCGCCGTCGGCGACTTCACCCTGGACTCCGGCTACACGGCGATGCGCCAGCTACTGGAGGACGATCCGCGGTTGGACGCGGTGTTCGTGGCATCGGACCTGATGGCCGACGGCGCGCTACAGGCCCTGCGCCAGGCCGGCCGGCGGGTGCCGGACGACATCGCGGTCATCGGTTTCGACGACATCGCGCGGGCCCAGTACACCGATCCGCCACTGACAACGGTCCGCCAGCCGATCATCGAGATCGGCCGCCAGATGGCCCGCCAGCTACTGCGCCTCGTCGCCGGCGACGACATCGAGCCGAAGATGACGCTGCCGACGGACCTGGTGGTCCGCCAGTCGGCCTGACCTCCTTCAGGCGGACCTGGGCAACGCCGACCAGTCGAGTACCCCGGCCGCCAGATCCCGCACCCCGGCCAGCAAGCCCAACCGCGCCGCCCGGACGTCGCGATCCTCCGCCATCACCAGTACGCCGTCGAAGAACTCGTTGATCGGTCCGACCAACGCCATCGCCACGTCGGCGAAGCCGGCCAGTGACGCGGTCGGCTGCTCGCCGGCCACCTTGCGCAACGCGTCCGCCAACGCCAGTTCCGTCGGTTCCGTCAGCAGCTCCGCGTTCCGCCCCACCACCGCGTCCGACGGCACGATCCGCCGCACCCGCTGCAACGCGGCGACCAGTTCGGCGAACTCGGCGCTCCCGCCGCGCCGCCCCAGCTCGGCCAGGGTCTCGTCGGCGAGCGCGGGCGCGTCGGCCAACGGCAGCACGGCGGACACGAAGTGATGATCATGCCCGGCATCGATCAACTGCTGCTCGTAGCGGCGGACTGCGAAGTCCCGCGCGTCCGCCAGCGCCGCCGCCGGCACGTCGACACGCAGTTCTTGCGCGGCGGCGGCCAGCCCGGCGCTCAGCGTCACCGCACGCACCGCCGGCACCGCACGCAGGATCGCCACCACGCCCAGCGCGGCCCGCCGCAACCCGAACGGGTCCGAGCTGCCCGTGGGGCTCGCGCCGACCGCGAACAGCCCGGCCAGCAGGTCCAGCCGATCCGCCAACGCCAGCAACGCCCCCGGCACGCTCACCGGCAACCGGTCGCCCGCCGTGCGCGGCAACTCCATGTCGTACAGCGCGACCGCCACCGCCGCCGGCTCACCGGCCCGCAGCGCGTACTCCCGCGCCATCGTCCCGGCGAGGCTCGTCAGCTCGATCACCATCTGCGACCCGAGATCGAACTTGGCCAATCGTGCCGCCCGCGCCAGCGTCGACCGATCCGTTTCGGTCAGCGACACCGATGCCGCCAGCCGCAACGCGATTCCGGCGATCCGGTCCGCACGGTCAGCCATCGAGCCGAGCCGCTCCTCGAACGACAGCCGCGCCAGGGCGGCCTTCATCGTCTCCGGCTCGGTGCGCAGGTCGGCCCGCCAGAAGAACGCCGCGTCCTCGTAGCGCGCCCGCAACACGTTCTCGTTCCCGGCCCGCACCACGTCCGGATCACAGGAACCGTTGGCCACGGCGACGAAGTACGGCATCAGCGCGCCCCCCGCGTCGCGCACCGGCAGGTACCGCTGGTGCTTGCGCATCACCGTCGTCAGGATCTCCGGCGGCAACTCCAGGTACCGATCGGCGAACGAGCCGAGGATCGCGGTCGGCGACTCGACCAGGTTGGTGATCTCGTCCACCAACGCCGCCTCCGCCACGACGTCCACCGTGCCGCCGACGCTCGCGGCCAGTTCCGTCGCGTCGGCGACGATCCGCGCCCGCCGCTCGGCGGCGTCGAGCACGATCCCGTGTGTCGCAAGGAAAGCCGGGTAGTCCAGTGCGGTCGGGACCGTGACCACCGGCGCGCGGGAAGTCCTGAACACCCTGGTGGTCCGGCCGCTAGCCAGTGCCGACACCGCGATCGGCACCTCGAACTCGTCCAGCAGCGCCAGCAGCCACCGAACCGGCCGGGAGTAGGACAGCGCCGGATCGCGCCACCGCATGTTCTTGTCCGCACGCAGTTCCGTGACCACCTGCCCGAGCACCCTGGACAGCACGTCGAACGCCGGCCGCCCGACATCGGTCCGGACCACGGCGATGTGTTCGACGCCCTGCACGTCCACCCGCACCAGGTCGTCGACGTCGACACCCTGACCGCGGGCGAAGCCGATCGCCACCTTGGTCGGCTGGCCCGCGGCGTCGAACGCCATCGACGCCCGTGCCCCGCGCACGGTCCGCTCGGCATCCGGTTCGCGCGGCGACACGTCGGACACCACGATCACGATCCGACGCGGCGTCGCGTACGACCGCACATCACCGTGCCGCAGCCGGGTCGCGGCAAGACCCGCCACGACGGCTTCCCGGACCCGCGGCGCCGACCTGGTCACCTCGGCGTGCGGCAGTTCCTCCACACCGATCTCGAACAGGAACGTCCGCTCCTGGTCGACATCCGGGACCTTCGCCCGCGCCACGGCGGTCGACGCCGGCTCGTACCTGCCGAGCGGATGCCCGAGTTCGGCCCGCCGCTCCTGCCACAACCGCGCCACCTCACGGGAGAGCGTCCGCATCCGGCCGAACGCCCGCGCCCGCTCCGTCGTCGACACAGCGCCCCGCGCGTCCAGCACGTTGAACGCGTGCGAGCACTTGAGCACCTGGTAGTGCGCCGGCACCGGCAGCCGTGCGTCCAGCATCCGCCGTGCCTCGGCCGCGTACTCCTCGAACAGGCGTCTGGTGGCGTCGACGTCCGCGTCGTCGAGGTAGTAGCGGCTCATCTCGTACTCGGCCTGGCCGAACACCTCCCCGTAGGACAGGCCGGGCGCGTAGGCGATGTCGCGGAAGTGATCGACGTTCTGCAGCGCCATCATGATGCGTTCGACGCCGTAGGTGATCTCGACCGACACCGGGTCCAGCGTCGCGCCGCCGGCCTGCTGGAAGTACGTGAACTGGGTGATCTCCAGCCCGTCCAGCCAGACCTCCCAGCCAAGGCCCCACGCGCCGGTGGCCGGCGACGCCCAGTTGTCCTCCACGAACCGAACGTCATGGGCCTTGATGTCGATGCCGATCGCAGCCAGGCTGCCCAGGTACAACTCCTGCGGGTCGCCGGGGTCCGGCTTGAGGATCACCTGGAACTGGGTGTGCGTCTGGAGGCGGTTCGGGTTCTCGCCGTAACGCGCGTCATCCGGCCGGACGCTCGGCTCGACATAGCAGACGTGCCACGGCTCCGGACCCAGTACGCGCAGCATGGTCGCCGGATTGAGCGTGCCGGCGCCGACCTCGGTGTTGAACGGCTGCGTCATCAGGCAACCGCGGTCGATCCAGTATCTGGTCAGCGCGAGCAGCGCGTCCTGCATCGTGAGCACCGCGAGGAGTCTAGTGCCCGCTCGGCGATCGTCAGCCGCGCGACA
>DATBDL010000426.1:0-7881 GCA_036269975.1 Pseudonocardiaceae bacterium | reverse complement strand
CCAGCGCGAGATGGTCCAGGACGCGACGGATCGGTGGTGGTGGCCGTCGCTGATGATGTTCGGGCCGCCCGATGCCGACTCGCCCAACACCGCGCAGTCGATGCGCTGGCGAATCAAGCGGCACACCAACGACGAGCTGCGGCAGCGCTTCGTCGACATGACCGTGCCGCAGGCGCAGGCGCTGGGCGTCACGTTGCCCGACCCCGAGCTGCGGTGGAACGAGGAGCGCGGCACGCACGACTTCGGCCAGCCGGACTGGACCGAGTTCAAGCAGGTCCTGGCCGGTGCCGGCCCGTGCAACACCGAGCGGATCGCGCACCGCAGGCAGGCGCACGACGACGGCGCGTGGGTCCGTGAGGCGGCGCTCGCGCACGCCGCCAAGCAACGGGAGGCGCACGCGGCCGAGCAACGGGAGGCGATCGCATGACGTCGGAATGGCCGTTGTGGGAGGTGTTCGTGCGTGGCAAGCGCGGGCTGAACCACGTGCACGTCGGTTCGCTGCACGCGCCGGATGCCGAACTCGCCGTTCGCAACGCGCGTGACCTCTACACCCGGCGCAACGAGGGCGTCAGCATCTGGGTGGTACCCTCCGCCGCGATCACGGCGTCCACAGTGGACGAGAAGGACCCGTTCTTCGTTCCGGCCGCCGACAAGGTCTACCGGCACCCGACGTTCTACCAGATCCCCGACGACGTACCGCACCTGTGAGGCCGTGATGTCGTTCGACAACGCCTACGAGTCGCTGGTCGAGGACAACGACGAGACGCACTGGGCCTACGGCACCGGTTTCGTCGACATACTGTCCGATGTGGACCATGCTGTCCCCGATGGTGTCGATGCGCCGAAACTGGCCGCCTACTGCCTGTTGCTCGGCGACGACGCGCTCGTGATGGCGCAGCGGCTCTCGGCCTGGTGCTCGTGGGCGCCGGAGCTGGAGGAGGACGTCGCGCTGGCGAACATCGCGCTGGACCTGCTCGGTCAGGCCCGCCTGCTCTACACGCGAGCCGCCGAGGCCGACCCGTCAATCCGACCGACAGCGGCGCCCGCGCACGTTCCGGCCGAGGACGCGCTGGCGTACTTCCGGGACGAACTGGACTTCCGCAACGTCCGGCTGGCCGAGATCGACACCGGCCCCGGCCCGGCCGGTGACTTCGCCATGACGATCGCCCGGCTGCTGGTCTTCGCGAGCTGGCGTCTGGCGATCTTCGCGCGACTGACGGACACGGCCGATCCGGTGCTGTCCGCGATAGCGGCGAAGGGCATCAAGGAACTGGCCTATCACCGCGACCACGCCGCCCAGTGGACGATCCGCCTCGGCGACGGCACCGCCCTGTCCGCCGAACGGATGCGGGCCGGTTTCGCCGCGATCTGGCCGCTGGTGCCGGAACTGTGCGCGCCGCACCCGTCCGACCTGCTCGATCCGGCGCCGGTCGCGGCCGAACTGGACGACGTGCTGGACCGGGTGTTCGCGGCGGCTCGCCTGCGACGGCCCGAGGTGCCGGCGATGGCCGGTGTCAGCGGGCGGACCGGCCGGGACGGCGTGCACACCACGGCGCTGGGCTACCTGCTGGCCGAACTCCAGCACATCGCGCGGTCGCATCCGCAGGCGGTGTGGTGATGGACCTGGCGCTGGCCCGACAGGTCGCGGCATCGGTGCTCGATCCGGAGCTGCCGGTGCTGACGCTGGCCGATCTCGGCGTGCTGCGGGACGTCGCAGCAGACGCGGACGGCATCGTCGTCACGATCACGCCGACCTACAGTGGTTGTCCGGCAATGGAAACGATGCGGATGGACCTGATCCGGTCGCTGCACACAGCGGGATTCGACCGGGTGCGGGTGCGGACCGAGCTGTCACCGGCGTGGTCAAGTGATTTCATCAGCGAGGACGGCAGGCGCAAGCTCGTCGAGTACGGCATCGCCCCGCCGGGTCCGGTCGACCGGCATTCTGGTCCGGTGCCGTTGACATTGCGTCCGCCGGTGGCGCGCGTGTGCTGCCCGCGCTGTGGTTCCGCCGACACGGAGGAACTGTCCCGGTTCGGCGCGACCGCGTGCAAGGCGCTGCGCCGTTGCCTGGCGTGCGCGGAGCCCTTCGAGCACATCAAGGAGCTGTAGTGGCGAGCGCGCTGGCGGACACCGCCTCCCGGCGATCCGCGGTCTTCCACTCACTGGCCATCGCCCGGATCGAGCGGCTGTGCGAGGACGCGGTCGCCGTCACGTTCGACGTGCCGCCAGAGCTGGCCGACGTCTTCGCGTTCCGTGCCGGCCAGTACCTGACGTTGCGCAGGGGCGAGGAACGTCGCTCGTACTCGATCTGTGCCGCGGTCGGTGCCGCGCCACGGGTCGGGGTGCGGCTGGTCGAGGGCGGCCTGTTCTCGTCCTGGCTGGTGCGGGACGCGGCGATCGGCGACCGGATCGACGTGCTGCCACCGCTGGGCACCTTCACGCCGGACGTCGACGTGCCCGGCCGGCACGCGCTGATCGCGGCCGGTTCCGGCATCACGCCGGTGCTGTCGGTCGCGGCGACGCTGCTGGCGGCGAATGCGGACAACCGGGTCACCCTGCTGTACGGCAACCGGCGCACGGACACCGTGATGTTCGCCGAGGAACTGGCGGACCTGAAGAACGCCTACCTGGATCGGTTGCAGTTGGTGCACGTTCTGTCGCGGGAGCCAAGGGACGTCGAGCTGTTCTCCGGCCGGCTGGACGCCGAGCGGCTCGGCCTGCTGGTGGACGCCTTCCTGCCCGCTGATGCCGTGGA
Organism: Pseudonocardiaceae bacterium; assembly: GCA_036269975.1. Taxonomy (GTDB): domain Bacteria; phylum Actinomycetota; class Actinomycetes; order Mycobacteriales; family Pseudonocardiaceae; genus DATEPR01. The sequence continues at coordinate 5,123 of DATBDL010000426.1, read as the reverse complement.
CCACTGGTGGCTGTGCGGGCCGTTCGGCCTGGTGTCGTCGGCGCGGGACGTGCTGGCGGCGCGTGGCGTGCCGGCCGAACGGGTGCATCGCGAACTGTTCTATGTGGACGAACCGCCGCCGGAGCCGGTCCGGCACGACGAGTCGGCGTCCGACGGCCCGGCCAGCGAGGTCACCGTCGTGCTGGACGGCAGGGCGACCACGCTGACCCTGCCGTCCGATCAGCCGATTCTGGACGCCGCGCAGCGGGTGCGCGCGGACCTGCCGTTCGCGTGCAAGGGCGGCGTGTGCGGCACTTGCCGGGCGAAGGTGACGGCGGGTTCGGTGCGGATGCGCCGCAACTACGCCCTGGAACAGCATGAACTGGACGCCGGTTTCGTACTGACGTGCCAGTCCCTCCCGACAACGGACCAGGTCACGGTCGACTACGACGCCTGATTCCGGCGCCGCTCACCCGTGGACGAACGGCGTCCCGGAGCCATCACTCCGGGACGCCGGATGACACAGGGCGTCAGTGCGACAGGGTCAGGAAAGCCGCGCTGCCCGCGTTAACCGTGACGTTCAGCGTGGTGCCGTTGACAGTCACCGGGGTGGTTGTCGGTGCGTGCAGGGTGCCGTTGGCTGCCACCGTCTGGCCGCCGAGCGTGATGCCGGTGGTCGCGGTCAGGCTGCCGGCGGTCAGGTTCACCCTGGTACCGGAGTGGTAGGTGCCGCCGAGTGCCAACTGCACCGTCGTCGCTCCGTTGCTGGCCGAGTCCCGCAGGTTGTCCAGTACCACGGTCAGGGTGCCGTTCGGGTGGGTGATCGCGTAGCCGCGCAGGGTCGCCCATACCGGGTTGTCGACGCCGACGAACGTGCCGTCGCCGATCTGCTGCACGGCCGCCATGCCGTAGTACTCCGGTTGCGCCACCACGTTTCCCGCCGTCGCGTCGGCGGCGGTCGCCGCGCACAGCGGGGTGTAGAACATGTAGAGCGGCTTGGCCGAACCGCACTGCACGACGGTGCCGTGCTCGTAGTCGCCGGCGGCGCCCTCGCGCGAGATCACCAACTGGTCGTCGATCTCCCACAACGCCGACGCGTACACGTTGCTGACGCCCTGCTGGCCCTCGCAGACCACCGAGTTGCCCTCGTCGAACACGCCTGGCACGCCGACGTTCTTCGCCTGCGTCACCATATTGTCGGCGACCGCCTTCTCCGCGTTGCGGGTGGTCGTGCCGAGCAGGTCGCTGATGGTCGGGTTGCCGCCGCACGTGTTGGAGACCAGCGGGTAGAAGTGGCCGGTCAGCTCGGCGATGTTCGGGTGGCCGAGCGCCTTCTCCTTGCTGGCGAACGCGTTCTGGAACGAGCCGTTGGGCGCGCCGGCCGCGTCCGAGCCGACGATCGCCACGCCGGGGGCCGCCTTGTTGATCGCCGCGACGTAGGACTGGAAGTCGGTGAAGAACTGGTTCGTGTTGCTGGAGTACTGCGGGTAGAGGTCCGGCTCGTTACCGATCTCGATGGCGCGCAACGACGATCCGAGCGCGGTGACGGCGTGCGCTGCCTCGTCACCCGCGCGGGCGGCGTCGAGGTGCTTGAGGTTGACGCCCAGGATCACCTTCCAGCCGCTGGCCCTGGCCAGATTGCCCAGTGCCGTCAGGTCGGCCGGCGTGATCGTGGCCGTCGACCAGGACGGCGCCGTCTCGCCCTTCGACGTCCAGAACGTCTGGTCGACGGTGTTGCCCCCGATGCGGACGGTCGAACTACCGAGGGTCTTCAAATACTGCCCGAGATCGCCATTGGCGAAATTGGGTAACGAAAGGTCAAATGCCTCGAACGAGAACCCCAGTGAAGCTGTGGAAAACGCCGGGCCGGCCTGGGTCTGATCAATGGTGATCACTTGTGTCGCGGCGGGCGCGGTGGTGGCTGTGGCTGCGGTGAGCAGGAGCGCTGTGGCGAACGAACCGATCCACCAGCGGAAACCACTGTATCTCGGCATGTCGTGCCTCTCTGGACGACTCTGAACGGCCGTTCCTGTACATGAACTGCGTTTCTGATCGTGAACGTCTGAAACGATAAGGCAGGCTCACTTGATGCGTCAAGATGACGACTTTCTGTCACGGAATCAGTGGTTCGGAGAAGGTAACGTCCTTGCCGTGTCCGAGGTCTTCGTGAACTACCGCACCGGGGACGAGGGGACCTGCGCGACCATGATCGAGCGGGAACTCTCCCGCCGGTTCGGGTCCGACCACATCTTCCTGGCCAGCAAGTCGATCAAGCCCGGCGCCGACTACCCGCAGGAACTGCTCGCGGCGGTCGGCGCCAGCTCGGTCCTGCTCGCCGTGATCGGCGTGAGCTGGCTCAGTTTCACCGACGAGCACGGCCACAACGCCCTCGACCGCGACGACGACTGGATTCGCAAGGAGATCCTCGCCGCGTTCGACGCCGACATCCCGGTGGTGCCGATCCTGGTCGGCCGCGCCGAACGCCTTCGTCGGGTCGATCTGCCCAACCGGCTCGCGCGCCTCGCCGACTGCCAGTACCTCCGGCTGGACATTCGCAACGCCGAACGCGACCTGCGCCAGATCGGCGACAAGCTGGTCGACGTCGTGCCCGGTCTCGTCGACGCCGACGCGGCCGGTGAACCGAAACCCGTTGCCGCACAAGGGAATGTGACCGGCAACGTGCAGCACAACACGCACTTCGGCAGCGGCCGGCAGTTCAACACGGTCGGCAACGTCGGGCACGTCGGGAACAGCTACGGCGGTGAACCGAAGCCGGAAGCCGACGGGCGATGACCGCCGCCGCGCCCATTGTCCCTGTCCACACCGGCAGTGGCGATCAGTACAACCAGTTCGTGTGGGCGCGGGCCGGCGCGCGGGCCCTGCGTGCGGTCGCGCTGGACGAGCAGCGGTGGCTGTTGCGCCGGTTCGTCGAGCCGTCGAACTACAACGAAGCCTGGGAGACGTTGGCGGGCAACGGTTGTGTCCTGCTGACCGGGCCAGCGGGCAGTGGCCGGAACGCGACGGCACGCATGTTGCTGTTCCGACTACCCGGTCCGTATGTCCCGCTGCGCGAGGTGTCCGACCGGCCGGACCAACCGGACGAGCCGGTCCTGGACGCGAGCAGCGTCGAACGTGGTGACCGCCTGCTGCTCACCATGACGGCCACCGACGAGTCGTGGTTTCGGCGGCTGCTGCCCCGGCTGTCCTCCTACCGCGCCGAGGTGCGGGAACGCGGCGCGCACCTGGTGGTCGTGCTGCGGTCGGGATGGGACCGGAGTCTCGCGGCCGATCTCGCTTCCCTGGGGGTCGAGATCGGCCGCCCGGACGGCCTGCTCGTGCTGCGTCGGCACCTGCGAGCGGAGCGGGTCGTGTTCGAAGTCAGCCAGCTCGGTGATCCAGATCTGTTGCCGCGCTTGACATCCGCGCCGATCGAGACCATCGCCGCGCTGGCACGGCTGGTCCGGGTCGGCCGCGACCGGATGACGGGGACGTTGCCGGACTGGCTACGGGCGGCACTGAAGGCGGTGTCCGATCAGGACAGTGACGTCCTGGCACAGTTGCGCGACATCGACGACGCCCGGCAACGCGCACTGCTGCTGGCCAGCGCCATGCTCAGCGGCGCGTCGGCCGACGCCGTCCACCACGCCACGACCGCACTGCTGGACGCCGTGCACTTCCCGCCGGACGACCGGCCCTTGCTGGCACGGCCGAGCCTGACCGGCCGGCTCACCGACATCAAGATCCACACCGACACCGACCGCAGGATCGGATTCGACACCCTCGGCTACGACGAGGCCGTCCGTACCCACTTCTGGACGAACTTCCCGGACCTCCGCCCGGATTTCCGCGACTGGATCGGCACCGCGATCACGCTGCCGGACCTCGACGGCGCCGACCGCGCCGAGTTGGTCCGCAGGTTCGCCGTGCAGGTGCTCCGCATCGACCGGCCGGCCGACCTGATCGAACTGGCAGTGCGCTGGGCGAACGCCGATTGCCTGCCGCAGGCCGGCATGGCCATGGAACTGGGGCTGGCCAGCGCTCGGCACGGCGCGGTGTTTCGCCGTCGGATCTACGAGTGGTCGATCGATCGGGCGATCGTGCCGAACCTGGTCGCGCTCGCGATCCGGATGTGCGTCGAGGTGCTCGCCCTGACCCATCCCGAACAGGCGCTGGTTCGCCTGCACCACCTCGTGCGCCGGCAGGCGGGGGCTGCCGGCGCCGCCGCGTGGGACGCGCTGCTGGACCTGGTCGACTCCGACCGGCGGCAACTGCGCCGGATGCTGGACCGCCTGGCCACCCGGCTCACGTGGGAGGCAGATCTGGATCTGTTCCTGGCACTGGCGAAGCGGACGTCGCCGTTGCTGGGCAGTCTCGTGGTGCGGGAGCAGGTGACCACATGCTGGCATGCCGTGCTGACCCGGCGGGCAGCGCGGGGCTGGGCCGACCCGGTGCGCGACTGGCTGACGGTCGCCGTCGCCGCCGATCGCGGGCTGCTGTTGGGAGTGCTGGTCGCCGCCGGCGGTGACGACGCCGGTGTGCTCAGCCGGTTGTACGTGGTGGCACGGGACTGGGCCCGTGAGCCCGGCGCGGATCGGGAGCAGCGGGTCCAGCTCGCGGCCGAACTGGCCGATCGGATCGACGCGGCGCAGGGCATCGAGCCGTGACCACCGTGCGCCACGAGGAGGCCCGGCCATGACCAGCGAGGCAATGACCAGCGAGGCAATGACCAGCGGGGCAATGACCAGCGAGGAAAAGACACTGCTCGCCGGCCTCACCGCCGCCGCCGTCGTCGTGCCCGTCGTGCTGGGAGTGGCGCTGCACTGGCCGGTGTGGGTGTGGGTGCTGCTCGTCGCGGCTGCGCTGTTGGGGCCGTTCCAGGTTCGCCGGACCATCCTGTACCGCGCGCAGCAGCGGGAATTACGACAGCAGGTACTCGTGCAGCAGCAGTCGAGGGCGGAACTGGAGCAGGCGGCCACGACCCCGCCGCCGCAGTTCCAGCGGGAGTTCGTCGGAGGCGTGCCACTGCCCAGCGCCGTGCCCGACTACGACTTCGTGTTCACCGCGACGGTCTACTGGCGCACGGTGCCCCGGCCGGGCGGCTGGCAGCACGCCAATCCGGCCGCGCTGGCGACCGACGCGATCAT
>DATBDL010000425.1:0-13141 GCA_036269975.1 Pseudonocardiaceae bacterium | reverse complement strand
CTGTGGTGGCGGCGTCCGGTTGCGGTTGGCCGGGCTGGTCGGGATCGGTCGTTGGCTGCGTCTCGTAGGGCTGGGTTGCTTGGGGTGCCGTTGCTTGGGGTGCCGTTGCTTGGGGTGCCGCCGACGGAGCTGGCTCGGACTCCGTCGGCGGCTGGGCACCCGTCGCCCTCGGTAGGGACTCGGTCTGGCCCGTGGTGTCGCCGGCCCCGCCGACCTGGCCGGCACCGCCCTGCTCGGCGCCGGCCGGATCGGTACCCGGCATGGGCTCATGTGGTTGTGACATCACGACTTCCTCGGGCGACGTTCGGGCACTGGTTGGAACGGCGGGCACTGCCGGTGAAACCGGCCAACAACACCAGGATGGCCGCGGGAGCTGTGTGGAAGCTGAGTCAGCGCTGAGCAAAGGCCATCAACCCGGCTGGTCCGGGCCTGGCTACGCTCAGGGAGTGGACCCCATCCGGTCGAACGCGACAGGCAGTGACCGCAACGACCTGGCCCTGGCGGCGACGTTCACCGCGCATCGGTCGCACCTGATCGGGGTCGCCTACCGGCTGACGTCGAGTGTCGCCGACGCCGAGGACGCGGTGCAGGAGTCGTGGCTGCGGCTGGCCGGCCTGTCGCCGGCGGGCCGGGCGGAGATCAGGGACCTACGTGGCTGGCTGACCACGGTGGTAGGCCGGCTGTGCCTGGACCGCCTGCGGTCGGCGGCGGTGCGGCGTGAGCGTTATGTCGGGCCGTGGCTGCCGGAGCCGCTGGTCACGCCGTTGCCCGGCCAGCCGGGCGAGGACCCGTTGGAGGCCGTGGTCAGAGACGACGGCGTGCGGATGGCGGCCCTGATTGTGCTGGACCGGTTGCCGCCGGAACAGCGGGTCGCGTTCGTGTTGCACGACGCGTTCGGCGTGCCGTTCGCGGAGATCGCCGAGACGTTGAACTGCACCACGGACACCGCCCGGCAGTACGCGTCCCGCGCACGAAAGGCAGTAGCAGACGCCGATCCGCCGTCCCGGATCGACCTGGCCGCACAGCAGGACGTACTGGGCCGGTTCCTGGCGGCGTTGTCGACCGGCGACGTGCAAGCGGTGATGGAGCTGCTACACCCGGACGCGGTACTGGTAGGCGACGGCGGCGGCAAGGTGAACACCGCCCGCCATCTGGTGGCCGGACCGGACAAGATCGCCAGGTTCCTGCTGGGCCTGATGCAACGCTACGGCACGGAGTCGCTGTCGGGGACAAGGTTCGTGCTGGTCAACGGCGACCTGGGCGTAGTGATGTCCGCCGCCCCCGGCGACGCCGAACACCCGACACTGACCGGCCGCGTGATCGGGCTGTCGGTGAGGGCAGGCGTGGTGGCAGCGCTCTACGACGTGGCCAACCCGGACAAACTCGGCCACGTCGACCTGTAGTCGGCCGAGTCCCGTCGTCGCCGCCGGTAACCGGGAGGTGGTTCACGGGCGTGTGATGCGGGCCAGGAAGTAGATCGCGCCGCTGGTGCGGTGGCGCACCAGGAACAGGAACGGCCGATCGACCCGAACCACCAGTGGTTCGCTGACATCGCGCCGCAGCGCCAACGCGCGCACCACCATGCCGGTAGCAGCGGCCCCCTCGAGCCCTTGTTCGTCGACGGTGAGCACGGCTTCGTGACGCACGCCGGCGATTGCCATCGCCTGGTCGGCGATGCCGCTGAAGTCGGCGTGATCGCTGAACATCGTCGGTGCGCCGAGAGCCGCGAGCGCCGACGTCAGGTTGGCCTTGGCCCGGACGGCAAACCGGGGCAGGTACAGGTCGACGGCGATCGGTGTGGACGCGGCGAGTAGGGCGGCCAACGTGCCAGCATCCAGCGCGGCCTCCGCCACAGCCAGGCCGCCAACACCGGCAGGGGTGGCGCTCGTCGCCCCAGTTGAGGCGGCATTCCCAGTTCCGGCCGGGGCGCCGCTTGCCGCCCCGACTGGGCCGGCGCTCGCCACGCCCGGCGCGACAGCATTCGCCACACCAGTTGGGGCGGTGCTCGCCGCTCCGGACGCAGCGGCATTCGCCACACCGGGCGGGGTGGCGCTGGTGACACCCGCTGTGGCGGCGTTCGCGACGCCAGTTGGTGCGGCGCTCGCCACTCCCGGTGCGGCAGCATTCGCCACACCGGGCGCTGCCGCGCTCGTCGCTCCGCCGGGGCCGGCGCTTGCGATGCCAGGGGCGGCCGCATTCGGGACACCGGGCGCCGCAGCGCTTACTGCACCGGCTGGGCCGGCGTCGGCGGCCCCGCCTGGGGTGACGCTGGCGACACCCGCTGCGGCGGCGTTCTCGACACCAGTTGGGGCGGCATTCGCGACACCGGGCGTTGCCGGATTCGGGACGGCGGGCGCAGCGGCATTCGCGACACCGGACGTAGCCGCATTCGCGACACCGGACGCGACGGCGCTTGGCGCTCCGCCGGGGTCGGCGCTTGCGGTGCCGGGGGCGGCGGCGTTTGTGTTGTCGGGCAACAGGATCACGGCTTCGACGTCGCCGGCTGCCGGCAGCACTACTACCTGCCAACCGTCTGCGGACGCGTAGCCGAGGCGTTTGTTCGGCAGTCGCATGGTGGGCACCTGGACCGGGCCGGCCGCGGTGTGGAACGGGCGCGGCTCGGTGGCGTGCTGCGGGAACGCGTCGCGCCAGGCCACCTTCAGGTAGAGGGCATTCACCAGCGTGGCCGCAGTATCGGCGGTGACCGTTCCGGGGCCGAGTAGTTCCCGGATCAGGCCGTGCGTTGTCTCGGCCACGTCGGCGTTGATCAGTCGCCGAGCTGCCTCGGGCTGACTGTGGAACGGCGCCGTCCGCACGCGACCGCCTGGCCAGCGGCCGAGTTCGGCCGTGAACTGGGGACGGATCTGTGCGTCCGCCCGCGTCCACAACGTGTTGGCCACGCCGAGCACCGGCCCGCCACCACCGCGAGACCCCCGGCCCGAGTCCACCACGGCGGCCTCGCTGAGCATTGCGCTGTGCTCACCGAGATCACCAGCCTGGCCACCCATCACACCAGCCTCGCCGGCCATCACACCGGGCTGGCCGAGATCACCGGCCGTACCGAGCACCTCACTCCGGTTGGCTAGTTCTCCGGACCCACCACGCATTGCGCTTTGCTTGGTGGACTCGCTGGATCTGTTGCCGTCGCCGGGTGGGGCGCTGTTGGCATCCGTGCCTTCTTGCCCGTTGCCTTGTTCGCCGATTCCTTTGGCATCACTCCCTTCCTGGTTGACATCGCCGTGCAGTAGTGCGATCAGTTCCGCTCGGGTGGCGCCTCGTGCTCCGGTCGCAGCCAGACCCAGCGCGCACGCCACCGAATACGGCGACCAGCAGGCCGCCTCGAACCGCCCGCTACCCAACACCCGCTGTACGGCAAGGGCGAATGCCAGGTGGGCATGCTCCACCCGCTGCCTGACCGAGGCGGTCGGCACCGGTCAGTGCCTCGGGTCGGGTAGCGCGGCCGTTAAGAACTGTTCGGGTTCGGGTAATGCGCCTGCTCCGGACACGGGGCCCTTCGGCTTGGGACGGCGTGGTTCGCGCACGCCGGCTGAGCCCTCGTCACCGGGTTGGTCGTCGCCTGGGTCGGCGGTCACCGTTTGCCGCGCGGCTGATCGGCCGCGCCGGCCTCTGGGCCGCTTTGGTTCTTTGTCCGCCATGTCTTCGAGTGTGCCACTGGGCAACTACGCGGGGGGTCAGTTCACCGTGAGCGGAATTATCCGACAAACGACCGAAATGGGGAGCTCAGGACAGCTCGTGATGCCAGCGCACCGCCTGGCCGTCGGTCAGGGAGGCGACCTGGTCGACCACCACTCGGAGCCGGGCCGGATCGTCCGAAGCCGCCTTCCACGCCGGGTCGAACACCGGGTCGAGCGCGGCGGGTGCCCTGCGCAGCAGTCGGTCGAACAGTTCGGCCAGCAACTCGCGCTGCCTTGCCTGGCGGGCCAACCGGTCCGGATCACGCATCACGTAGCGCAGCGCGAGCGCCTTGAGCAACGCGACTTCGGCCGCGACCTGTTCTGGTACAACGAGTTCGGCCGCGTATCTGGTCAGGCGACCTGATCCGTAGCTGCTACGGGTCGACGTCACCACTGCCCCGGCGAACCGGCCGACCAATTCGCTGGTCAGCCGTTTCAACGCCACCTGGGCTGCCCGTGACCCGTCGTAGCCGTCCCCTGCCAGGTCGGCGACCACCGGCAAGCCGAGCAGCGCGCCGGCCGCCAACTCGGCGGCCGGACCGCCGGAGAAGTGCGTCGTGGCCAGTTCGGCCAGCACCGCCAGCTCCGCCGGATCCGCCAGCACGTCCAGCGAGATCCGGTGCGACAGAACACCGTCCTCGACGTCGTGCACCGAGTAGGCGACGTCGTCGGCCCAGTCCATCACCTGGGCCTCAAGGCACCGTCGACGTGACGGCGCGCCATCCCGCAGCCACTCGAACACCGGCAGGTCGTCGGAGTAGACACCGAATTTCGGGGTGTCGGCCACTCGCGGCCACGGGTACTTGCACGCCGCGTCCAGGCACGCCCTTGTCAGGTTGAGACCACTGCTCTCGCCGTCTGCCGTGAGTACCTTGGGCTCCAGCCGGGTCAGGATGCGCAGCGTCTGCGCGTTGCCCTCGAAGCCGCCGCACGGCTGCGCGACCTCGTCGAGCACCCGCTCCCCGTTGTGCCCGAACGGCGGATGACCGATGTCGTGCGCGAGCCCGGCCGTGTCCACCAGGTCCGGATCGCAGCCGAGTTCCTCGCCGATCCCGCGACCGATCTGGGCCACCTCGAGGGAGTGCGTGAGCCGGGTGCGTGGCACGTCACCCTCGCCCGGCCCGACGACCTGGGTCTTGCCGGCCAGCCGCCGCAGCGCGGCCGAGTGCAACACCCTGGCCCTGTCCCTCGCGAACGGCGACCGCGAGTCCGGTCCCGCGCCGGGCAGCGCGGCATGCTTGGCCGGCTCGGCGACCAGCCGTTGCTGGTCGTGCGTGGAGTACCCCGGTGTCACCCGACCAGCCTACGGTCGGCTCAGCCCAGGCCGGTGCCCACGTCGTCGGCCGGCGCCCTGGTCACCCGGTAGTACAGCAGCGCCGCGGTTTCCCTTGCGATGTAACGGAGTTGAGTCGATCTGGTCTGGACGGCGGGGCCGCTGTGCGTCGGCGACGTCCACGCGTCGATGCCGGAATCGCTGGCCATCGTCTTGGCGCGGAACATGTGCCACGGGTCGCTGACCAGCACGGCACTCCCCCAGCCGTGCCGCCGCAGCACGGCCGCGGCGGCCTGCATGCTGGTCAGGGTGTCGTTGCCGGTGTTGACCTCGGTGATCCGGCTGCCCGGCACGCCCTGACTGGTCAGGTACCTGTCACCGGCCTCGGCCTCGGTGAACCTGTCGCGTGGGCGCCGGCCGCCGACGGTGACGATCTCGGTGGCGACGCCCTCGTCGTACAGGGTCTTGGCGTGGTTGAGGCGGGATCGCAGGATCGACGACGGATCGCCGTCGTACTGTGCGGCGCCCAGCACGAGGATCACGTCGGCGTGGCCGCGATCGTCGACCCGGCCGTACTGCCAGACGCGGAACGCCGTGCCACCGACCAACAGCGCGATGACGACCACCGCGGCGAGTGCGCCACGCACCAGCCACCGCCGAACCAGCGACAGAGCGGAGCCAGTCACGTACGTCATGGTGTCAGAGCCGGAGAACGGCCTCACAGCCAGCCACAGTCCTCCGCGATCCGTGCGGCTTCCGCCCTGGTCCGGGCGCCGGTTTTGCCGATCGCCGACGAAAGGTGGTTACGTACCGTGCCTTCGGAGAGGTGTAGCTGCTTCGACACGTCCGACACGGTCCCACCGTCACGCGCGGCGTTGAGGACGTCCCGCTCGCGGTCGGTCAGCGGGCTCGCGCCACGGGCGAGCGACTCGGCTGCCAGCGCGGGATCGACGACCCGCAGTCCGTTGTGGACTCGACGGACGGCGTCCACGAGTTCCTCGGGCGGCGCGTCCTTCACCACGAAACCGGCCGCCCCCGCCGCCATCGCGCGGACCAGGTAGCCCGGCCGGCCGAACGTCGTGCAGATCACGACGCGGCAGCCGGGAATGCTGTCCCGCAGTTCGGCGGCCGCGGTGAGACCGTCCTTGCCGGGCATCTGCACGTCCAGCAGGGCGACGTCCGGATTGGTACGCCGCGCTGCCGGCACCACGTCGTCACCGGACCCGACCTCGGCGACGACCTCGATGTCGTTCTCCAGGTTCAGCATCGCCGACAGTGCCCCACGGACGAGGGCCTGGTCGTCGGCGAGCAGGACGCGGATCACGCCATGCCGACCGCGGTCTGGCCGGAGAGACCCGGCTCCGATGTGCTGCTGGTGGCCGGCTTCGCCGACGACGGGACGCTCACACGCAGCATGAAACCACCCTCCGGCAACGGCCCCGCGTCGAGCGTGCCGTCGACCTCGGCGACCCGCTCGGCCAGGCCGGAAAGGCCGTGCCCTCCGCCCGTCGCCCTGGACGAGACGACGACATCGGCGGCGGACCTGCCGTTGTCCCGCACTTCGAGCCACGTGTCACCGAGCCGGACCTCGCACCGGCTCGCGTTGCTGTGCCGGATCACGTTGGTCACGCCCTCCCGCAGGACGTAGGCGAACGTGGTCCGCAGGCCGCCGGTCACGTCGTCCACCGCGTGCGGCAGGTCGGCGGCGATGCCGGCGGCCGACAGGGCAGCACGCGCACCGACGAGTTCGGCCGGCAGCGACGCGGTCCGGTAGCCGGACACGGTGGCCCGCACGTCGGTGAGCGCCTGGCGGGCCAGTTCCTCGACGTCCCTGACCTCGTCGATGGCCCGCTGTCGATCGTTCGACGTCTCCAGCACCCGCCGGGCGAGGCCCGCCTTGACGGTGATCGTGGTGAGGCTGTGGCCGAGGACGTCGTGCAGGTCGCGGGCCAGCCGGGAGCGTTCCTCCGCGACCGCGAGCCGCGCCATCTTGCCCTGCGTCGCCCGTAGCTGCCGGACGGTCCGGAACAGGCTGCCGAACGCGTACATCGCCATCGTCAGCACGACGAGGACGAGTGTCTCGCCCCAGTCCGCCGTGCCGTCCACGATCTTCGAGGAAATCAACAGCGACACCGCACAGCCGAAGCCGTACGTGACGCCGACGTTGGCCGGCAGCATCATGACCGCGGCCGCGATCGAATAGGTGAAGAAGGTGAGCCCCTCCGGTCCGAGCAGCACGGCGAGGCAGATCGGGAACAGGGTCAGCCAGGCGATCATCAGCGCGCGGTGCAGATGCCGTGACCGCTGGCCGAACCACAGCACGCCGAGGTAGCTGACCGAGAACACCACCACGTCGGCGATCACCGTGACGGCCTGCCACCGGGCGTGGTGCCCGTCGAGTACCTGGGTGATCGGCTGGACCAGGAAGAACAGGAACACGCCCGGCCACAGGAAGCCGCCGAGGATCTCACCGCGGGTGCGGGGGAACGGCTCGCGGTCCCAACTCGGCCAGACCCACCCGTTGAACCGCTCGTCGGCGTCGCATCGGCTGTCCATGTCGTCGTGCTTGTCCACGTCCCGTACCTCCGTCCTCATTCTCGCCCCGGCCGCCTCTCGGGTCAGACCCTGGCGCTGTCGCGCTGGTAACGGCGCACCACCAGGAACGCGAAGACCACCGTCCAGGCGGCCAACCAGAGGATCGCCTTGCCGAGGTTGTCGTTGCCGAACAGCGCGCCCTGCCCGATCTGCGACAGCCAGTAGCTGGGCAGCACCATGGAGATGTGGGACAGCCACGACGGGAACACCTGGACCGGGATGAGGATGCCGCCGAGGAATCCCAGCACGATCATCAGGCCGCTGGTGAACACCTGCATGGTCTCGGCCGTGGCCAACTGTCCGACCAGGAGGCCGAGCACCGCGAACGGGATCGTGGCCACCCATGCCCCGAGCACGACCTGCGCCCACGCGCCGCCCGACAGGTGCACGCCCTCCACGAGCACGCCCACCAGGGACACGAGCACGATCGGCGGCAGCGCGACCAGGGTGCCGACGGCGCCCTTGGCCACCAGGTAGCCGGTCGGCTTCAGCGGGGTGAGCCGCAGTTGCCGCTGCCAGCCGGAGGCCCGTTCCACCGCGGTACGGGCACCGGTGTTCATCGCGGCCATGAACCCACCGAACGCGGCGAGGCTGACCATCAACAGCGACGTGTAGGGAACGCCGTTGCTGTCGGGCACCGCGCCCTTGCCGAACGCAGCGACGTCGATGACGAAGATCACCACCGGGAACACGACGGTGAACATCAGGAAGCGCGGATTGCGCAGGGCCCGTTTGGCCTCCAGCGCCAGGTACGCGGTCCTCATCGGGTTCCCCCCTCGTTGTCGCCGGTCAGGGCGAGGAATGCCTCTTCAAGGCCGAGTGCCTTGATCTCGATGTCGTATGCCTGCGGGTAGGTCGTGATCAATGCCCGGATCGTGGCGTCGGAGTCGGCGCAGTCCAGCGCGACCCGTTCACCCCGGACGTCGGCGCCGCGGACACCGGGCAGCGTCCGCATGGCCGACTGGGTGGCCCCGGACACCTGCGCGGTCAGTGTGCGACCTGACACGACGGACCGGACCTCGGCCACCGAACCGTCAGCGACGATCCGGCCGCTGCGCATCAGCACGACCCGGTCGGCGAACTCCTCGGCCTCGTCCAGGTAGTGCGTCGCGAACAGGACGGTCTTGCCGGCCTCGGTGAACTCCTTCATCGACTGCCAGAACTCGCGCCGGGTACCCACGTCCATCGCCGACGTCGGCTCGTCCAGCACCAGCAGGTGCGGGTCGCAGACCAACGCGACGGCGAACCGGACCCGCTGCTTCTGGCCGCCGGACAGCTTGGTGCACATGCGGCCGGACAGGTCCTCGACGTTGGCCCGCCGCAGTGCCTCGGCGACCGGCATCGGCTTGCGGTGCAGCGACGCGATCATCGCGACCGTCTCGCCGACCGTGGCGTCGTCCAGCAGCGAACCCTCCTGGAGCATGGCCCCGACCGCGCCTGCGGCGACCGCGTCACGTGGCGTCTGGCCGAAGATCCGGGCCTCCCCCGAGTCCGGATTGCTCAGCCCCAACAGCATGTCCACGGTGGTCGATTTGCCCGCCCCGTTGGGCCCCAGCAGCGCGACGACCTCGCCCGGCGCGATCACCAGGTCGACCCCGTCGACCGCGCGCACCTCCCCGTAGTGTTTACGCAGGCCACTCAGGCTGACAGCGGCGCCGGCGGACACCTCGGCCCGGCCGGGGCCCTGTTGGCCGTAGCCGGTTCCCCTCGTTGCTTCGTTCATGTGCACAGCATGACGGCGGCTTGCCCGGTTCGGGCGGATCACACGTCATCTCGTAGCCATGACATGTGTCAGGTCGATCGTTTGGGTGGCAGCGCCGGTCGCGGGCTGACAACATCCATCGCATGCCCGCTGATCAACCAACCATTCTGGCGACCTCCGGAGGGTGGCGCGCCGGTTACCGAACGGACCTGGAGTTCGGTGCGCTGATCGACTTCGCGATCGAGTTGGCCGGCGTGACCGGCCGACGACCACGGCTGTGCCATGTCGGGACGGCGGCGGGTGATCCGCGCTGGTTCAACGCACGGGTGTCCGAGGCCGGCCAGATCGCCGGGGTCGAGGTGACCCATCTGAACCTGTTCACCATGCCGCCCACCGACGACCTGGACGACTTCGTCGGTTCGAGCGACGTGGTGTGGGTCAACGGCGGCTCGGTGGCGAATCTGCTCGCGGTGTGGGCGGTGCACGAACTCGGTCCCGTGATGCACAGGGCGTGGCGGGACGGGGTGGTGCTCGGCGGGATATCGGCCGGCTCGATCTGCTGGCACGTCGGCGGGCCGACCGACTCGTACGGTCCGGAATTACGCTTACAGACCAACGGTTTGGCGTTCCTGCCCTACGGCAACGGCGTGCACTACGACTCAGAGGCGATGCGCAGGCCGATGGTGCGGGCGGCCGTCGCGGACGGCACGCTGCCGCTCACGTACTGCACCGACGACGGCGTCGGCCTGCTCTACCGGGGGACGACGATGGTCGAAGCGGTGGCGGAAGTGGCGGTGGGGAACGCCTATCGGGTGGCAAGAGAGGGCGATTCGGCGGTCGAGGACGTGCTGGACACCCGCCGGTTGTAGACGTCGGGGAACAGGACCGTGACGGTCAGCCCGCCGTCGGGATTGGCCGTCACGGTGAGCACGGCGCCGTGCGCGTCCGCGATCGCGGCCACAATGGACAGTCCGAGACCGTGCCCGTCCCTGGTTCCGGTGCGCTCCGCCATCCGTAGGAACGGTTGGAACAACGCGCCGACGCGGTCCGGTGGGATCACGGGGCCGCTGTTGGCCACGCGGAGCATCGGCTGACCGTCCACCGAACTCGTGTCCACCCGCACCCATCCGCCGGGCACGTTGTGCCGGACCGCGTTCTCCACCAGGTTGGCCACGAGTCGTTCGACCAGCCGGTCGTCACCGACCGTCGAGGCGGCCTCGATGGCGGTGGCCAGTCCTCTCCCGTGCCCGGCCACCACGTCCGTGGTGATCCGCGCCAGGTCGACGTGCTGCCACACGTCCAGGCCACGCTGGCTGCGGGCGAGCGTGAGCAGGGCCTCGATCATCCGTTCCTGTTCCTCGCCGGTGGCCAGCACCCGCTGGCACACCCTGCGCAGCGTGTCGGTGTCAGCGGCCGGGTCGGTCAGCGCCACCTCCAACATCGCGCGCTGCAACGTCAACGGCGTACGCAGTTCGTGCGACGCGTTGGCGACGAACCGTTTCTGCGCCGCGAACGCGCTGTCCAACCGGCCGAGCAGGCCGTCGAACGTGTCGCCGAGCTCCTTCAGTTCGTCGTCCGGCCCCGTCACGGCGAGCCGCTCGTGCAGGTTCGCCTCGGAGATCTGCCGCGCCTTGCCGGTCATCGCGCGCAACGGCAGCAGCGCGCGGCCGGCGACCAGCCAGCCCAGCAGGACCGACAGCGCGGCCATGATCACCAATGCGACACCGGACAGTGTCAGGAGCTGCCGCAACTCGGCCGAACGAGCCGCAACGGCCTGAGCCTGCATATACCGCACCATCTCATCGGGTTCCAGCGTGGGCAGGGGCGTCGGCGGATTCGCCCCGACGACGACCTGCGGCACGCCGATGGCACTGACGCGGTACAAACCCTCGGTGACGCCGCCGACATTGCTGGCGACGAGGAAGTAGGTGATGGCCAGCAGCGCGGCGCCCGCGACGACGAACAGCCCGCCGTACAGCAGGGTCAGACGCAGCCGGATGGTTCGTTGCGGCGTCTTCACAGCCGGTATCCCGCCTGCGGCACCGTCTCGATCACCGGCGGGTCGCCGAGCTTGCGGCGCAACCGGCTGACCGTGACCTTCACCGTGTTGGTGAACGGATCGGTCGCCTCGTCCCACACCCGTTCCAACATCGTCTCGGCCGACACGACCCGCCCGTCGGCGCTCAGCAGCAGCTCCAGCACCGCCAACTCCTTCGGTGACAGGTCGAGTCGTCGCCCGGCCCGGCTGGCCACCCGCTTGCCCGAGTCCAGCCAGATGTCCCCCTTGGTCAGCACGGGTGGTATCGCCCACTCCGCGCGCCGTGCCAGCGCGCGAACCCTGGCGATCAGCTCGGCGAACGCGAACGGCTTGGGCAGGTAGTCGTCCGCGCCGATGCCCAGCCCGTCCACCCGGTCCTCGATGGTGGCGGCCGCGGTCAGCATCAGCACCCTCGCCCGGCCACCGCACTCGACCAGCGTGCGGCACACGTCGTCGCCGTGCACCCCCGGCAGGTCACGGTCCAGCACGATCACGTCGTAGTCGTGCACCGCGCCGCGCTCCAGCGCCTGTTCGCCGTCGAACGCCAGATCAACAGCCATGCCCTCACGCCGGAGTCCGGTCGCCACCGTCTCGGCGAGCTCGACATGGTCCTCCACGATCAACACCCGCACCGGCGCCAGCCTCCTCGGTGAGCGGTTACACCGGGGTAACAGCAATCGTTCCCGTCGAGTAACCGTCGTCCGCGTACCACTGTCGCCATGTTCACACCTCGATCGTCCTTATGCGCGGCAGTCCTGCTCGCCGTTCTCGGCACAGCGGCATGTTCGGCGGCGCCGGCCAGTTCCGGGGTCGCATCGCTCGGCAACGGTGCCACCGCGACTTCGGCCGCGACCCCCTCGTCGGGCAACGATTTCGACAAGATGCTGGCCTTCGCGGCGTGCATGCGGTCGCACGGCCTCAAGAACTTCCCCGACCCCACCAAGTCCGGGAACAACGTGGGCATCCAACTCGGCAAGGACAGCGGGCTCGACCCCAGTTCCGCCGTGTTCCAGGCGGCGCAGCGGGCCTGCCAGTCGCTGATGCCGTCGGGCGGCCCCGACGCCACCAAGGCCGACCCGACCAAGATCGCGCCATGGGCGGCGTGCGTCCGCTCGCACGGCGTGCCCAACCTCCCCGACCCGACCGTCGTGAACGGCGCGATGTCACTGAACCTCGACGGCACCGGCATCAAGCCCGATGCCAGCCAGTTCCAGAACGCCATGGCCGCCTGCCGGTCACTCGAACCCGGCGGCGGCATGATGGTGCAGGCCGGCGGGGCCCCCGGCGGCGGCAAATGACCGACCAGGCAGTCCCCCGACGCACCCGTTCCGGGCGGCGACTGGCGATCACGGCGACCGCCCTGCTCGTGCTGGCCGGCGCGGGCACCGCGGTGGCCGAACGGAACAAGCTCCTGCCGGCGGCCAGCGGCTCACCGGACGACGGAACCGTCACCGACAACAACGGTCCGACCGGGTTGGCATCCGTGACCCGGCAGGATCTGACCGCGCAGCAACAGGTCAGCGGCACCCTCGGCTATCCGGGGACCCACCAGGTGGTGGGCCGGGCGCAGGGCACGATCACGGCGCTGCCCGCTGTCGGTCAGGTGATCGGCCAGGGCCAGACGCTGTACCAGGTCGACGGCGCTCCGGTCGTGCTGCTGTACGGCGCGATGCCGCTCTACCGCGACCTGTCCAGTGGTGACACCGGCGAGGACGTGCGCGAACTGAACGCCGCCCTGGCCGGTCTCGGTTACCACACCAGCGCGACATCGGACACGTTCGGTTCCCGCACGGTGGCGGCGGTCAAGGCGCTCCAGGGCGCCATGGGCGTCACCAAGG
>DATBDL010000424.1:0-5864 GCA_036269975.1 Pseudonocardiaceae bacterium | reverse complement strand
GCGGGCGTCGCCATCGCGTCACCTGGTTGGCACGGGCCGACGGCGGCCCCCGCGAGGGCGAGGCGGGGGCCGGCGGCGCGGTGGATCGCGCCGTCGACACCGCCGCCGCCCATCAGCGACTCGTTCGCCGCCGTCACGATCGCGTCGACCGCCGACGCCGTGACGTCGTCGAGCACGACCTCGATCTCGACCATGCGGCTACTTCTCCAACTGCCTCAGCTCTTCGTCGTCACCATGCGACGCCTCGTTGTTGCCGAGACCCTTCTTCACCGAGTCCAAAATAGACAGACCCTGACCTACCAGGCCGGCGGCGATCTGGCTCAGACCGTCGGAACCGTTGAGGATGTTCACGTTGGCGCCGGCCAGGCCGTTCGCCGCCTCGCGCACGATCTGTGGCAACTGTGCTATCAGGGCCTGGTCCAGCGCGACCCGGTCGTTCGACGCGGCCGCCGCCGCCGTGATGCGCATCTTCTGCGCGTCCGCCTCGGCGAGGATGCGCACCTTCTCCGCTTCCGCCTCGGCCGGCCGGATCACCTCGGACACCAACTGCTGCTGGCGCAGTTCGGCGCCGCGCTGGGCCAGTTCGGTCTGTGCCGCGATGACCTGGCGCTGCGCCTGGGCCTGTGCCAGCGGCCCGGCCTGCGCGGCCTCGGCCTGCGCCTTGTCCACCTCCGCCTTGTACTGCGCCTGCACGATGGACGTCTGCCTCACGTACTCGGCCTGCTGGCGCTTGGACTCCTGCTCGGCCTGCGCGGCCTGCTGGTTGGCCTGTGCCTGGGCGATCTGGGCCTTCTGCTGGATGACCGCGTTGTGCGGCGCGGCCATCGCCGCGATGTAGCCGAGCTTCATGTCGTCGATCGACTGGATCTGTAGCGAGTCGACGGAAAGGCCGATCTTGGCCATCTCCTCCTTCGACCCGTCCAGCACCTCGGTCGCCAGCTTCTGCCGCTCGGTGACGATCTCCTCGACGGTCATCGAGCCGACGATGGACCGCAGGTGGCCGGCGAAGATCCGGCCGGTCAGGATGGACATCTGGTCCTGGTCGGACAGGAAGCGCTGGCCTGCGTTGACGATGCTCTCGTCGTCGTTGCCGACCTTGAACGCGATGACGGCACGCACGTTCAGCGCGATGCCCTGCTTGGTGACGCATGCCTCTGCCACCTCGGCCTCGCACATGGCAAGGGTCAGGTAGCGGACCTTACGGAACAGCGGCAGAACGAAGGTGCCGTGGCCGGTGACTACGCGGAACGGGGTGCCCTCCCTGGCCGCCTTGCCACCGGAGATCAGCATCGCCTCGTCGGGCGCCGGCACGTGGTAACCGAACATCACTTCTCCTAATCAGCAACACCGAATGTGGCGTTGGTGGGTTCCGACCACCTGACCACGGTCACCGTGCGCGCTCCCCGAGACTCGATGACCAGCACCTGGGTGCCCTTCTGGATGGCCTCGTCCGACCACGCCAGAAAGGTTTCCGAGCCGCCGCGAATCTTGATCAGCACTTCGCCAGGTCCGTCCGGCCCGCGCGTGCCATGGGTGAGGACACCGACACGGCCGACTGCCGCCGCGTCACCATCCATTGGTGCTCGCCTCTCCTCCACCGCCTACCTGCTGCAAACTTACTGCGCACGTGACCTTGCGCGCCCACTAGTGACGCAGTAGACGCACCGCATGTCGCTATCGTTCGGGTCACGGCACTGACCTGGACAAAGCAGGGCCGATGGCGGACCATGTCCGGAACCCGAATAACATTCACGATCGCGAGGAGTCGGCATGGCGACCGTCGACGTGACCGGACAGGAGCCGCCGCCCGCACTCGGCGAACCGGTACGGAACGCGTCCGGGCGCTGGATCACGAAGTGGACGCTGGGCAGCTTCGGCTGGCTGATGCCGATGTACGCGGCAGGGCAGATCCTGCTGCCAAAGCAGGCGTCCGACATCGCCGGCAACGACCAGGAGACCCTGCTCGGCATCGTCACCACCGTCGCGGCCGTGGTGACGATCATCGTCAACATCGTGGTCGGCGCGCTGTCCGACCGGACGCTGGCGCGGCGCGGCCGCCGGCAGATCTGGGTGCTCGGCGGCGCGATCCTGACCGGCGTCTTCCTGGCCGGCCAGGGCCTGCAGACGACCGTGCTCGGGATGGTCCTGGTCTGGGCTGTCGTTCAGGTCGGCATGTCGTCGATGAGCGCGGCGCTGGCCGCCGCCGTGCCGGACGAGGTACCGGTGACGCAGCGGGCGTTCGTGTCCGCGTTCTGGGGCGTGTCCACGTCCGCCGGGCCGCTGATCGGGATCGCGCTGGTCAGCCTGGTGTTCACCGGTGTCATCTCCGGTTTCGGCGCGATGGCCGTGCTGTGTGTCGTGTTGGCGCTACCGTTCGCGCTGACCACCAGGAGCACACCGCTGGCCCGCGAGCAGCGGCCGCCGTTCTCGTGGCGGGCGTTCCTGGCCGGCATCGTCGCGCCGCTCAGACACGCCGACTTCGCGTGGGCGTGGGGCGGCCGGTTCTTCATCCAGCTCTCCAACGCGCTCCAGCAGGTCTTCCTCTACTTCTTCCTGCGCGACCGCGTGCACGTCGACCCGGACACGTGGACGTTCTACCTGGTCGCCATCTACACGGTCGCCGCGGTCGCGTGCGCGATCCCGGCCGGCCGCTACTCCGACCGCACGATGCGGCGCAAGCGACTGGTGGTGATCGCGTCGGTGTTGCAGGGCGTGTCGAGCCTGCTGTTCGCGATCTTTCCGACCATTACGGCCGGTATCGCGGGCGCGCTCATCCTGGGTGCCGGCTGGGGCAGTTACGCGGCCGTCGACCAGGCGCTGATCACCCAGGTGCTGCCCAACCCGGAGAATCGGGGCAAGGACCTCGGCGTGATCAACATCGCGAACAACCTGCCGTACGTGCTGGCGGGTTCCCTTGGCGGGCTCGTGATCAGCGGGTTCGGCCGCGACCATCTCGGCTACCCGGTGCTGTTCTTCCTGTCGCTGGTCACGGCGCTGCTGGCGGCGCTGACCGTGCGGCCGATCCGTAGCGTGCGATGAGGATTCTGACCTTCAACGTCTGGCAGTTGCCGTTGGTGTCACTGGTCGGCCCACGCAGGCGACGGGCGCGGTTGGCGGCGGCGCTGATCGAACGGGTGGCGCCGGACGTCGTCGTGCTGAACGAGGCGTTCGGCCTCTCCCCCGCCGTCGCGTTGCTCGGCGGCCTGCGCGGCTACCGGGCGACGGCGCAGGTCGGGCGGCCCGGCGGGCGGTGGACCAGCGTGTCGGGGCGACGCGGCACGGTGAGCAGGCTGGTGGGCGGCGGCATCTGGGTGCTCAGCCGGTATCCGATCGACCAGGCGCACCAGCACGTCTACCACTCCTACCGGCGGGGCACGTCGGACGCGCTGTGCAACAAGGGTGTCGCGCTGGTGTCGCTGGCCACACCGGCGGGCTCGATCTGGCTCGCCGCAACACATCTGCAGGCCGACACGTACGACAACTGGCACGCGGTGCGGATGGCACAGCTCACCGAGTTGCGCGGCCTCGTCGACCGGGTCGTGCCGGCCGGCGAGCCGGCGCTGATCGCGGGCGACCTGAACATCTCCTACCACCGGATCGGGCCGGAGGTCCGCGACGCCAACCGGATTCTCGGCGGCCGGATCGAACCGAACGGCCCGATCCACGCGCACACCTTCGACCGCGAGACAAATCCGTTGGTGCGAGAGGGTTTCTACCGCGAGGTGCTGGACTACGTCGGCAAGCTCGCCGGGCCGTGGCACATCAGGACCGAGACCATCGGCTACCAGCCGGGTGCCGAGATCTCCGACCACTTCCCCGTGCTCGCGGACGTGTCGCTCACACTGACATGAAGTCGGGCCTTCGCCCGCAGGTCACGGTGTCCTACCCTCATCCCTAATGGTCTGTACCACTCGCGGAGTGACTGGAGACCCCGATGGCGATCCGAAGAACAACGGTCATGGCCGTGGCGGCACTGCTCGGCGCCGCCGGGACCGTCGTGCTGACGGCCACGTCGGCCGGCGCGGACAATCTGACCTGCCTGGCGCCGGTGGACACCGTCCAGATATCCAGCAACGAGGCCATCGGGTACGACAAGGCGGGCGACATCGCGGACGCGACCGTCCAGGACGGCGACACGACGTATTACCAGAACGTCGCGCGACAGACCTGCTACTTCAATCCGAACGTGCCCTACACCGCCTACGAGGACGCGATTTCCGGTTTCACGTACGTCAATGCGGCATTGTCCGCGAACCAGGCGGGCAACGCGTCGGCGGCGACAGCGGACGGGCAGACAGCGGCGACCTATCTGAACGCGGCCATCGCGATTCTGTACAAGGGTCCATGACCGGCGCGGCGCGATCCAGTGCAACCACGCCGTGATTCGTTGACTGTGTGTGTTGTTGCTGTCGACAATCGGTGCATGGTCGAACGGATCATGGTGCCGTTCCAGGGTGACGGCGAGGGTGTCGACGAACTGACATGGGCGCAGATCGGCCTGTGGCAGGGCATGGTGGTGACCGGTCGATCGGTCACTATGGCCGGCAGCACACCCCTCCCACCTGCGACGACGGTCGAGCAGATGGCCGATGTGCTCGGTTATGCCGTCGGACGGCACCAGTCGCTGCGCACCCGGCTGCGACCGCGGGACGACGGCCTGCCGCTGCAGGTGTGCGTCGCCGCCGGGGAAGTGCCGTTGGAGATCGTGGACACCGCCGATCCGGCATCGGCCGCCCGCGAGGTCGAGTCCCGCTACCGGGAGACCAATTTCGACTACGAAAACGAGTTTCCGGTCCGGATGGCGGTGATTCGCCACAGCGGACAGGTCGTGCACATGGTCGCCGTATACCTGCACACGGCGCTGGACGCCGGCGGCCTCGAAGCCCTGCTCGCCGACATCTTCGGCCGAGATCCGGTGACCGGCACCGGTAAACCGGTCACCGCGATCCAACCGTTGCAACAGGCGCGCAAGCAGCGCACCCCGGCGGTACGACGGCAGTCGGCGGCCTCGATG
Organism: Pseudonocardiaceae bacterium; assembly: GCA_036269975.1. GTDB lineage: Bacteria > Actinomycetota > Actinomycetes > Mycobacteriales > Pseudonocardiaceae > DATEPR01. The sequence goes on along the minus strand of DATBDL010000424.1, from coordinate 850 downwards.
GCGTATCTGGAACACGCGCTGCGGACCATGCATCCCAGCCAGTTCGGCGAACCACGCCACGAGGACCGTGGTATCCGCATGATCCGCCACCGCTCCCCGGCCACAGCGCTCGCGGTGCCGAGAATCGCGGCGCGGGAAGGCATGAACACGTCGTCTGTGCTGCTCGCGGTATTCGCGGTCGGCCTGGCGCGGGTACTCGGGCACGGCCGGATCATGGCGATGCTGATGGTGGGCAACAGATTCCGCCCCGGCTTCGCCGAATCGGTCAGCCCACTGGTGCAGTTGAGCCCGTACCTCATCGACGTCGGCGGCGTGTCGCTGCGCGAGGCGGCCGGCCGCGCCAGGACGAGCGTCTTCAACGCCTACAAGAACGCCTACTACGACCCGTACGAACAGGAAGCGGTGATCGACCGGGTCAAGGCGGATCGGGGCGACATCGACTACTCCTGCGTCTACAACGACCGGCGGTCCTCCGATCGGGACACTCAGCACCAGCGGCTGCCCGCCGACGAGGAGATCAGGGCCGCGCTACCGCGAGCGGAACACGACTGGGAGTACCGCCCGGACAGGTCCAGCCGCCACCTGTTCGTGACGGTGGAGGACGCGCGGGACGGAGTGGACGCGATCGACTTCGTCATGACGGCGGACACCCGCTACTTCACCGACGACGACATCGTCGCGATCGCCGCCGAGTTCGAGAACGTGGCCGTGCAGGCGGCGATCGAACCGGAACTGGCCACCGGAGTGGAGAGCGGGGTGATTCAGCATGTTCGTGCTCGAGCCCGTCCAGTCGTGACGACGTGATGTCAGGGTCGAGAAGACCAGTCCGAGAAACGACCGAAGCCGGTGA
>DATBDL010000423.1:0-14353 GCA_036269975.1 Pseudonocardiaceae bacterium | reverse complement strand
CGAAGTCGTAGTCGAAGGAGATGGCGATGGCGGGGGCCGTGCCGGTGTCCCGGTCGCCGAGTTGCTGCTGGGGGAACCAGGTGGTGGCGCCGGCGTTGGTGTCGTTGACCGAGTTGAGCAGCGTGGACCACCAGATCGTGTTGTCGGCGCCGGCGCCGCGCCACGCCATCATCGCACCGCCGTAGGCGTCGAAGGAGATGCCAGGAGTGGCTTCGGTACGCCGGTCGGCAAGCACCTGCTGGGCGGTCCAACCGGTCGAGGTCTCTTCTGACCACCAGATTCGGTTGTCCGTATCGACTCCCCGCCACACCATCGTGAGGTGGCCGTTGCCGTCGTCACCCAGCCCCGGTGTGAGGTCGCTGCGGCGATCGGCGAGCACCTGCTGGCCGGTCCAGCCGGTGCCGGTGAACGTCGACCACCAGATGTGGTTGTCACCACTGGCGCTGTTGGCGCCACGCCAGGCCATGACGATTCCGCTGCCACCAATGCCAAGAGCCGGGCCGGCGGCGGTGGCGCGGTCGGCGAGTTGTTGTGGGCTCGACCATCTGGTGCCGTCGTAGAGCGACCACCAGATGTGGTTGTCGGCGCCCGCGCCGCGCCACGCCATCAGCAGATCATCGTTGGACAGGCCGGCGTCGGCGCCGTTGGGATTGAAGCGCAGCAGCGCCGGGGCCGCGTCGGTGTGGCGATCGGGCAGATCCTGTTGGGGGCCCCAGGACGTGCCGTTGAACTGCGACCACCAGATCGTGTTGTCGCTACCCACTCCCCGCCACGCCATGGTGAGAGAAGGCGTCAAGGGGTCCACGCGCAGGCCGTGACGCACCGCGGCCGATGCCGCCGGCGCGAGTAGGACGGTTACCGCGGACAGGCCGACCAATCCCGCCAACAAACGATGCCTACCGAATATTCGCAACGAAATCGTCCCCTTGTTCGACAACAAGTCCGGAGGCAATAGTGCCGAAGCCGACGACATCCGCCCAGCAACCAGTCCGGCCAGCGGTACGCCTTGTCGTCGGCGGCAGCGCCAGAACGTGTGGTCAACTAATTCCGTTCTCCTGGCCCGACAATTCCAAGGGTAATTACATGGTGACAGTCGTGTCCGCAAAGTCGGCCTGTCACTGCTGGTCGCCGCCGGTGCCGCGCTCGCACTCGCCGGCACGGCGGCGGCGACCGGCCTCGGCCCACCTCCGGTGAGCTGAGCCGGACCGGACTCGGACCGGCATCATGGCACGGGCCTGGCGGAAACTTGTTGGCAACCTTTTCCGTCGTACCGGGCTCTAGGCAAGTGTGACCACGGAAAGCTGGTGGCGATGAGTCACCCCGATGACGAGTACCCGGAGTTCGTCGGTAGCCGCGCTGCTTCGCTGCACCGCACCGCGTATCTGTTGTGCGGCGACTGGCATCTTGCCGACGACCTGGTACAGGAGACGTTCGTCCAGACCTTCCGCCACTGGCGGCGGGTGCAGCGGGCCGACAACCAGAACGCCTACGTCAAGCGCATCCTGATCAATGAGTTCAACAAGCACTGGCAACGCTACCGAGCACTGCCGGTGCAGGCCGACGCCCCGGAAATCGCCGTCCCCGACCTTTCTGACGAGGTCGTCAACCGCGCCGATCTGTTGCGCGCGCTGTTGACCCTCCCGGCCCGGCAGCGGGCCACCGTCGTACTTCGCTATCTGGAGGGGATGAGCGAGCGGGAGACCGCTGCGGTCATGCGGTGCAGCGAGGGCACCGTGAAGAGCCAGACCGCTCGGGCGCTGAACACGCTCGGCGGCTGCATGAAGCACAAGGAGTTGCCGATATGAGTTCCCCGACCGAACAGCACCTGAGCGCGGCGTTCCACGACCTGGTCGCGGAACAACCGTTCACCCCGGACGTGTCGGCCATCGACCAGCGCGCCCGCCAGGCCCGGCGACGCCACCGGGTCACGCGGGGCGGTATCGGGGTCGGTGTCGTCGCGGTCGCGGCGGTGGCGGCCGTCGGCGTCGCCAACGCCATTCCGTCAGCGCCAGCGGCAAAGCCCCAGGCCAGCGGCACGCACGTGACGAAGAACGGCACGCCGAGCCGATCGACCCCGCCGCTGGTGCAACTGGCCGCCGACCTGGCCGCCCAGCCGCAGCCCACGGGGGACGCCACGCTGGTGGAACGCGAGACCGGCGCACCGGGCCAGACCGTCAACGTGTGGGACCTGTACACCGACGACGGCCGGTACTTCTTCGCCAAGACCGAGGCCGGCCTGCCCGAACAGGTCAAGAAGAACAACGACCTGGGCGACGGGCAGTTCGGGAAGGAGGTCGCCGCGGCCACCTACGCGGTGCACGGCGACCTGGACACCGCTCTGCTCAGGATGGCATGGCCGGACCCGACCCCCATCCCCGCCTGGCTCGTGGCACAGCTCAAGACCAGGTCCGTGCCGCCAGGGGCCGACGGGCCGCAGATCGACAACTACGTCTGGGAGGACTGCGAGGCAGCGCTGACCGCCGGTGCGGGCAACCCACAGGTCCGGGCCGGCGTGCTGCGCCTGGTGGCCGCGCTGCCCGACATCACCGTCACGCAGGGCACCGTCGACGGCCAGCCGACGCTCACCCTCGCGGCTGGTGCGGCCGAGTTGGGGCACACCGGGTTCGACCCGACCAACCCCAAGGCCGACGCGGGGCCGGCCTACCAGGAGGCGATCACCATCAACGCCGACACCGGCATCCCGCTCCATATCGCCGGTGGTCCGGCCGGCCAGGCCACCATTGTCGAAGCCTATGTGGTGACACGGGTCAACCTGGCCGATATCGCTGCCGGCAAGTTCTGATCGATCAGCGATCCCCCGGCCGGGCCACCCTGGCCGGGGGATCGCAACGTGCCTGAGACAGGTGCTTCTCGATCGCTTCTGCCGCTGTGATCGGGCCGTTCGTCTCGTGAATTCTGTTCTTCACCTCGGCCAGGTTCTTGGCGATTTCCGGGTTCGTGGAAATCTCGGCCGCGCTGGCACGCAGGCTCGTCACGGTGGTGTCCGCTTTTGCCAGGTGCCTGCCCAGGCCCAACTCCTCGATTCGCAGCGCGGTCGCCTTCTGTTCGTTCATCTGCGGTATGACCACTGTCGGCACTCCGAAGTAGAGCGCCTCCATGGCACTGTTCATGCCGCCATGCGTGACGAACGCGGTCGCGTGCCGCAATACGTCCAGTTGTGGGACATGGCGTCGCACGTCCACGTTGGCGGGAATCCGACCCAACTCGGCGACGTCCATGTGGTCGCCGACCGCCAGCACCACCTGGACATCGCCGAACGCCTTCAGCGCCATGGGAAAGAACTCCGGCCACCCGGTCGCCGCCGTACCGAGCGATACCAGCAGAGTCGAATGCTCAGACGGTCGCCAAACACCCTGAAACGCCGACCGATCCCGAATACACGGCCCGACGAACACGAAACGCTCGTCAAAGGTCTCGGCAGCGTAGTGGAACTCGCGTGGCATGAAGACGATGGCCAACTTCTCGACGGTACGCACGAACTCCATCGCCCGGCCTTCGAAGCCGTATTCGGGCAGCAACGCCTCCACACGATCCAGCATCGTGACGACTTCGTCGTCGTCGAACGTTGTCAGGGGGAACCGCTCCTGGATGGAGAAGCATTCGTTGAAGGCGTACGACGGGAACAGTCTGATCGCCGGAATGCCGTACTTCGACGCGTAGAATCTGCCGGCCCACGAGATGGAATCGTACAATATCACGTCCGGCCGGTTCGCTCGGTAGAATTCCTCCGCCGCGTCGACGAGCAGTACCGCGTCGTCCAGGGATCGCAGGGCGCTGTTTCGCAGTGCCTCCGCCGTATACGGGCTGCGGTAGAACTCGCCGAAGATCGACGCGTACCTGACGGGCTCGGCGCCGGCGCTGCGTATCGCCGGCACGAAATAGTCCGTCGCCGTGCACGTGACCCGGTGGCCCCGCCGCACCAACTCCGCTACGACGCCCAGCGTGGGGTTGACGTGGCCGATGGCGGGGAAGTTGAACACCGCGACGTGCGCCATGGGTCAGAACGCGTCCGGTAGCCACGGTGCCGGTGACCAGGCGAACATCGCGTCGGCACGCCGTAGGCAGCCCGGTGTGTGCTCGGTGACCTGACCGCCGGCCGCGAGATCGACCAGCGCGACGTCACCGAGATACGCGGCGCCCAGTGCGGACCGGGTCACCGTGAGATCGGCCGGTTCGTCGGTCGACCGGCAGTCCGCCGAGTTCAGGCCACCGGTCAGGGCGAAGCGACCTTCCTCGCCGGGCACCGCGATCACGACGCTGTCCTCGCGGGCGTAGCGGCGGGCGGCCAGCGCCACGGGAACGTCGAGCAGGCGCAGGATCATGTCGTCGCGAACGGTCTGCCGCCAGGCACGTGGTTCGGCCAGGCGCGCGGTCACCGGGTCGTACACCGGCCGCCGGGTGGCGGTGATCCGGGATACCAGCGGGTCGGCCATGCAGGTTCGCCACAACTGGCCCTCGGCCGCCGCCGACACGCCGAACAGTTCGCTGATTCGGAGCGTGCCACGGGCCCGGCCGTACTCGTCGGTGCTGTTGGCACGGCGGAATCCGGCCAGTCCGTCCACACCGCCCGTCGCCGATCGATGCACGATCCAGTCCACCGGCCGGCCGCTCGTGCCGGCGTACTTGTAGGCGTCGGTGCACGGCGGGCGCGGGACCCAGCCGTTGCGGACCTCCAGCATCCGCAGGGTCAGTTCCGCCAGGTACTTCAGCGCCGCCTGGTGGTCCACGTACTCGACGCGCCCGTCGTCGATCACGCCGGCCAACTCGCGGCCGGCGTCGAGGTCCAGTTCGACCTGGGCGTAGCGGGCGGCGAAACCGTAGCCGTACCGGAGATGCGTGCGGCTGTGGATCGGAATGCCGCCGCTGACCGCGAGGCCGGCCTCCCGCGCCGATGCCACTGCGTCCTCGGTCAGCACGGACATCAGGCCCCTGCCCCGGTAGAGCGGGTGGATGACCAGCGCGGTGATCCCGGCCATGTCGAGGACCGCGCCACCGGGAACGGCCAGCGGCAGCACGGCGATGCCGTGCGTCGCCACCAACTGGTCGCCGTCGTACACGCCCCTGGTGTGCCGAGGGTCGAGGAACTCACGGAAGCACGGCAGTCGTCCCTCGTCGGCTTTCCAGCCCCAGACCAGGGCTTCCAGCGCGATGAACTCCCCCAGATCGTCCACGGGCAGCGCACGCAGGACGAGATCTCCGCTCATGCCGATGCTTTCGCGATGTCGCGCAGTGCGGTGCCCAGTTTGGCCGCCAGCTCACCGCATTCGTCATCGGTCAGGGTCAGCGGTGGCAGCAGCGGCAGGATGCCCGGCGCGTAGCTGGTCAGCAGGCCGTTGTCGGCGCACGCCAGGCGTAGCCGGTCCGTCTCCCCCGCCGTCCACGGGGTGCCGTCGTCGTGCACGAGGTCGACGGCGAGCATGAGCCCCGCTCCCTGGACACCGCCGAAGGCGTCCACATCGGACAGTTCCGCTGCCAGGCAGTCGGCCAGCCGCCGGCCGGTTTCGTCGACACCGGCCAGGAAGCCCGGCGCGGTGAGGACGTCCAGGACCGCCAGCCCGGCGGCCATCCCCAGCGGATGGCCGTCGCTGGTGGAGCCGTTGGGGAAGCTGAGCCGGTGTTCCGGCGCGGCGAGCGCGTCGAAGATCGAGTCGGCGACGACGAGGGCGGCCAGCGGAAAGTAGCCGGCGCTGATTCCCTTGCCCAGCACCACCATGTCCGGGACGATGTCGACCCGCTCGGTCGCGGTCAGGGCACCGGTGCGGCCCATGCCCGTCGTCACCTCGTCCGCGATGACATGGATGCCGCGCGTCCGGCATTCGTGCGTGACACGGCGCAGGTAGTGGCCGGTGAGCTGCTGGACGTAGGTGCCGAGGACCGGCTCGACGATCACGGCGGTGACCAGGTCCGCCCCGATCCGGTCGATCAGTTCCACCAGCGGCCGCACACACGAACCGTCGCAGTCGGCGTCCCCGCCACATGAGCCGTCCGGCCGCGGAATGTGGCCGACGTGGGAGTCGACCGGGGCGCTGTAGTCGTGCATGACGGGAACGCCGCTCAGCGCGGTGGCCAGCGGCCCACTGCCGTGGTAGCTGCCGTACAGCCCGATCGCGTGGCACCGGTCGGGCTCACCATGCATCCTGCGGTAGAAGCGGGACAGCATGACGGCCTGCTCGGTCATCTGCGTGCCGGTGCTGCCGAACCGCACGTGGTTGAGCGGGGCCGGCAGGGCGGCGGCCAGTGCTGCTGCGTAGTCGACGGCGACCTGGGGCGGCTGCTCGAACCGTAGGACGGTGGAGGTCGGCAACGTGTCCAACTGGCGGCGCATCGCCGCCTTCACCGGCTCGCAGCTATAGCCGAGCGTCACGTGCCACATCGACGAGCGGGCGTCCAGGTACCAGCGGCCGGCCCGGTCGCGAACGTGGCTGCCCCGCCCTTCGGTCAGGAACCGGTCCGGGTCGGCGGTCCGGACGAAGTCCGCCCATGGCGTAACGCCGTGCCACAGGTGATAGGTCCGCCCATCGAAATCAGGCATCGAGCATCCGTTCGCTAGATCGCGACGTACGGCACCGGCCAGTGCCGCAGGCGGTAGGGCAGCGTCAGCAGCAGATCTCCTTGGCGGATCACCAGTTCCGCCTCCTCCGCCACTTCGAGCAGTTCGGTCGCCTCGGGGTCGAGGTCGGCGACGGTGGTGGCCGTCGTCATCGCGAGGAAGTGCTCGGACCCCTCGTCGATGGTCAACCGTCGCGGCTCCTCGCCCGGCCGCACGTCCTTGACGGTGACGAAGCCGGGACCCTCCCGGTAGAAGTAGCTGCCGTAGCGGTAGTCCGCCTGCCACCCGCGGGCATGTTCCGCGGTGGCCTCGTCGACGCCGCGCAGTGGCGGCACGAGATGGACGTAGGACCGCAGCGGCAGCGATGGCAGGCCACCGAGAATCCAGCGCAGTCGTACCGCGTCGCTCGTCGCGTCCCGCAGCCGGCGCAGCAGATCGAAGTCCTCGGCCGCCGATCGGCCGAACGGCAACGTGATCTCCTCGGTCACCGTCACACCACCTTGATCGGCACTGCGGTCGTCGCGAGGCTGATCCACTGGCCGTTCTCCTCGAACACGAGCCCGTTGGCCGCCAACTCGGCCAGCCAGGCGTCCAGTTTGTCGACGGCGACGGCGTAGCCCAGCGTCTCCAGCCGCCGTCGCAGGCCCTGCACCGACCGGCCCTCTTCGAGGCAGCGATAGGCCGCGCACAGTTCGGCCGAGTCGATGCGGTGTTCGGCCGCCGGCCAGCCGATCCTGCGGTCCTCGATCACGATCGAGGACCCGTCGTCGCGCCAGGTCAGCGAACTGTCCGGATAGCCGTCCCGCCAGCGGTCGACCATGGCCCTCAGCTCCCGTGCCTCGCCGTCGGTCAGCCCCTGGTTCGGGGTGTCGAACATGTAGACCATGTCGGACAGGTCGGCCTCGTCGAGGCCGTAGACGTGGCGGTAGGGCCGCCCGGTCGTCCGCTCGGCGAAACCCAGTACGGGATCACGGAAGTACGGGCTGAACCGCTCGAGCAGGATGCGTGAGAAGCCGTCCGGCGGCTGGAGGTGCACCAGACGACCTAGCTGGTCCGTGACTGGCCGGTAGTCGGCGAACCGCTCGCCGGGGAAGCCGTAGAGCCAGTTCCAGGAGACGGTGAGCCCTGCGGACTCGCCGTCGCGGATCGTACGGACGTTGCGGACCCCGGACACGCCCTTGTCCATCAGCTTGAGGACCGGGCTCACCAGGCTCTCGATCCCTGGCTGCACGTGGGCGACCCGCGCGTCCCGGAAGGCCGCGATCTCGGCGGGTTTCAGGTTGGCCTTGACCTCGTAGTGCACCCGCAGATCCCAGCCGAGTTCGGCGATACGCGGTAGGACGGTGGAGAAGTAGCCGTTGTCGATGATGTTGTCGACGACGATGATGTCCAGCGTCTTGTGCCGGCGTACCAGGGTGGTCAGCTCGGCGAGCACGGCGTCCGGCGACTTCGAGCGGAACTCCATCAGGGTGCCGTTGAGGCCGCAGAAGGTGCAGTGGTGTTTCTCGCCCCACCAGCAGCCGCGGGCCGTCTCCATGACCAGGTTCGGCTCGATGTACTCGTTGATCGGCGATGCTTCCAGGTCGGCGAACCAGTCGTCGTAGTCCGGCATCGGGATCGCGCCCACCGGAACGGGAGCGGCGGACGGATTGCTGTGCCGGGCGCCGCCGGCGTCGCGCCAGCAGAGCCCTGGGATGTCCGCGCACGAGCGGTCGCCGCCCAGCGCCCTGACCAGGGCCGGAAATGCGCGTTCGCCCTCGCCGCTGACCACGAAGTCCAGGAATCCGAAGTTGCGGTGCAGCGCGGGGCCCATCGACCCGTCGCAGTTGCCGCCACCCATGACCACCTTGATCGTCGGGTCCGCCTGTTTGAGGCGCTTGGCCACCGCCAGGCTGGGGACGTTCTGCATGAAGGTGGTGGTGAACCCCACCAGCGCCGGCTCTCGTTCGAGCAGTTCGGCGACGACCAGATCGACGAAATCCGATGCGTACTCCCGCATCCGTGCCGCGTCGTCGACGTTCACCCCGCGCTCGGCCGCGTACTCGTGCAGCGTCGCGACGCCGAAGTCGGGGTCGTCGTGCAGCACTCCGGTGAACACCCAGTCGCCGATCTCGTGGAACAACCCGAAATCGGCCACCACCTGGTAGGCGGCCGGCCCGATTTCGCCGTCGGTCCGTTCGAGCAGGAACTCGACCCACTTGAGATTCCCGTGGTACGCCGTGGGCCGGGGCAACCCGTCCGCGACCGCGGCCGCCGTCAACAGTCCGATCGGCAACGATGGCAAGTCCAGTGACTGCCACGGCATCGTCACCAGGCACACCGATCCCCGCATGCCACCACCCAATCCCGTTTTCGCGTGGTCCAACCAATCCCGTTTCGCGTGGTCCGAAGACCGGATGGGGCACGGGCCCCACCCGGACTCCCTCAGCGACGTGTCGCGTCAGTTGTTGCCGTCACCCGGCTGGAAGTACTTGCAAGTGCCGCGGGTCTCCCCCTTGATCACGACCTTCTTGATCTTCACTCGGATTCACCTCCTCCCGCAGCGTGATTCCGGCGGCCCTGAGCCGGTCGTTGTGGCGGCGCAGGAACCAGGATTCGAGAGCGGCGGGAGAAACGCCGATGTCATCGGCGTGCATGCGAGCCATCGCGTCCAGGTAGATCAGTCGCATTCCGGCCGCGTGCCACTCGTCCGCGTGCGCCTCCCACTCCTGCCGACCCTCCGACGTCGCCGACGCGCGTGCCAGGTAGGTCAGTCCGATGGCGACGTGCTGGACCTCGTCGCGCCGGATCAGGCGGTAGAGCCGGCCGAGCGGATCGTCGGCGAGTTGCCGTCGTAGCAGGAGGAACTCGTCGGCGGCAACGCCTTCCAGCATCGTGTGCACCAACGCGCGGCCCATGTGCGGCAACGCCGTCAGGGCGTCGTCGAGCGGCTGCACGATCTCGGCGCAGTCCTCCGGCTCACCGCCGATCGCGCGTGCGTACTGGTAGAGGGCGTCGGCGTGCCTGGCCTCGTCCGCCGCCGCGAGGGCGAGGCCGAAGCGAAAGCCGGCGTCCTCGGTGTGCGCGGCCAGGGTGGCCGCGGCGACAAGGCCCGCCTGTTCGGCGTAGTAGCCACGGGAAGCCAGTTGCCACAGGTGGTGCGTTCGCTTCGGGTCGTCGGTGAACCGGGCGCCGCGCAGGACGTCGGCCGCCCGCCATGACGACTTGTCGCGGGTGACACCGAAGACGCGATAGGCGAGCGGGTCGGATTCGAGACGTTCGTGGCGGATCAGAGCCATACGACGGCCTCCGATGACAAAGCCTGTTAATATTTCTTTGTTACATCGATCCGTGTCACCATGGAATGATCGAGGTAGTCGGAAATCGGACAGTCGCCAACCGATTGTGCGGAACACCGAACAAGCCCGATAGTGCCAGTCTCGTGATCCGAAGTCCATACGAAAGTCGGCCTAACCGGGTCGGGACTCTGGTGTTGCCGTATCGGCGGTCGTACTGTCTGTTGACATGGATCATGTCGAGGAGTTGGGTGCGGATTTCTTCGCTGACCCGCATGCGACCTATCGGCGATGGCGGGACCGGGGCGCTGTGCACGAGTACCGGATGCCTTCCGGCACACGATGTTGGGTGATCACCGGATACTCGGAGTGTCGGACGGCACTGGCCGATCCGCGGCTGGCGAAGTCGGCCGCCGCATTCGACGAGCTCACCGGCAAGCAGACCACGCCGTTCGGCACGGACGGCGCGAACCTGATCACGAATATGCTGTTCTCCGACCCGCCCGACCATACGCGGCTGCGGAAACTGGTCAATGCGGCATTCACCGCCCACACCGTGCGGGCGTTGCGCCCCAGGGTCGAGGAGATCACATCGGGACTGTTGGACCGAATGGCCGAACAGGAACAAGTGGATCTCGTGGACGCGTTCGCGGCACCGTTGCCGATAGCGGTCATCTCCGAGCTGCTCGGCGTGCCACTGGCCGATCGAGGGCGATTCCGTGCCTGGGTCAACTCCTGGATCAGCGTCGGATCGGTCACCAGTGCCGACGAGGACGACGAGGCCGTCGAGGCGGCACGGGCGATGACCGAATACCTGACCGACCTGGTGCGCACCACGCGCGAACGACCGGGTACGGACCTGTTGTCGGCGCTCGTCCGGGCACGGGACGACGGTGACAAGCTCAGTGAACGCGAACTGATCTCCATGGCGTTCCTGTTGCTGGTCGCCGGTTTCGAAACGACCATCAACCTGATCGGCAACAGCGTGTACGCGCTGCTGTGCCATCCCGACCAACTGCTCGCGCTCCGTCGCGACCCGTCCCTGGTGCCCGCTGCGGTCGAGGAGTTCCTCCGTTACGACGGCCCGGTCAACCACGCGACCTTCCGCTACGCGACCGAACCCGTCGTGTTCGACGGCATCGAGATACCGACCGGCGGCCTGGTGTCCATCGCACTGCCGGCGGCCAATCGCGATCCGGAGCGATTTGCGCACCCGGACCGGCTGGACGTCTCCCGCGACGCCGGCGGGCACATCGCCTTCGGCTACGGCATCCACTTCTGCGTCGGCGCGCCGCTGGCCCGACTGGAGGCCGAGATCGCGTTCACGCAACTGCTCGCGCGGTTTCCGAACCTGGGGCCGGCTGTGCCGCTCGAACGGATGCGCTGGCAGCCCAGCGTACGCAAACGGGGCCTGACTGCGCTTCCGGTACGGTTACGGTAGGGGCATGGATATCGCGTTCGCGGCTGACGAGATCTATGCACAGTACGTACCGGCGGCGATCGAGTCGATTCTTCAGTATCATCCTGGCGACTCGGGAATACGTTTCTGGATCATGACCACCCGAACCGGAGCAGACCTGATCCGATCGCGAACAGAGCAGCAGGCATCGGGCCGTGCCAGCGTGACGATACTCGAATCCGATGAGTCGTTCCGGTCGCTACCCGTCTCGGACGATCCCCGGCTCGAGCAGATCACCACCGGAATGTACCTCAAACTGTTGTTGCCGGACGCGGTACCGAGTCACGTCGACCGTCTCCTGTACCTCGATGTCGACGTGCTGTGCAATGGAAGCCTGCGCGACCTCTGGGACACGGCGATCGGCGCCGCGGTACTCGCGGCGGTCGTGGACACGGGCGCGCCGACGGTGAGTTCCTTCGACGGTCTGCCGGGCGCTCCGGCGACGATGCGGCCGGACGATCCCTATTTCAATTCCGGTGTACTGCTCATCGATGTGCCGGAATGGTCACGGCAGCAGGTGACCGACAGGTGTTTCCACTACATCGCCAATCTGGCGGAACCCTACCGATTTCCGGACCAGGACGCGCTCAACATCGCGACACACCAGCGGTGGTTCGAACTGGACCGGGCGTGGAATCACATGGTGAGCTTCCACCTGAGCGACACGGAAGCCTACCGACGCGCCAGGATCATCCACTTCGCGGGGCCGCCGAAGCCGTGGCACGCCAACTATCCGATCGCCGAGCTCCGCTCGCGATACCAGGCACTGACGCGCGACCTGGCCGCGTACCGGTCCTGACCACAGCCGAACCCAACCACGTACTGCCCGAGTTTCGACGAACGGCGAACTGATCGCCATGGACGAACAGGACAGGACGACCTGGGACGCGGCACTGGCCACGTGAACGACACCGACTGGTCACAGGTCGTTGCCCGCTACGACCAATTGGTCCACATAGAACCGTCGCCGATCATCGTCCTCAACCGAGCCATCGCAATCGCCGAACTGGACGGCCCGGAAGTGGCACCGGCAACGGTCGATCGGCTGGCCGACGACCATCTCCACCACGCCACCCGCGCCGGCCTACCGCGTCGGCTGGGCCGCCGGGAATGTCCCGCGCGGCGTACGACAAAGCCATCGAACTGGCACGCAACACCGCCGAAACCGCCTATCTGAAACGTCGTCGCGACACATTTTGATAACGCTTGATAACGTACCGTCACGTGCAAGTTGCACCCGCTGCTACGGTGGGCAGTCGCGGTGTGCACAGCCTGTACAGAACGGTGCGGCGGCCGGGATGGTGCGCTGACCAGGACGAACTGGGGGCGAGTCACGGTGAGCGACGGGCACCATCAGCCGATTGCAGCAGCGGCATCCGCCAATCCAGTGTCCAATCCGGACTCAGTCGTGAGCGATGCCGATCTGCTTCTCGGACTGCAGGGCGAACTGAGCACCGTGCAACAGGGTCCGTCGACCCCCAGCCCCGGTGACGGCGTGGCGGGCGGGTTTCGGGTCAGTCCAGCCCAGTTGCGGAACTGGATCGGTGAGCTCCAGGACATTCTGGACTCGGCGAATGGTCGATACAGCCTGATCAGGATCATCGAGCAATCACAGGCAGCGGCGCCCGATAACAGCAGCGGGATAGCCAACGGGGCCTACGTCAACACCGGGCTACTGTTGTATCGGGCCAACGACGCGATCACGAACTACGCCACCCAGGTAATCAGCCTGTTCAAGGCATCGCTACGAGCCTATCAGAACACAGAACAGTCCAATCAGGACACGTTGCGCGGTGCCGGCAAGGGCCACTGACGATGCGGCGCTGGGTGTGTGCCGCGGTGGGTGTCGCTTCGGCGGTCGTGATCGCCGGTTGTTCCTCGAGGCAGCAGGGCCAACCGATCGCCGCGGCAAGTAGCGATCCCCCTCCCGCGTCGACGACCGATGCGACCGGTGTCGGTGGGCAGCAGGCCCCACGGATCAGGACGCCCCTGAATGACGTTCGGCTGATCAGTGACCCATGTTCGGCTCTCACCTCGGGGCAGCTTCAGGCACTGGGTTTCACACCGGCGGTAAAGACCCATGTCGAACAGTCGGCGGTGGGGAATGTGTGCAAGTGGGACGACGACACGATCGGTGTGGTCGGTGCGAGTGCCGGTATCGGCGTCGAAACGGCCCTGAGTCACGGGTTGAGCGATATCTACGCTCAGCGGTCCGGAATGGCGTACTTCACTCCCGTGACGATCGAGGGATATCCGGCCGTACTCGACGATCTCAGCGATCAACGCGATTCGGGTACCTGTGCCCTCAATCTGGGCGTGTCGGACAGCAGTGTCCTGTCGATCGACTATGAGCAGCATGACCTCGGCGCGTCGGCGTGCGACAGGGTGCAGGCCATCGCACGGGCAATGATCGAGACATTGAGGGGGACCTGACGCATGGTGATGACGGGCAAGGACATCTACGACAACTTCCACCAGAATGCGCGGGGCACCGATTCGTGGCAGGAAGCGCAGCAGGCGGCCACTCAGATAGCCCAGGACCTGCCTGGCCAGGCGGTGCGGATAAAGCGGTTGCAGGACGGAATGACGTCGGCGTGGACCGGGAACGCCGCCGATGCCGCGCAAGGTGGTGTGACCCCGTTGGCGTTGGAACACCTGAACATCGCCGACGATCTGCACACGACGCAGGACTTGATGTCCCGACAGGCCGCGTCGTTTCACCAGGCGGCGAATGCGGTGCAGCCGATGCCGCTGGAACCGACCCTGCGGGACCCGCTGGCAGCCATCGCGACCGGCGCACCTCTCGACACGATGCTCACGCAGGCCACGCGCTACAACACGGTCGCGCAGCACAACGTGGACGTGATGACCACCTACGACGGCGCCAGCCGCTACAACGCCGCGACCATGCCCGCCGCCTACGGCACCCTGGCCGACAACCCCATGTCGGTGACGCTCCAACCCACACCGGGCAGGAACCCAGCTACCGCACCCAGCGGGTCGGTCGTGTCCCACACGGCGGGTCGGCCGGCGAGTCCGAATCGGACC
>DATBDL010000422.1:0-2017 GCA_036269975.1 Pseudonocardiaceae bacterium | reverse complement strand
CGAGCTGGACGTTCGCGGTGGTGGTGATCACCGTCCCGTCGAGGTTGCGGTAGACGAGGTCGTAGACGCCGTTCGCGGTCCCCGGGTTGTACAGCCAGAGGGTGGTGCGGTGGTTGGCGTCCTGCCGCAGGCCGGCGAGGTACTGGCCCCGGCCCGCACCGGCCGCGTCGGCGTCGGTGAGCGCCGCCATCGCCTGGCCGAAGCGCTTCGCGGGATTGGAGTTGTCGTAGCTCTCGGCCTGCGCGATCGGGAAGACGCCGTTCGGCGAGGTGCTCTTGACAGTGAGCAGGCCGATGGCGTTGTTGATCCCCCACTGGCCGGCGATCACGTTCTGCAGCCGCTGCGTCTCGCCCGGCTGCAGCGTCACGTGTGCCGGGGTGGTGGTCGTGGCGTTGACACCGATGCCGGTGAAGGTCACGTCCACGCTCACCGGCTGGGTGTTGACGTTCGACAGCAGCAGGTCGGTCTGCCAGAGGGTGCCGTTCGCCCCCGGGGCGCTGAGCGCGCCGAGCAGGTAGGACTTGGCGTTGCTCGACGAGCCGGCCTCGATGAACGACGGGTCCTGCGAGGAGAGCCGGAGGTTCGAGGCGTAGGGGACGAGCATGTCGCCGCCCGCCGTCGGCTGGACCTCCACCCGGTAGTCGTCCTGGTTGACGACGCCGAACGTGCTCTCGATCTCGGCCGACTGGAACTGCCGCTGGCCGAACGGCGCCACCGTCAGATCCGGGTTCGTCTCACCGATCAGCTTGCCCCCCTTGTCGTACAGGCGCAGGTGATAGGTGACCGCCGTCTCGCTCGGGTTGCTGATGCCGAAGTAGGCCAGCCGGTCGGAGTTGTTGATCAGGCCGACCAGGTTCTTCGTCGGGCCTGTCGCGCCCGCCTTCGCCGCGGCGCTCAGGCTGCTCATCGAGATGCCCGAGATGGTCTGGCCGAACTGCTTGCCGTCGGCCTGGAACGTGGTGTTGTACGAGGTGATGACCGGCGCTGCGTCCCCCTGGTCGACCGTCAGCGAGATGAAGCCCGCCACGTTCTCCCGGTTGAACAGCCCGCCCAGCACGTCGGGGATGTAGACCGTCGCTCCCGGCGCGATCGTCTTCGAGGCCTGCGGCGGGTTGGTGTCCGGCAGGCCGCGCTTGCGGAACGAGAGCGTGACGGTCATCGGGTTCGCGCTCGGGTTGTGGACGTAGAGGTCGCTCGTCTGCACCAGCGCGCCGCGGGTCTGCGCGATCCACGGCAGCACCACCGACTTGGAGGGCGGCGGCGGCACGCTGCCGGTGACGATGAACCGCCGGGTCTTGGTGGCCGACGAGCTCCCCTTGGCCACCGTGAGGCTGACGATGTAGTTGCCGGCCTGCGCGAACGTGTGGCTCGTCGAGGCGGTGGAGGCCGTGCCGCCGTCGCCGAAGCTCCACTGGTAGGTGTTGGCGTCCGTGGCGGTGGCGGTTAAGGTCACCGCCTGGCCGGCGTTGGCCTGACACTGGTCGAAACCGCCGACGTTGGTGCAGCTGGCGTTGGTGGTGAACTCGGCCGAGACGGGAGGCGCCACCGTGCCCACCACTACCGTCTTGGTCGTCGAGACGCTCGTCGTGCAGGGGGCGAACGGGCAGCCGGTCCCCGGCGCCGACACCGTGAGCGTCACCGAGTAGGAGCCCGCGACGGCGAACGCGTGGGTGGCGGTCTTGCCCGTCACCGGCCCCGTGCCGTCGCCGAAATTCCACGCGTAGCTGCTCGGCGAGCCGGTGCTCGCGCTGGCGTCGAAGCTCACCGTGTCCCCCGGGTTGGGCGAGGACGGCGAGAAGCTGAACAGCGCCGCGAGCGTGCCGCCGCCGCCGCCGCCGTCGGAGATGGTCACGTTGAAGGTGCCGGTGGCGCCGGTGCAGCCGGAGTTGGTGGCGGAGAGGCTCTTCACCCCCGCCGAGGACCAGGTGATGGTGACCGCGGAGCCGTTGCTGGCCCCCGAGATCGTGCCGCCGCCCGCGCTCCAGGTCCACGCGCCGCTCACCGGCGTGCAGTTGGA
>DATBDL010000421.1:0-13026 GCA_036269975.1 Pseudonocardiaceae bacterium | reverse complement strand
CGTCTAGGGCAGTCGCTTCCGTTAGGACAGTTGGTGCCGTCAGGACGGTCGCTGCCGTCAGGTCAGTCGCTTCCGGAGCTGGTCACGGATCTCGCGCCGGAGCACCTTGCCGTGCCGGGTGCGCGGGATCTCGGCTACCGGCTCGACGTGCGCCAGCCGCATGAACGACGGCAGGTTGGCGTTCACGGCGAGCCGGATCGCGGCCGGTTCGGCCGTGTTCCGTGGCACGGCCGAACCGGGCGTGTCCCGCACCACCGCCGGTTCGGCCGTGTCCTGCGGCAGGATCGGCTCGGCTGTGTCCCGTGGCAGGATCGGCTCGGCTGTGTCCCGCAGGACGACGAGTCCGTAGGCGACCGCGCCGCTGACCTCGTCCGGTGTGTCCACGACCGCGCAGTCGGCGACGGCAGGATGTTGGCGCAGCACCGCCTCGATCTCGGTTGGTGACACCAGGAAGTTGTCGCACTTGAAGACGTCCCTGATGCGGTCGACCAGGAACAGGTAGCCGTCGTTGTCGATTCGGCCGACGTCGCCGGTGGCGAACCAGCCGTCCGCGTCGAGTTCGGCGGTCGTTGGCTGGCCCAGGTAGCCGCGCATGAGTTGCGGTCCCCTGATCTGCACCTCACCCTTCTCGTCGGCTGGCAGCACGTCTCTGGTGCCGATGTCCACGACGCGGCACTCGGTGCCGGCGACCGGCCGGCCGCACGAGCCGGGCCGTGGATCGTCGAACCGGTTGAAATGGGTCAGGGGGGACGCTTCCGCGAACCCGTAGCCCTGGACTACCGGCACCCCGAACCGCAGCGCGAGTGCGGCGGCGGTACGCGGTGGCAGCGCGGAACCGCCGGACAGCAGCGCACGCACGGTCGGCAACAGCCGCTGCGGCGCACGCTGGTCGTCGGCGAGCAGGGCTGGCAACGGCTGTTCCGGCGCGTACCGGTCATCGGGGAGTTGGGTTGGCAACGGCTGTTCCATCGCGCGCTGATGGTCGGCGAGCCGGGTCGGCAACGGCCGCGCGTGCTGGTCGTTGGCGAGTTGGGCGAGGCGCATTGGCAGGCTGTAGTAGTGGGTTACGCCGTGGCGCTCGGCGGCCTCCAGCGAACCGACGACGTCGGGCGACGTGTACAGCACCTGCGTCGCGCCGGCCAGGACTGCCGCGTTGAGGTGCATGGTGTGGAACGTCGGAAAGTAGTTGAACATGACGGCCGACGCGTCCAACTCCTGCGCGTGCACCGTCTGCGCCGCGTTCACGGTTAGGTTGCGGTGCGTCAGCGGGACTGCCTTCGGCGCACCGGTCGTGCCGCTGGTGAACACGATCGACGCCACGCTGTCCCATTCGGGTTCCGCGGAGGCGAGGGTGCCGGCGGCAAGGCTGGGCAAGTCCGTGGTGAGCACTACGTCGCGTAGCAGCGGGACGCTGTCTCGGACCTGGGCCAGTGACTCCCACATCTCCGGCGTCAGGATCGCGGCCTCGGCCCCGCAGGCGCGCAGCAGCCGCACCAGGCCGTCCATATGTAACAGCGGGTTGACCACCGCGCTGACGTTGCCGGCGCGGGCGATGCCGTAGTAGGCCACCGCGAAGACCGGGTCGAGCACCTGCGCCACCGCGACGATCACACCCTCGCGGCCGAGCAGCCGCCGTAGCCCGGTGGCGCAGCGGTCCACGCTTTCGTCCAACTCTCCATACGTCACGTCACCGCCGCCGGCCGACCGGAACGCCACCGCGGTCGCATTCGTGGCGGCGGCTCTACTTGGCAAGTTGCCGATTCCGGCTTCGACCACGAGATCCTTGATGTCGTCCATGGATTCGCCGCGTACGGTCCCCGCGGTCGGTGAGACGGTCATCGGACTCCTCGGGTTCGGGTCGACTGTCTGACCGTGGACTGTCCCAGGCTTGCTTTGAGTCCTGTTCGAGCGCGTCGTCGCTCGTCCAGTACGCTGAGAGGTCAAGATCCGTCTACGTGGGTGTGCTTGGGATGGCGATGAGTGACGAGCTCCCTGGGTTGTTCACCCGCGCCTCGAAGCTGGTCCGCGAACTGACCGACGAGGCGATGAGCCGACACGGCGTCCGCGTCGGGCAGAACATCATGCTGCAACTGCTCTCCGAGACCGACGGCCTGACCCCCGGCGACATCGCCAACCGCATCGGCAACACCGTGCCCACGATCGTCAACACGGCGACCCGGATGGAAACGGCCGGCCTGCTCGTGCGCCGCCGTGACCCGGACGACGCGCGGCTCGTCCGGCTCTACCTCACCGACAAGGCACGTGAGGTCTACCCGGTCATCCAGGCCGAACGGCGCGACATCGAGCGCAGGATCAGCGCTTCGCTGACCGAAGAGGAACAACTGCACCTGCGCAGCGCACTGAAGAAGATCATCGCGGAACTGTCGTAATCCCCAGCGCGACCACAAGGTGGCTTGAACCCCCACTGTGAGGCTGCTCCCGTCAGCAGCCGGCGTGAAGGGGAGTCCCAATGGTCGTGGTCATGGCTGACGGGGTGACGCAGCCGGACATCGATGTCATCGTGGAACTGGTCTGCTCCGCCGGCGGGGAGGTGTTCGTCAGCAGGGGCGGCGGACGCACGATCCTCTGCTTGCTCGGCGAGCCGGCCAGTTTGGAGCGGCTCGACCTGGCCGCGCGGCGCGGCGTCGCCAGGGTGGTCCGCGTGGCGGCGCCGTATCCGATGGTGAGTCGCGAGCACCAGCCAGGTCGCTCCGTCGTGCTGGTCGGTGGCGTGCCTGTTGGACCTGCCACGATCACGATGATCGGTGGCCCGTGCGCGGTCGAGTCCATGGAGCAGACGTTGGCCGCGGCCTTACTGGCCAAGTCGGCCGGTGCGGTGCTGTTGCGCGGCGGGGCGTTCAAGCCGAGGACGTCGCCGTACTCCTACCAGGGGCTCGGTGAACTCGGGCTGAAGATTCTGGACGAAGTACGTTCGGCGACCGGATTACCCGTGGTGACCGAGGTGGTCGATCCGGGCAGTGTCGAACTGGTCGCGTCCTATGCCGACATGCTCCAGGTCGGCACCCGCAACATGCAGAACTTCGCGTTGCTCAAGGCGGTCGGCTCGGTGGGCAAGCCGGTGCTGCTCAAGCGTGGCATGAGCGCCACCATCGAGGAATGGCTGATGGCCGCCGAGTACATCGCGCAGCGCGGCAATCTGGACATCGTGCTGTGCGAGCGCGGTATCCGCACGTTCGAGCCGGCCACCCGCAACACGCTCGACATCAGCGCGGTGCCGCTCGCGCAACTGCTCTCGCACCTGCCGGTGATCGTCGATCCGTCACATGCCAGCGGACGGCGTGATCTCGTTGTGCCGCTGACGAGGGCCGCGATCGCGGCCGGTGCCGACGGTGTCATCGTGGACATCCATCCCGAGCCGGAACGGGCGCTGTGTGACGGCGCGCAGGCGTTGTGCGACACCGACCTGCGCGACCTCGCCGACGCGATGACCGGGCTCGCCGGTCTCTTCGGTCGCGCGCACGCCGGCCTCGTCAGCCGTTGAGGCGCGCTCGAACCCGATCTCCGACGATGGACACAGAGCCCGAGGAGTACACTGTGGACAAAGAAGCCGCGCCGCCCGAGTTTCCCTTCGCCCAGCGTCGGCCGTTCGAGATCGCGCCCGAGTACGGCGAGCTGCGTGGCGAGTGCCCGGTCAGCCAGGTGCGGATGCCCACCGGTGAGCTGGCCTGGCTGGTCACCCGGTACGACGACGTGCGGACCGTCCTGACCGACTCCCGTGTCACCGCCGACCGGCTGCACCCCGGTTACCCGGTGCCCCTTGGCTTCCGTGACCGCGCGATGCTTCAGCAGATGGGCAGGGGCGGGATCATGGGCATGGACCCGCCGGAGCACTCGACCCACCGCAGGCTGCTCGTCCCCGAGTTCACGGTGCAGCGGATGCGCGCGCTTCGCCCACGTACCAAGGAGATCGTCGAAGACTGCGTCGCGGACGTGATGGCGGCGACGGAACATCCGGTCGATCTGGTGCCCGCGCTCGCGGTGCCGGTGCCGTCGCGACTGTTCTGCGAGCTGCTCGAGGTGCCACGCGCCGACCACGACTTCGTCCACCACCGCACCCGCGTCCTGCTGTCCAGGGACGTCCCCGACGACGAGAAGCGGACCATCGCGGCCGAACTGCCCCGGTTCTACGAGGACCTGGTGGCACGTAAGGAGAAGGAGGACGGCGACGACCTGCTCAGCCGGATCATGGCCGCCTACCGTGCCGCCGGGATGTACGAACGCGGCCTGATGGCACGGATGGTCGGCGGGTTTCTGGTCAGCGCGGACACCACCGCCAACATGATCCCGCTCGGCGTGGTGGCGCTGATGTCGCACCCCGAGCAGTTGGCGCTGCTGAAGGAAGATCCCGCCCTGGCGGCGAACGCGGTCGACGAACTGCTGCGCTTCTTCAGCCCGACCGCGGAGGTCACCGGCTACCGCGCCGCGACGGCCGACATCGAGATCGGTGGCGCCGTCATCAAGGAAGGCGACGGCATCATCGCGTTGACCAGCGCCGCCAACCGCGACGAGCGGACGTTCGAGCGGCCGGACGAACTGGACGTGCGGCGGCCGGTCGGCCACCATCTCGCGTTCGGATTCGGTGTGCACCAGTGCCTCGGGCAGAACCTGGCGCGGATGATCCTCGAAGTCACGTTCGGCACGCTGTTCGAACGTATCCCGGATCTCCGGCTCGCGGTGCCGGTGGCGGAACTGCCGTTCCGTGACTACGCGGTCGCCCACGGCCTCTACGAACTGCCGGTGACGTGGTGACCGGCATGCGTGTCATCGCCGACCGGGAAGTGTGTGTCGGCGCCGGTCAGTGCGTGTTGAGCGAACCGAGGCTGTTCACGCAGGACGCCACGGACGGCCGGGTGACGCTGCTGACCGGGCGGCCGTCGCCGGAGTGGGCCGCCGCCGTGCGGGTCGCGGCCGGTCGGTGTCCGGCACGAGCCATTTCGCTGGATGAGGAGTGATTGACATGACGAACCGTCCACTGCCCCGGCCGGGGGCGCTGCTCGGCGCCGTCGTCGACGACGGTGACGACGACACCGGCCACCGGCTGGGCAGCCTCCTGGAGGGCTACCTGTCCGCCGAGGTCGCCGCGGTGTTCGCGGTGCTCGCGATCCCCGACCACATCGGCGACGGCACGATGGCCGTGTCGGAACTGGCGGAAGTGGCGGGCCTCGCGGCGGATCCGTTGGCCCGGTTGATGTCGGCGGCCGCCGTGTACGACCTCGTCACGGTGGACCCGAGGGGCGACGTCACGCTGACCGCGTGCGGCACGCGGTTGCGCACCGACGTGCCCGACTCGGTGCGGCACAGCGTTCTCGGCTTCTGCTGGCGCATTCCCGCGCTGTGGGAGGGGGTCGGGCAGCTCGCCGAGATCGTCAGGACCGGGAAGCCGGGCCGGTCCACGACGCCGGACGAGGTGTGGAAGTACTTCCAGCGCGAGGAATCCGATGCGTTGGCGTTCCGCCGCTCGATGGACCTGGTCTGTCACGTGCTGATCGACCAGATGCGGGCGGCCGGCTACACGCTGCCGGCGTGCGAGCGGCTGGTCGACGTCGGCGGTGGCCGTGGCCTGATGCTCAGCCGACTGCTGCCGGAAGCGGTCGTCGGGCACGCCGTGCTGTTCGACTGCGTCGACCGATCCCTTGCGGCGGCCGAGAAGGTGCTCTCCGACGCGGGCGTGCGCGACCGGGTGGACATCGTCAACGGCGACTTTCTGGTCGACATCCCAGCGGGTGACGCGCACCTGGTCAGCCAGGTGCTGCACGACTGGGACGACGAGCACGTCCGCACGATCCTGCGCAACTGCCACCGCGCCGGCAGGGCCGGCGGCACCCTCGTCGTCGTCGACCAACTGCTGCCGTCGGACCGCGTTCCGTCCACGGCGCACGTGATGGACCTGATGATGATGTCGATCGGCCCCGGCCGGGAACGCACCATCGAGCACTTCACCGGACTGGCCCGTTCCGCCGGCTACGAGTTCGTCAGGGACGTCCCGACGACCGGCCGGCTGCCGTGGCACATTCTCGAATTCCGCTGGACCTGAGCCGGCATCGTGAAACAGAAGACAGGGAGAGTAATGAAGCGTTTCCTGAGTACGGTCGCGGCACTGGGCCTGACCGCGTTGGGCACGGTCGCGGTGGCCGTGCCGGCGCACGCGGCGCACGCGGCCAACGTGGTCACGGTTCTGCCGAGCCAGAGCGTCCAGGCAGCCGTCGATGCCGCGCAGCCCGGCGACACCATTCAACTCGTCGCCGGTGTCTACCAGCAGAGCGTGCAGATCACCACGAACGACATCACGCTACAGGGCGCCGGCAACGGCACCGGTGGCACGGTGCTGGAGCCGGCGGCGGTGCCGGCGAACAACATGTGCGCCCAGGTGCCGCCGGACGTGGGCGCACACCCCGGCGGCGGCATCTGCGTCTTCGGCAACTTCAGCACGACCACCGGTGCCATCACCAGCCGGGTCACCGGTGTGCACGTCACCGGAATCCAGCTCGACAACTGGCCGGGTGACGGCGTCGCCGTGTTCGCGTCCGACCACGTGCACATCGACCACGTGACCGCGGTCAACAGCGGCACCTACGGTTTCGCCGTGCTGGCGTCCACGAACGGCGCGCTGAACAACGATGTCGTCAACGGCATCCAGTTCAAGGACGGGTCGGGCATGTTCCTCGGCGATCTGCCGGCGTCGCACATGTCGTTCGTCGGCAACACGGTGACCAACGCCAAGCTGGGCATGTTCATGCAGGACGTCGGTGACGTCGTGTTCGCCGGCAACACCGCGACCGGCAACTGCGTCGGCGCACTGCTGCTGGACGACAACCAGCCCGACGACGGCCAGCCGAACGTCTCCGGCAACATCGCCATCCTCGGCAACACGTTGAACAACAACAACGACACGTGCCCCGCTGTGCCAAGGGAGGGCCAGCCCACGATCCAGGGCACCGGCCTGCTGATGCTGGGCACGTCGACGACCGTGATCGCCGGCAACACCACCAACGGCAACGTCGGCCAGCAGGCGCTCTCCGGCGGCATCGTGATGGACTCCGGTGCGCCCTACCAGGGTCTGGACGAGTCCAACGACGTCATCGGCGGCAACAGCGCCCACAACAACGGTCCCGTCGACATGCAGTGGGACCAGTTGGGCACGGGTATCAGCTACGAGGGCAACAACTGTGCCACGTCCACGCCGAGTGGACTGTGCGGTAGCTGAGAATTCGCGCAGTTGAGATTTGGCCGTCCGCGCCCCCGGCCGCTTCGCCCGTTCTCGAAGACCCCTAGAGACCGGCGGATCAGGCTGTTTCGGTGCCGTGATCGCGGCCATCACCCACGACTGTCGGAGGTATCGGCATGGCCATGCTGGTCAACAAGTTCACCGTCGTCGGAAACCCGGACGAGTTCGAACGCATCTGGCAGGCGAGCTCGGAGTTCATGCGGCACCAACCGGGTTTCGTGTCGTTCCGGTTGGTGCGGTCGGTCCGGGAGCCGCAGGTGTACTTCAACATCGCGGAATGGGCCGACGTCGCCGCGCACGAGTGGGTCGTGCGCAGCCCCGCGTTCCAGGAGCACATCAGCGAACTGGCGAAGGTCGCCAAGCCGGAGCCGAGCATGTGCGAGACCGTGATCAGCCATGGCAGCGCCGCCTGAGCGGGGCGGTCCGCTGGCCGGCCGCACGGTCTTCGTCGCCGGTGCCACCGGTACCGTCGGCACCGCGGTCAGCGAGACGCTGGCCCGGCACGGCGCGCACCTCGTCCTGCACAGCCACCACCCGTCCGCCGAGCTGCGCGAGCGGTTCGGCGCCGACGCGCGGTACGTGCACGGCGACATCACGGAGCCCGACCAGATCGGCGCCATCGACATCGAGGGGCCGTTGCACGGGATCGTCAACTGCGTCACCGGATTCGACGGGCGGCCGCAGCCATTGGCCGCCTTGAACGCCAAGGAGTTCCGGCGGGTGGTCGACGTCGACCTCGTCGGTTCGTTCGTGCTCGTCACGGAGTTGTTGCCGCGCTTGGCCTCCGGTGCCCGGATCGTGCTGTTCTCCTCGGTCGTGGCGAGCAGCGGCCGGCCGGCGGCGGCGCACCTGTGCGCTGCCAAGGGTGGCGTGCAGGGGTTGGCCAGGGGCCTGGCACGCGACCTCGCGCCGCGCGACATCCGGGTGCGCGTAGTGGCGCCCGGTCCGGTCGGCCCGCATCCCGGCCTGCCGTCCTGCACCCCGACCGAGGTCGCCGACGTCGTGCTGTTCCTGTCGTCCGCGTCCGGCGACGGGGTTCCCGACGGCGATGTGATCACCGTGCTCGGTACGAAGGAGAGCTGATGTTGTTGGAAGGAAAGGTCGCCGTGGTGACCGGCGGCGGCCGGGGACTCGGGCGTGCTGTCGCGCACAAGCTGTGCGCCAGCGGCTGCCACGTGATCCTCAACTACCTGTCCGCCGACGCGGACGCGCAGGCCGCCGTCGAAGCCATGGCGGGACTGCCCGGCTCCGCATCGGCGGTGCGGGGCGACGTCCGGGACGCCGACGTGCTGAACGCGTTGGTGGCACAGGCATTGGACCGCCACGGACGGCTGGACGTGTTCGTGCACAACGCGGCCACGCTGCCGCCGATGTCCGCGCTCGCCCCCGACCTGGCCGCGCTGCACGCCGAACAGGCGCTCGCGCTGGACCCGCTGTTGCACGGCGCCGCACTGTTCGCCAAGGTGATGTCCGAGCACGGCGGCCGGGTGATCGCGATCAGCGGCAACGGCGCCCACCACGTCGTGCCGGCCTACCTCGCGGTCGGCATCGCCAAGGCGGCACTGGAGAGCCTCGTCCGTTATCTCGCGGTCGAGTTGGCCGGCAAGGGAATCGCGGTGAACGCGATCGCAACTTCGTTGCTGGACAAGGACGAGCCCAATCCGCTCGCCCACCCGGACGCCGTCGCGATGCTGGCCGCCCGTACGCCGGCGGGGCGGCTGACGAAGCCGTCGGACGTCGCCGACGCGGTCGCGCTGCTGTGTGCGGACGAGGCGGCCTGGATACACGGCCAGGTGATCATCGTCGACGGCGGCCTCGGCCTGCGGGCCTGAGCGGAGGGAACCCTGTGACGGAAACGATTGACACCGACTTCTGCGTCGTCGGCGGCGGGCCGGCCGGCCTGACACTGGCGTTGCTGCTGGCGCGCGCCGGCGCCGACGTGGTCGTCGTCGAGCGGGCCAGGTCGTTCGACCGGCCGTATCGCGGCGAGATCCTGCAACCGGGCGCGCTGCGCATCCTCGCCGACATCGGGGTGCTGGACGCGGTGCGCCGGCGCGGCTCGTACGAGCTGTCCCGGTTCCAGCTCCTCGAACACGGCACCGTGTTGATGGACGTCGACTACCGGAAGCTGCCCAAGCCGTACGACTTCCTGTGCAGCCTGCCGCAGCGGCACCTGCTCGAAGAACTGCACGCGGCGGCGTCGGCCGAGCCGGGGTTCCGGCAGCTCTCCGGCGTCGGCGCCAACGCGCTGCTGACGGACGAGGGCACGGTGACCGGCGTGACGTGCGGTGACAGCTACCGGATCCGCGCGCACTGTGTCGTCGCCGCCGACGGTCGCTACTCCAGGATGCGCAAGCTCGCCAACGTCGGCTACCAGCGGTACGACGCCTTCGAGCACGACATCCTGTGGTTCCGGCTGCCGGCACCGGACCGCGGGCGGCACGACATCCGCGTGCTGCGCGACGCCGGCAGCCCGGTCCTGGTGCACGACTCGTACCCGGACCGGCTCCAGGTCGGCTGGACGTTGCCGCACAAGGGTTATCTTCAGCTCACGTCGGACGGTTTCGACCCGGTCAAGGCCGAGATCATGCGGGCCGCCCCGCAGTACGCCGACCTGATCGACCAGCACGTCACCAAGCTGACCGACCTCACCCTGCTCGACGTGTTCGCCGGCAGCGCGGACGAGTGGGCGCGCGACGGCCTGCTGTTCGTCGGGGACGCGGCGCACACCCACGGGCCGGTCGGCGCGCAGGGCATCAACCTGGCCATCCAGGACGCGGTGGTGGCGCACGAGGTGCTGCTCGGGTCGTTGCGCGCCAAGGACGCGAGTGCCGAGCGGCTGAGCGCGTTCGCGGCTCGGCGTCGGCCGTCGATCGACCGGGTCACCGCCCTGCAGACGCGGCAGGCCAGGGCGATGCTCGCGTCCGGTCGGGTGGCTCGCGCGGTCCGGCCGGCGGCGACCCGGCTGCTCGCGCACACCCCCATCTACCGCAAGGTCCTCGACCAGCTCGCGTTCGGCGACGCGACGGTTCGGGTGCCAACAGGCACGCCACGAGAAGGGAAGACCGCGCTGTGACCGACTGGAGAGCACTGGACACGTCGGCGGGGGTGCTGCCGGCCGACGCCGGCCTGCCGCTGCGGGTGTTCGGCAGTCCGTTCCTGCTCAAGGTGAGCGGCGCGGACAGCCACGGCGGTGTCGCGCTGCTCACGGCGTCGTTCGCGCCGGGCACCGGCGCCAGGGACCACCTGCACCGCGGCCACGACGAGATCTTCTACGTACTCGACGGCGAGTTCCGGTTCCGCGTCGGCGACGACCACATCGAGGGCGGCGCCGGTGATCTCTGTTTCGCCCCACGGGATGCGGCGCACGGGTTCCAGAACATCGGCGCCCAACCCGGCCGGCTGCTCGGCATCATCGCGCCGGCCGGCTACGAGCAGCACTTCGTCGACATCGACGGCATCACGCCGAGCGACGAGACACGGGCCGCGCTGGCCGAGATCTTCGCCAAGTACGACCAGGAGCCGGCATGACGGACCTGTTCGGCGAAGTAAAGCTGGGTGCGCTGACGCTGCCCAACCGGCTGGTCATGGCCCCACTGACGCGCAACCGCGCCGACCGCGACGGCGTGCCGGGCGAACTGGCCGCGACGTACTACGCGCAGCGCGCGTCAACCGGGCTGATCATCAGCGAGGGCACGCAGCCCAGCGCGATGGCGCAGGGCCTGCCCAGGACTCCCGGCCTGCACACCGAGGCGCAGATCGACGCGTGGCGCGCGGTGACCGACGCGGTGCACGCGGCCGGCGGCCACGTCTACTGCCAGCTCATGCACACCGGCCGCGTCGGCCATCCGGACCTGGTTCGCCATTCGAGCCTGCGGCACGGCCTCCTGCCGATGGCCCCGTCCGCGATCCCGCCGCTCGGGATGGCCAAGACCTACGACGGGCCCAAGGAGTTCGTGCCGCCGAGGGTGATGACGCGGCACGACATCGAGGTCACCATCGCGGACTTCGCCGACGGCGCCCGCAACGCGATCCGCGCCGGGTTCGACGGCGTCGAACTGCACAGCGCCAGTGGTGTCCTGCCGCACCAGTTCCTCGCCGACGGCGCCAACCAGCGGACCGACGAGTACGGCGGCTCCGTCACCAACCGCGTCCGGTTCGCCGTCGAGCTGTCCGAGGCGATGGCCGACGCCATCGGCGCCGACCGGGTCGGGCTGCGGGTGTCGCCGGGCCACCGGTTCATGGGTCTGACCGAGAGCGACGTGGACGACGTCTATCCGGAACTGGCCCATGTCGTCGGCAAGCTCGGCCTGGTGTTCCTGCACGTCTACGAGACCGGCAACCGGCCGCTGACCCGCGTGCTGCGCTCTCGCTGGCCGACCGCCTTCATCGTGAATCCGCATCCGGACGGCGGCAGGGCGTCCGGCACGCTCGCCGACGCCAAGGAACTGCTGGCCGACGGCACCGCCGACCTGGTGTCCTTCGGCCGGCTGTTCATCGCCAATCCCGATCTGCTCCACCGGTTCCAGGCCGGCCTGCCGCTCACCGAACCGGACCCGACCACGTTCTACGAAGGGGAGCACCGTGGCTACGTCGACTACCCCGCCTACGCGCCGTGACCCGTCCGGTGTCCGGGAGGCCGCCCACGAAGCCGAGCTGAACGCACCGGCGGACCTGCTGTACGGGCTGGTGGCGGACGCGATGGTGGCACCGCTGGTGTTCCCGGCCACCGTCAACGTCGCCTACCTCGACCGCACCGACTCGACGGAGCACATCCGCATCTGGGCCGCCGATGACGACGACAACCTGCGCTGCTGGACGTCGCGCCGCCGCCACGATCCCGTCCGGCGTACGGTCGCCTTCCAGCAGGACGAGCCGTGGCCGCCGCTGCGGTCGATGCGCGGCGAATGGCGGTTCGAGCCGTTGTCCGCCGACCGCACGCGGGTGACGCTGGCGCACGCCTACGCGGCCGGCACCGACGACCCGGCGGCGCTGGCGGGACTTGAGGGCCTGCTGGACCGGGTCAGCACAGGTCAGCTCACGGCGCTTGAGCGGTTCCAGCGCTGGTCGCGATTCTCGTTCAAGGACGACGCGGAGCTCGAATGCGACGCAGCCGACGCGTACGCGGTGGTGCGCGCCGTGGCCGAGTGGCCGAGCGTCGTCCCGGCGATCGAGCGGGTCCGACTGGCGATCAGCCGCGACGACACGAGCCTGTTTCATGTGAGGTCGACGGAACAAGAGACCCGGTTCGTCCTGGTGGCCCCTTCTGGCCAGTTGTCGATCTTGTTCAAGGACCTCCGGCCGGTGTCCCCGATCGCGGCACACACCGGTCGATGGCTGATCGAGCCGACCGAAACCGGTTGCCGCGTCAGTGTGCGACACGACGTCGCCGTCGAGTCCACAAGCGACACTCCCGCCGATGCGGCGCTGGTCCGTCGCCTTGCCGCCGCCACGATGCCGTCGCCCTCCCGGTTGATCGACGCCTGTCGATAGCACAGGCCAGGTCGGCGACCGAACGCGAAAGACTTTCGGTCCAGTGACGCTAGGTAGCTTGTCACATACCGAGAAATGGCTGATCCGCGTCGCGCGAGCAAGATCATGCGCCCAATGAAAGCCGCTACACTCACGCGTTGTGCCGGTGGGGGACCGGGTATGCGGATGCCGTTGAACAACCTGCTCGCGGCAGTCCGCGACGCATACCACGGGGGGCTATCGAATGGAGATCGCCGAACGAGTCGGCATGCTTCACAAGCTGTGCCAGACCTTCACCGGAAGTGGCC
>DATBDL010000420.1:0-8026 GCA_036269975.1 Pseudonocardiaceae bacterium | reverse complement strand
AACAGCTTGTCCAGGAACCCGGACGCCGTCGTGCCGAGCACGATCAGGCCGCCCAGCAGCACGATGCCGTGGATGGCGTTCGTGCCCGACATCAGCGGCGTGTGCAGGGTGTTGGGCACCTTGGAGATCACGGCGAAGCCGATGAAGCCGGCCAGCACCAGGATCGCGATATTGGCCAGAAACATCACGCCTCCGTCTTGTCGCGGGTGACGCAGGACTTCGCCAGCACCTCGTCGCCGAAGTCGGGCTGGAGCTTCCCGTCCTTCACCATCAGTTCCAGCAGCGACCACACGTTGCGCGCGTACAGCTCGCTGGCGTGCTCCGGCATGGTGGCCGGCAGGTTCAGCGGCGACGCGATCGTCACGTCGTGCTTCACGACGATCTGACCGGGCTCGGTCAGCTCGCAGTTGCCGCCGGTCTCGCCGGCCAGGTCGACGATCACGCTGCCGGCCCGCATGCCCTCGACGGCCTCGGCGGTGACCAGGCGTGGCGCCGGCCGGCCGGGGACGAGCGCCGTCGTGATCACGACGTCGAACTTGGTGGTCGCCTCGGTCAGTTTCCGTTGCTGCTCGGCACGTTCCTCCTCGGTGAGGGCACGCGCGTAGCCGCCCTCGCCGGCCGCCTCGATACCGAGGTCCAGCCACTGGGCGCCGAGCGAGCGGACCTGCTCGGCGACCTCGGGCCGGACGTCGTAGCCGGTGGTACGGGCACCGAGGCGTTTCGCGGTCGCCAACGCCTGCAGGCCGGCGACGCCGACACCGAGTACCAGCACGGTCGCGGGTTTCACGGTGCCGGCGGCCGTGGTCAGCATCGGGAAGAAGCGGGTGGACTGCTCGGCGGCCAGCAGCACGGCCTTGTAACCGGCGACGTTGGCCTGCGAGGACAGCGCGTCCATCGACTGGGCACGGGAGATCCGGGGCACCGATTCCATCGCGAACCCGGTCACGCCGGCCGTACGCAGGGCGCTGATCGTGTCCGGGCTGGTCAGCGGTGCGAGGAAGCCGATCAGGGTGGCGCCGGCGCGGAGCTTGCCGATCTCGTCCGCCGTGGGCGGCGCGACCTTGACGACGACGTCCGCCGACCACGGGTCGCCGATCGCGGCCCCCGCCTGCTCATAGTGGGCGTCCGGGATCAGCGCGCCGAGACCGGCCTCGGTCTCGACCACCACGTCGAGGCCGGCCGAGCGCAGCCGTTCCAGGATCTTGGGCACCAGCGCCACCCGGCGCTCACCCGAAGCGGTCTCGCGCGGCACGCCCACCACCGTGCGCGCGGTGCTGTCGTTCGGCGCGGTGTTGTCGTTCGGCGCGGCGTTCTCGTTCTGTGCGGTCTCCGACGTCACTCGCGGAGCATGCCGTGTCACAGCGGCATGAGTCCAGCGCCCTGTGACGTGTGGTGCTTCACGATGTGACACACCGCGTCCGTATCATGGAATTCAGTGAACGCCGGTAGTTGATGTTTCCCCTGCTCAAGGGCCTGGTCGGCGGGTTCGGAACCGATTCGGAATTCGTCCTTTCGGGTTAGTGCCCGGACTGAAGTCGTGCAAAACCAGAGTCAACGTGTTCGGTCAACCGGCGGATCTCCGACCGCAGTTCCTCGATCATTCGCGCCTGATCGTCGCGGTAGTCGCCGACGGTCAGGTCCTGCGCGTCCGGTTTCAGGTCGACGACGATCGATCCACCCGGTTCCAGACTGGCGTGCTCGACCTCGTCGATGTTCGCGGCGCCCTGGTGCCGCAGGGCGGTGGCGACGTCGGCCCGCCGCAGGCCGAGGCGATACAGGTTGCCGACGACCTTGCCGTTCTCGACCAGTGTGGTCGGCGTGCCCTCGAAGATCCTGGTCAGGCTGGGACGGCGGTTCACCACCCGCACCCAGACCGCGTTCACGGAGACCAGCACCAGCGCGCCGAGCAGGCCACCGGTCAGGCTGTTGTCGTTGCCGATCACCGCGTTCTGCACCACATTGGACAGCAGCAGCATGACGACCAGGTCGAACGTGTTGAGCTGGGCCAGGTCCCGCTTGCCGCCAAGGCGCAGCAGAACGGCGAGTCCGCCGTAGACGAGCACGGTGCGCAGGACCTTCTCCAGGGCGGAGACCGGGAGGGCGAACATGTCGGACCACATGCTGGCCGATTATCGACCAGCATGTGCGAACGGGTGAGTTGACGCGCCCGCGTCAGCAGCCCTGGTTGGCGATCAAC
This sequence comes from Pseudonocardiaceae bacterium, assembly GCA_036269975.1. Lineage (GTDB taxonomy): Bacteria > Actinomycetota > Actinomycetes > Mycobacteriales > Pseudonocardiaceae > DATEPR01. Next base: position 5,829 of record DATBDL010000420.1, on the reverse strand, counting down.
GCGTCGTATGCGTCCAGATCCAACTGGTATCCCTTCGCGTTGGGACCGTCCGATGACGGATCACCGTGGTCGTCGACGAGTACGCCGCTCTGGCTGGCCGCAAAGCTGACGTAGCCGTGGTGCAGCTTGTAGATCAGGTCCAGCGTGCCGACCTGGTAGCGCGCCGCGGAACCGGCGGCGGCGCAGTCGAACGTGCCCAGCGCGGTCATCGCGGCACGGGTCCCGGTGACGTTCATCCAGCCCTCGAACACGTACAGCGCCGAACTGCGCAGGCCGCCGGAGTCCGTGCTGGCGAACTCGTGGCCCATGCCGAGCAGGCCCTGTTCCGGGCTGGTCGTGTCGTCCGCGATGTGCGCGGGGCCGTTGACGCTCGTCACCGTCTGGTCGAACGTGTCCGCCGCCAACTGGTTCCAGATTCCCATGACGTCGGCACTGCCGTGCCCCTCCCACCGGAACGGCCGATCGATGGCCGCGTCCGCCGCCGTGCCAACGGTTTGGTAGCAGCCGGCCGCGTTGGTCAGGCCGGCCGCGGTCAACTGGCTGACCTCGGTGGCGGCACTGAAACCGGTCAGCATCGAATCCCAGTTCGACGCCCCGAAATACTCGATCGCGGCAGCTTCGACGTCGACATAGCCGTCCCGGTAATTGGGATTGTTGGTCTTCGCGAAATTGCCGAAACCGCAGATACCCGATGCGAAGTCGTTCGCGTCGTTGTAGGCGTAGTTGCCGGCGTAGCCCATCGCGGCTTCGAGCAGGCTCACCTTGGACTGCTCGGCCGCCGTCAGCTCACTCCAAGCCGAACCGTTGCGCAGCAACAACAATCCGACAGCCACCGGCGCGTGTGACCAGCCTTCGAGGCCGCCGTCGGCGTCCGGCTCGTTGCCGCCCGCGATCAGGTGCCGAACCTGGGCCAGCAGGGTTTCGTCCACTGTGGTCCCGTTGGTGGCGGCGGCACCGGGATCGGTCTTGTCCACCAGTGCGAGGTAGTACAAGGCCATCGATTCGAGCATCTGCTTGGGATTGGTGCCGGGACGCGGAGTCCCGGAATTGGGCGCGGCGAACGCGACCAACGGCGTCGCCACGGCCGCGTCGATGTCGGCCTGGGTGAACTGCGGTGGGGGTGGCGGCGGTGTTGTGGTCGCCGGCGGGGCCGTCGTGGTGGTTGGCGTCGTGGTGGTTGGCGTCGTGGTGGTTGGCGGTGGGGGCGTCGTGGCGGTCGTCGTGGGCGGGAGCGGTATACCGGGCGGCCCGACGACGACGTTCTTGGGCGCGATGAACCCGATCGTGTCCGAGCCGTTGAAGCCGAAGCTCACGCTGGCGCCGTTGGCCACCTTCCCGTTGAAACTGGCGTTGACGAACGACTCGTGGTGGCCCGTCGTCGTCTGTACCGAGCTCCAACTGCTGGTGATCGCCTCGCTCGGATCGAGGTCGAACTGGACCACCCAGCCGTTGACGGCGGCACCCGTGTTGTTGGTGACCGTCACCTGTTCCTGGAAGCCACCCAGCCAGGTCTTGCTCGGTGTCACCGCGACCGAGAACGATGCGGCGCCCGATGCCCTGTCCGCGGTGCCGACCACAACGGACAGGGCGAGTACGGCGGCACCCGCCGCGATCAGCGGCAGGGTGCGGTTGCGCGGCTGTGCCATGACTCCTCCAAGGAGCGCTCGTCAGTGCACGCGGAACGTGTGGGTCGCGCCGAGCGAGCCGGTCACGTCGATGTCGACGACCAGTTGTCGTTCCCTGGATACGACGGTGACGCGCGGATCGGACGACACGGCCCCGGCATCGGCCCGATCGACCGTCAACCGGACAGTGGTCTGGACCTGTGTGGGATCGGCGACGGCGTAGGTCTCGCCGTCCGTGATGACCGCTGCCGGACCGTCGACCGCGATGCCACGGACCGAGCCGGCCGCGAAGAACGACGCCGCCGTGATGTGGCCGGGCAGCCGGACCGCCTGCACCGCAACGGTGTTCGCCAGCACCTGCCAGTCGCCCACTGCCGAGCGCGTCTGCGACGCCGAAGCGCCCGGCAGCACCACGTAGGCGTAGCTCGCGCCGGCCGGGTTCGCGCCGTGGCCGAGCACGATCTTCTGGAACCGCCGCGTGAACGGGGTCAGGGTGCCGTGCGTGTTGGCGCCGGTGTCGATGGAGAACCAGCTCGCGGTGCGGTCCTCCCGCAGCACGGTGACCGAGGCCGGTTGGACCAGCAGGTAGCCGGCGACGCCGTCGAGGTGCAGCCAGCGCGGGCGGGCCAGGATCGTGGTCTGGCCGAGGGTCGTCGGAACAGGACGGTCGTCGGACAGCAGTGCCTGCGCGCCGTTGGTGCCGATGTTGCGGTTGTCGATCGTGGTGCGAACCGTCGCCCCCGACGTGTCGGTGATGCCGGCGCCGAGGCAGAACACGCCGCCGGGGGCGAAGAACCAGGACTTCCTGGCGGTCAGGGTGCCGTCCTGGGACACGAAGTCCAGTCCGTGGGCACCGTGCCCGGCGTCCAGCCGCACCCCGCCCACCCACGCGTTCGGGGTCAACGGCGGGCTGGCCTGGAGCGCGGGTGGCGCGCTGTCCTTCGTCGTGGTGCCGGGCAGCAGGGTGGCGTCGACCGTCGGCCAGTAGGCGTCGCTGTAGTGGCCCTGGTCGCCGGGCAGGAACGTGTACAGCACGCCGTCGCCGACGTACCAGCCGTGCAGGTTCTGGCCGTTGATCGACTCGTAGCGGCAGATCCGCGCCGAGCCGACACCGAGCGACGCCGACCACCCGTCCGTCACGTGGACCATGCGGTCCTGCTGCGGGAACACCCTGTGCTGCCGCGTTTTCGGCGCCGGCCTGGGGCGGGTGGCCAGCAGTGCCCTGGCGTACTCGATCTCCGGCACGCCGACCGGTTGCAGGCCGCCGGAGAACCGCGCCAGGTCGGTCACGTTGAGGTAGGGCGCCCAGTTGTCGTCGCCGACGAACCTGGCCGCGAAGCCCGCCAATGTGCTCTTCGCCGGTTCCGGCGCGCTGCGGGCCAGCAGCACGATCGCCGCGGTGAGCTGGTGGCCGGCGTCGAAACCGGTCTCGCCCTGGCGGGACAGCATCCGGCCGCGCACCGGCTCCATGACGGCGCCGCTGGTCACGAACGGCGCGTACACGTCCGCGACGGTGTCGTAGCACCACTGCTTCACCTCGGCCGGGAGCTGCGTCGACGTACCGCTGGTGACCTCGATCAGGCCGGCGACGGCGGTCAACAGGACGAGACCGTAGTGGCCGGCGTAGGGGACCACGTCGTGCTGGACGAACGAGCCGTCGGCGCGGTAGCCGTCACCGGCGCTCACCCGCGCCACCAGGCTCGCGGCGCCGTCACCGACCTGGTCGGTGACGGCGCCGACACCGGCCGCGACACGGTTCGCGTCCTGCGCGAGCGCGCCGGACACCACGGTGATCAGCGCCTTGTCGGCGCGGTTCGCGCCGGTCTCGACGGAGCCGGTGTTGGTGCGCAGGTTCGGGTCGGGCACGAACGCGAGCACCGGCGCGAGATACGGGGCGAGCTGGTCCGGCGTGAGCTCGTCGCCGAGTGCCACCAGGATCTGCAACAGCCAGTGCGGAACGGCGATCTCGTACGAGTACCAGTTGCCGGTCTCGCCGGTGTTCTCGTTGTATTCGCCGGTGTGGAGGATGTCGAGCGCGGTGATGATCCGCTGTGCCATGCCGGCCTTCGACGACAGCGCCGAGCCGTGCGTTGCCCAGTCCACCGCGATGGTGCGCAGCCGGTAGTACATCGTCGGGAAGAAGTCGCTGCCCGGCCCGACCTTGAGGTCGGTCCACAACTGGTCGCCGGTGACGTCCATGGTCGAGTCGTACTGGAGCGCGACCTCGTCGAGCGCCTTGACCGCGCCGGTTCTCTCGGCCGAGGCGATGTTGCGCCCGACCTGAAGTTCCTTGTACGCAGCGATGATCTTCTCGGCGTCGGTGAGCGGAGCCGGGGCAGCGGCGGCGACGCCCGCGCCGGCCACTCCGGACAGCGTGCCGACCGCCGCGGTGGAGACGCCGGCGGCGACGCCGTATCGGAGCAGATCCCTGCGGTTGATCGACATCGCCGCCTCCATTTCACGTATATGAACACGCTTCACATTCTCGAAACTCAGCGGTGAAATTAGTGTGACCGACAGCACCTGTCAACGGCAGCGCAACAAGGGGCGGAGGCAGGCGGACGAATGCGACCCCACGGCAGGGCCAACGGCGGGGAAGCAAAGGGCGGAGGCAGGCGAGGTGCCGACCTGCGGGCAGGGGTAACGTCGGCGCGGCACAAGGCGATGGCAAGCGGCCGAACGCGATCCCCAGGCAGGGCCGACAGCGGCGCAGCAAAGGGCGATGGCGCGGCGGGCGGGCGCCGATCAGCGGCGGGGAAGGGCGAGCAGGGCGATCCCGGCCGCCGCAAGCAGGCCCGCGACCTCGACGATCGGGTCGATCCGCCCGGCCGGCAGCAGCACGGCGACGGCGACCAGCACGAGCACCGCGACCTGGATCAGCAGATAGCGCCGCAGCGGCCGGCGGAACGCGGCCAGGTGCAGCCGCGCGCTGACCGGCAGCACGCCGGCGATCGCCGCGAGCACGTGACCCAGATGCAGCAACGGAATCAGCAGCACGGCCTCGACGCTCACGTCGACGCCGTCCAGGAACGCGGCGCAGATCGCGGCGCCGCCGATCAGCACGGTCATGGCCGGCGAGCTCGGAATTGTCACCGCGACCGCGACGACCACGGCGAACACGATCAGCAGCGGGACCCCGAGCCCCTGCGCGGCCAGGATCAGCAGCACGGCCGCGCCGAGCACGCCGATCGCCGCGCGCAGCCACCACGCCGGCAGGCCCGGCTGGACTTCCAGGGTCATCGGCGGATCCGCCGCAACAGGTCGGCGATGGACACCCGGCCGTCGGACCACGACATCACGGCCACGCCCCGGTTCCGCAGCGCGGCCAGCCGGGCGTCGTGTTCAAGCAACAGGATGTGCCGCACGACCTCGCCCCACCGGTCGCTCCGGTCGGCGATCAGCTCTGGCGGCAACACATCCACGGCCAGCACACGGTTTCCGCGCCGCGCGGCGTGCACGGCCGCCTGCACGATCGCGTCGTCGAGAAACGGCGACAACATCACGACAACGGCGCCCTGCGGCACCTGGTGCTCGCTCAACACCGGCGACGGAGACCAGCCGGCCGAGGTCGCGCACACCACGATCTGGTTGCGCAGCCGAAGAAGTTGTCGCCGACCGACCGCGGGCTTCAGACCGAGCCGGGGCCGGCCGAGGTCGACCAGCCCGACCCGGTCCCCCAGCCGCAGGTAGCTCGCCGCGAGCGAGACGGCGGCGCGCACGGAGGTGTCGAGGCTGCCGCCCGGGCGGACCGTCGCGCCCAGCAGGGACGTCGACCACTCGGCGAGTTCCGGCACCACATCGGTGCGGGTGTCCAGCGCCAGCACGATGTCCGCGTCCGCGGTCGCGTGTCGTTCGCGTACGTACAACTCACCGTTGTTGCTGCGCAAGGAAACCCGCCAGTCGATGCCACGCAGCCGGTCCCCCGGCTGGAACGGCCGGATGTCCCGCAGCTCGACGCCGTCGCCGGGGCGGCGGGACCGGTGCGCGCCGACCAGGCCGGCCGGTCGCGGCGGCAGCGGCCCGACCGGCAGCTTGTCCAACGGCGGCAACACGGTTCGGCTCATGTCGGCGCCGACCATCGGGCCGTGCACGACCATCGCGTCCGGCCCGGCGAGCAGGTGATCGATCCGGACGTCCACGCCCTCGCCCCAGGCCGAGCGACGCAGCGGCGCCGACAGCCGCCGCACCGACGCCGGCAGCAGAT
>DATBDL010000419.1:0-4136 GCA_036269975.1 Pseudonocardiaceae bacterium | reverse complement strand
GCCGGACGTCCTGGCGCGCACGCTGCTCAACCGCGCGATGCTGCACCAGATCGCCGGTCGGGTCCGCATGGCACGCGACGACCTGGATCGCAGCGAGACGATCGCGCGGGCAAGGGGCATGGAACGGCTGCTGGCCAAGGTGATGCACAACCGCGGCTACTGCGCGTTGCTGGCCGGCGACATCCCAGGCGCGCTGCGCGACCTGGAGGCGGCAAGAGCGGGCTTCGCGGCACACGCGGAGCAGTTGCTGCCGGTGATCGCGGTGGACAGGGCGCGGGTCCTGCTGGCCGCCGGCCTGTGCACCGAGGCGGTGGCCGAGTTGGACGCGGCGTTGGCGTTGTTCCGAGGCCAACGCACCCAGGAGTACGGCGAGGCGGAACTCGTGCGCGCACAGGCCGCACTCGCGGTCGGCGACCCGTCGGCGGCGCACGGCTGGGCGCGGCGGGCGGAACGCCGCTTCCACCGCAGAGGCAACGAAGCCTGGGCCGCCGTAGCCATGCTCACCCGCCTACGCGCCGACTTCCTGTCCGATCGAAGCGGCTCGGTCGATCTCGACAGTGGGTCGGGCGTCGACCGGCGGCGGACCGCAACACTCGCCGCGCAGGCCGATCAGCTCGCCGTTCGGCTGGCCGAGCTCGGGCTCGCCAACGACGCCGAGGCGGCCGCGCTGCTCGCCGCTCGGGCTCGGATCTCGCTCGGGCAGCACGATGCCGCCGCCACGGTGCTCGCCGGCCGCCCCGGCTCGCACGCGTTGCTGGACACCAAGCTCCTCCGTGCCCTCGCGCTGGCCGAGCTCGGCACGGCGGCCGGCCACCGCGCCCAGGTGTTCCGGCAAGCCAGGGCCGGCCTCGCGCTGTTGCGGGAGCACCGTGGCCGCTTCGGCAGCGTCGACCTCGCCACGGGCACCGCCGCGCTGGGCGCTGAGCTGGCTGCCGTCGGCCTGTCCGCGGCCCTCTCGCGACCGGTGCCCGCCCAGGTCTTCCGATGGCTGGAACTGTCCCGTGCGCAGGCGTTCGGGCTGCGGCCGGTCCGTCCGCCGGCCGACTCGGCCATCGGGGATGCCGTCGCCGAGCTGCGCCAGCTCGACCGCGTGGTCCGCGACGCCGAGTTGGCCGGCCGGCCCGACCTCCTCGCCCGCCGCCGGTGCGCCGAGCTGGCCAGGACCATCCGCGCGCACGGCTGGCAGGCCGACGGCGCCGGCCAGAGCCACACCGCTGCCGAGTTCGGCGCCGTCGCCGCCGAGCTCTCCCGCCGAAACACCGCATTGGCCAGTTTCCTGGTGCACGACGGCCACCTGCTCACCGTCCTCGTTGCCGCCGGCCGCGCCACGTTGCACCGGCTGACCGGGTGGTCGCCCGTTGTCGAGGCGGTCGGCCGGCTGCACAGCGACCTGGACGCGCTCTGCGGCCGCGCCCTACGTCCCTCGCTGGACACGGTGGTCCGGGGGTCCGCCCGCCGTCAGCTCGAAACGCTCACCGCGACGCTGATCGGCCCGATCCGCCGGCGGATCGGCGACCGCGACCTGGTGATCGTCCCCACCGACGCGCTGTCCGGGCTGCCGTGGGGCCTGCTGCCGGACCTGCGCGGCCGCCCGGTCACCGTCGCCCCCTCCGCGACCGCATGGCTGCACGGCCAGGCCGTCCCGGCCGCTGCCGGCCCGCCGCTGTTGATCGCCGGCCCCGATCTGACGCACGCGCAGGCCGAGATCAGCGCCATCGCCCGGCTCTATCCGACGAGCACCGTTCTCTCGGGCAGCGAGGCGACCATCGCCGCCACCCTGCCCGAACTCGCCGGCCGGACGGTGGCGCACGTGGCGGCGCACGGCCACCACGAGCGGGAGAACGTGCTGTTCTCCCGGCTGGACCTGGCCGACGGCCCGCTGATGGCCTACGACATCCAGCAGCTCGGCGCGGCACCCGGCCACGTCGTGCTGTCGTCGTGTGACGTCGGCCGGATGGTGGTGCGGACCGGCGACGAGATACTCGGATTCACCGCCGCCCTGCTCTACAGCGGCACGCGAACAGTCGTGTCATCGGTCGGTCGAGTACCGGATGACTCGGTCGCGGATGTGATGTACGCGTATCACCGCGCATTGGCGAGTGGTGCGTCACCGGCTCGCGCATTGGCCGACTGCACGGGTGAGGCCACCTTGATGCCGTTCGTCTGCTTCGGCGCCGGTTGATTTGATCGGTATCCGGCCCGACACGATCAACCTTTGAAATAGTACGCGGGCCGAACCATCGCTGTGCGACGGCGCGGCCCGCGTCCGACCGAACGGAAACTACTTGGCCTTGCGGCCTTTGCCCGGCGATGCCTGGGCGGCTTCGAATGCCGAGATGACGGCGGCCGGGATACGTCCCCGGTCCGACACCTCATGTCCGTTCTTCTTCGCCCATTCGCGGATGGCCTGGGTCTGCTCGCGGTTGCGACCGCTGCCGGCGGAGCCGGCGACGGCGCCACCACCTCGCTTGACCCGTCCACCGGTCCGACGAGCCGAGGCGATGAACTCGGAAAGGTGATCCCGGAGGTTCGTGGCGTTGCCCTCGTTGAGGTCGATCTCGTAGGACACGCCGTCCAGGCCGAAGGTGATGGTGGCAATGTCGTTGCTGGACGTGCCGTCCAGGTCATCCACCAGTTGGACTAGAACTTTCTGAGCCATGTGATTCCTTGCGTCTTTCTCTCGACGGTTGCGATCCTCGCCGGCAGTCCCAGCAGGCGTGGTTGGTAACTGCTGGGGGAAGTGTAAATCGTCGATTGCGCCAAACGAGTGAGCGGGGGTCCAGGTGTGTCGCAATCGATAAGCCGAGACCGTCGATTTCGGTGACGAGATGTGTGGAGAAGGCCGCTAACTTGCGTCCGCCGTGATCCTGGCCAGCCGTTGTGCCGTCGGCCACCGGACGTGCGAGACCCATCCCGCCAACTCGAACCACCTGATCAGGCGGGCCGAGATGTCCAACTGGCCACGCAGCACACCGTGCCGGGCGCAGGTCGGGTCCGCATGATGCAGGTTGTGCCACGACTCGCCGAACGACAGGATCGCCAGCGGCCAGAAGTTGGCCGAACGGTCGCGTGCGGCGAACGGCCGCTCGCCCACCATGTGGCAGATCGAGTTCACCGACCACGTCACGTGGTGCAGCACGGCGACCCGCACCAGGCCGGCCCAGAACAGGGCGGTGACCGCGCCCCACAGCGACCACGTGATCAGGCCGCCGAGCAGCATCGGCGCCGCGAGGCTGACCGTGGCCCATGTGATGAACGACTCGCTGACCCGGCGAATGTCCGGATCGGCCGTCAGGTCCGGCGCGAACCTGGCCGCGTTGGTGCGGTTGCGGTCGAACAGCCAGCCGACGTGCGCGTGCACGAACCCGCGTGCGACGGCGGCCGGTGACGTGCCGAAGCGCCACGGCGAGTGCGGGTCGCCGTCCTGGTCGGCGAACGCGTGGTGGCGGCGGTGATCGGCCACCCACGCGATCACCGGGCCCTCCATCGCGAGGCTGCCTGCGATCGCCAGCGCGATCCGCAACGGCCGGTTCGCCCGGAACGCGCCGTGCGTGAACAACCGGTGGTAGCCCACCGTGACACCGAGTCCGGACACCAGGTAGAAGCCGACCGCGAGGCCGACGTCGGTCCAGCTCAGGCCCCACCCCCAGGCCAGTGGCACCGCCGCGAGCAGTGCCAGTAGCGGTACGACCACGAACACCTGCACGAGCACGTGTTCGGTCGTCGTCCGCTGCCCGTCCAGCACGGGTTGCGGGCTTGTCATCGTCATAAAGGCCACCAATCTCCTACACTATGTAGGACTACATGATGTAGGAGACGACATGTTGCGGGTGTCAAGCGGGCTCTGGCCCTGGGCCTTTCGCGAACAGTGCGACCACACCGGCGACCAGCGCGGCGGCCAGTCCGATCACCACCGGCACGTTCACCCGAAGGAGTAGCGCGCCCGTCGCGGCCCCGGCCAGCATGCAGGCGACCGAGCCGAGCCGCCGGTGTGGCTTCGCGTCGGCGAGACGGTGGCCGTGCACCGCGCCGAGCACGCTGTCCGCGACAAGGCCGGTCAGGGTCTGCGTCAGGACGGTCGTCGTGAGGTCGGCGGCGCCGATCCGTCGCACGGTCGCGTTCTGCAGGCCGAAACA
>DATBDL010000418.1:0-16890 GCA_036269975.1 Pseudonocardiaceae bacterium | reverse complement strand
CGCGTACGGCACCAGGTCCGACCCGCGTCGCCACAGCCACGGGATTCCCTTGGCCACCAACCAGGCCCACCGGTCGAGCCGGCTGATCGTCGCGCTGCCACCGCATTCCAGGGACACCTCGGCCGGCACGACGAAGCCGGCCGACGCGAGTGCCTCGGCCAGCGCCCGCGCGAACATCCGGTGGCCGTACTCGGACGGGTGCAGCCGGTCCACGCTCCAGGTCGCCGGGGCGTAGGTGCCGGGCAGCGCGTCCAGGTCCACCACGCCGGTGCCGTGGCGCGCGGACACGTCGTCGACGATCGCGTTGAGGTCGCGGATGCGGTTGGTGAGGGCACGGCGCAGCGGGCCGGGGAGCCGGAACACGCGGCCGTGGTCGTGATACCGGACCGTCACCACGACGACACCCGAACCGGTGAGTGTGGACACGACCGCGTCGAGGTCGGCCCGTAGCCGTTCGATCTCGAAGTCGGATCGCAGGGAGTCGTTCATGCCGGCGAAGACGACGGCCGCGTCCGGCCGCGCCCGCGTCGCCATCGGTAGCTGTTCGGTGCGCAGGCAGCCCAGCCGGGCGCCGTTGCGGGACAGGTTGACCAGTTCGGCGCCGAGCGCGTCGGCGAGCAGCGGCGGGAAGCCCCGCCAACCGCCGCCCGGCACGGGATCGCCGACACCGACACCGATCGAGTCACCTAGCACGGCGAGCGTGCGGACGTGCGCTGCTGGGACCGAGAGGTCCGTTGTGTGCGGGTGTGCGGACACGTGACTCATGGTCAGCGGCACGGGTGAGTACCCGGTGGCCGTACGGCAACCACCGAACGAAAACTCGGTGCTCGCTGTGGCCGAGGATGTGCGTAGAGTGCGCATCAATTCACCGGATGGGGGTCCGAGGGGGAGTGGCATGAGGAACTTCTTGGTGGACCGGATGTTCGTCCGGGGAACGCTCGAACTGAACGAGCCGTTCGCCGGCCGCATCCGCCGGCTCACCATCACCGGCCCCGGTCTGCTCGGCCTGGACTGGCGACCAGGACAGCACGTCCGGGTCCACGTCGGAGCGTCGGAACCCGGTCTGCTGCCCGGTCCGCTGCGTACCTATTCCGTGTGGGACTACCGCACCGACACCATTGACCTGTGCGTTCTCGATCATGGCGACGGGCCGGGCGTCCGGTGGGCGCGCGCCATCCGGCCGGGCCAGGACGTGTTGTTCACCAAGCCGGCCGGCACGCTGGTGCCGCATCCGGGGCCGTATCACGTGTTCGTGGGGGAGGAGACGGCGTCGGTCGCGTTCGGCCCGATCGCGCGGGCCCTGCCGGCGGGTATCGACGTCCACGGCGTGATCGAGGTGGACGGTCCCGGCGACCGGCTCCGCCTGCCGGACACCGTCCGCTGGATCTACCGCGACGGCGCCCCCGCCGTCGCGTCCGGCACGCTCGTCACCGAGGTGACCCGGCTCCGGTTACCCGACCAGCCCGGAATCGCTTATGTGGCAGGGGAACTGCGCACGATGCAGGCCGTGCGGAAGCACTTCGTGCGTGACCGGGGCTGGCCGCGCCGGTCCATCGTGATCAAACCGTTCTGGACTCCTGGCCGAGTTGGTATGGATTAGAAACGCGGCTCAGAGCCGGGGGTCGACCGGCTCGGATTCCAGCGCCAGCACGGCGAACACGCACTCGTGCACCCGCCACAGCGGCTCGCCGGCCGCCACCCTGGCCAGCGCTTCCAGGCCCAGCGCGTACTCCCGCAGGGCGAGCGACCGCTTTCCGCCGAGATTGCGGTCCCGCAACCGGTCCAGATTGCCCTGCTCGGTGTAGTCCGGGCCGTAGATGATCCGCAGGTACTCCCGGCCGCGCACCTTCACGCCCGGCTGTGCGAGTCCCTTGCCGGCCGTGGTCAGGTTGGCCGCCGGTTTCACGACCATGCCCTCGCCCCCACCGCCAGCCAGTTCCGTCCACCATCGCACGCCGCCCGCTATCGAGTCTGGGTCCGTCGTGTCGACGGAGAGTCGGCGGGTGGTGGCGAACAGGTCGGGGTCGGCGACAACGAGGCGGTCGGCGAGCGCGAGATGCCAGTCGTGTGGTTTCTCCTGGTACGTCCGGCTTTCGGTGACCAGTAGCTGGAACGGCGCGACGCGGATGCCGGTGATGCCGTCGGTCGGCCAGCAGTACGGGCGGTACGCCGCCCGGAACGCGACCGCGTTGTCGGCGCGGGAACCCGTACGCGCCAACAGGTTCGTCACGTCGATGCCACGGCCGGCAGCGGCGGCGAGCGCACCGGCCGCGGCCGGCAGCGCCGTCGTGGCGGCGGCACCGACAGCCGCGTACTGGTCCACGATCAGCGCGTGTGCCTTGACGCTCCACGGCATCAGTTCGGCGTCTAGCAGCAGCCAGCCGGTGTCCAGTTCATCCCACAGGCCGGCGTCGCCGACCGCCGTCCGTACTCGGGCCAGCAGTCGACTGGTTCGGTCGGCGTCGAAGAACGCCCGGCCGGTGCGCGTGACGACGGCGCCGTCGCCATCGATCCCGAACCGCGCCGACCCGACCCCGGCATCACGGCACACCAGCAGCACGGCCCGTGAGCCCATGTGCTTCTCCTGGCACACCACGGCCGACACGCCGTCCGCGCGATAGCCGGCGAACGCGTCCTCCGGGTGTTCCAGGAAGTCCGGCCGGCGGGACGTGGCGGTGGGTGCCATGGTCGGCGGCAGGTAGAGCAGCCAGCGCGGGTCGACCGCGAAGCGGCTCATCACCTCCAGCGCGGCGGCCGCCTGCTCGGCCCGTACGGTGATCCGGCCGTGGTGCGCGGTCTCGACCACCCGCTTGCCGGCGACGTCGGCCAGATCGAGCACATCCGGTTCGCGCGCCGGGGTTTCGGTGACGAGCGGCCGGACCGGCTCGTACCAGACCTGGTGCGCCGGCACGGACACGACCTCGCGTTCCGGGTAGCGCAGCGCGGTCAGCGCACCGCCGAACACACAGCCGGTGTCCAGGCACATCGTGTTGTTGACCCATTCGGCCGACGGCACCGGCGTGTGTCCATACAGCACGGTCGCGCGGCCACGGTAGTCGTTGGCCCACGGGTAGCGGATCGGCAGGCCGTACTCGTCGGTCTCGCCGTTCGTGTCGCCGTAGAGCGCGAAGCCGCGCACCCGCCCGGACGCGCGGCCGTGGTAACGCTCCGGCAGGCCGGCGTGCGCGACGACCAGTCGGCCGCCGTCCAGCACGTGGTGCGTGACCAGTTCGTCGCAGAATTCCGTTGCGGCGGCACGGAATTCGGCTGGCTCGGCGGCGAGCTGGGCCAGTGACTCGGCCAGCCCGTGCGACACCTGGACCTGGCGACCGCGCAGCGCGCGCACCAGCTTCTGCTCGTGGTTGCCGGCAATGGCCAGCGCGTCGCCTGCCGCGACCATGCCCATCACCAGCCGCAGCACGCCCGGCGTGTCCGGGCCTCGGTCGACCAGGTCGCCGACGAACACCGCCCGGCGGCCGTCCGGGTGCCGGGCGCCGTCGTCACGGACCTCGTAGCCGAGTTTGCCCAGCAGTGCGACGAGTTCGGCGTGGCAGCCGTGCACGTCGCCGATCACGTCGAACGGGCCGGTCTCGGTACGCAGGTCGTTGCGCAGCGGCTCGACCACGATCCGCGCCGCCGCGATCTCGTCCTCGGTGCGCAACACGTGCACCCGGCGGAAGCCCTCCTTGGCCAGGAACTTCAGCGACCGGCGCAGTTCCGCGCACTGCCGGTGCACCACGCCCGCGCCGAAGTCCCGGTCGGGGCGATCGGCGTTGCGCCGCGCGCACACCGATTCCGGCGTGTCCAGGACGATCGCGACCGGCAGCACGTCGTGCGCCCTGGCCAGCTTGATCAGTTCGGCACGTGCGTACCGCTGGGTGTTGGTCGCGTCGACGACGGTGATCCGGCCGGCGGCCAGCCGCTTACCCGCGATGTAGTGCAGCACGTCGAAGGCGTCGGCCGACGCGGACTGGTCGTTCTCGTCGTCGGCCACGATGCCTCGGCAGAAATCGCTGGAGAGCACCTGGGTCGGGGCGAAGTGGGCGGCGGCGAAGGTCGACTTGCCGGAGCCGGACGCGCCGACCAGCACCACGAGCGCCATGTCCGGAATGGTCAGTTCGGTCATCGGCTGAACACCGCCAGTTGGGTCGGCGGCCCGACTTCGGGATCGTCGTCGCCGACCGGTAGGTGGCGGACCCGGTAGCCGTAGCGTTCGGCGGCGGCCGACGCCCAGGCCGCGAACTGCGCCCGCGTCCATTCGAAGCGGTGGTCGGAGTGGCGGAAGCGACCGGCCGGCAGGCTCGGGAAGCGGACGTTGTGCTCGGCGTTCGGGGTCGTCACGACGATGACGGACGGCCGGGCCGTGCCGAACACGGATCGTTCCAGCGCGGGCAGGCGAGTCTCGTCGACGTGTTCGATCACCTCCATCAGCACGGCGGCGTCGTAGCCGGACAGCGATCTGTCGGTGTAGGTGAGGGCGGACTGGCGCAGCGTGATCCGGCCGCGCTGCGAGTCGGACAGCCGGTCCAGCCGCCGCTCGGCCGCCGCGAGCGCGCCCGCCGACACGTCGACGCCGACGATCTCGGTGAACGACGGATCGGCCAGCAGGTCGCGGAGCAGGGCACCGTCGCCGCAACCGAGGTCGAGCACGCGATGCGCACCGGCCGCGCGCAGCACCGCGACGACGGCTTCCCGGCGGCTGGCCGCGAGCGGCCGGGTCGGTGTGAGGTCGACGTCGGGTTCGTCCTCGGATTCGTTCAGCCGGTCCAGTGCGGTACGGACGTAGGCGCGTTGGTGGGCGAGGTAGCGGTCGCTGATCAGCCGGCGTTCCGGGTGCGTCGCGAGCCAGCCTTCGCCTGCGCGGAGCAGTTTGGCCACCTCGTCCTCGCTCACCCAGTAGTGCTTCGTGTTGTCCAGCACGGGAAGCAGCACGTACAGGTGCTTCAGCGCGGCCGCGAGCCGCTGCGTGCCGGCGATGCGCAACGTGACATGGCGGGCGTCGCCCCAGTCCGGGAACGCGGGGTCGAGCGGGATCGGCGTCGCGGTGACTGTCCAGCCGAGCGGTTCGAACAGCCGGCGCACGAGATCAGGGTCGCCGGGCACGACCGGCACGTCGATCCGCAGCGGGATCGCGCGGGCGGCCAGGTCGGGGTGGCTGTCGCAGCGGCCGGCCATGGCGGTCCGGAACACCGTGCCCAGCGCGACGGCCAGCATCGAGCCGGCGACGTAAGGGCGGTCGTTGACGTACTGGGCCAGCGCGAAGTCACCCGGCCGCCGGCCGCGCACCAGGCCGATCGGGTCGACTTCGAGCAGCAGCGCTGCCGTGCACTCGTCGTCATCGGCGCGCGGGTAGCACACGTGCGCCGTGCCGTTGGCCAGCGCGAAGGACTGTGCCCTGGCCGGGTGCTTGTGCAGCAGGAAGCCGAGGTCGGTGGCGGGCCGCTCGGTCGTGGTCAGGGTGATCAGCACAATCGTGGAGTATTGCGCATCGATTCGCCCGATTCAGTTCAATATATTGCAGGGGTGGCCGCTGACGTCGTCGTCATCGGCGCCGGCATGGTCGGCGCCGCCTGTGCGTACTACTGTCGCGCGGCCGGCCTGACCGTGACCGTCGTGGAGCGCGGTTCGGTGGCGTCTGGGACCACCGGGGCCGGTGAGGGCAATGTGCTGGTCTCGGACAAGGAGCCCGGCCCCGAGTTGGACCTGGCGTTGTGGTCGGCGCGACTGTGGTCGGAGTTGGCGGCCGAGCACGGCGACGTCTTCGAGTACGAGCCCAGGGGCGGCCTGGTCGTGGCATCGACCGAGGCGGAACTGGCCGCGCTGGACCGGTTCGCCGACGGGCAACAGGAACATGGCGTCGCCGCCGAGTCGGTCACCGATCTCGCGGCCTACGAACCGCACCTGGCCCCCGACCTGGCCGGTGGCCGCTACTACCCACAGGACACCCAGGTCCAGCCGATGCTCGCCGCCGCGCACCTGTTGCGGCGCTCCGGCGCGACCGTGCTGACCGGCACCGAGGTGGTCGGGATAACCGAGCGCGGCGTACGTACGAGCGCCGGTGACATCGCGGCCGGCGCCGTCGTGAACGCGGCGGGGACGTGGAGCGGCGCGCTGGCGGACGTGCCGATCCTGCCGAGGCGTGGCTTCGTGCTGGTCACCGAACCGCTGCCGCCGCGGATTCGGCACAAGGTCTACGCGGCCGGTTACGTCGCCGACGTTGCCGCCGACGACGGGGGGCTACGGACGTCGCCGGTGGTCGAGGGGACGAAGGCCGGCACGGTGTTGATCGGTGCGAGCCGGGAGCGGGTCGGGTTCGACCGGACGCCGTCACTGCCGGCACTGCGTGCGCTGGCGGCGGGTGCGACCGCGCTGTTCCCGTTCCTGGCCGGCGTCAACGCGCTGCGCGCCTACTGCGGTTTCCGGCCCTACAGCCCGGATCACCTGCCGCTGATCGGCCCCGATCCGCGCCGGCCGGGGCTGTGGCACGCGTGCGGCCACGAGGGCGCCGGCATCGGCCTCGCCCCGGCGACCGGTGCCCTGATCGCGGCGCTGCTGACCGGTGGGCCGACCGAGGTCTCCCACGAACCGTTCCGCGTAGAACGGTTCGTGGCATGAGTGATCACGTGACGTTCGGCGGCCGGGAACTGCCGATGGTGTCTGGCCAGACGGTGGCGGCCGTGCTGATCGCCGCCGGCATCCGGTCCTGGCGGACGACCCGCGTCGACGGACGGCCGCGTGGACTGTTCTGCGGTATCGGGGTGTGCTTCGACTGCCTGGTCACGGTGAACGGCGTGCCGTCGGTGCGTGCGTGTCTGGCCGAAGCTCGACCGGGGGATGTGATCGATGCGGTGTGACATCGCGGTGATCGGTGCCGGGCCCGCCGGATTGGCCGCTGCCGCCGCAGCGGCCGGTAGATCGGTCGTGGTCGTCGACCTGGCGGCGCGGCCGGGTGGGCAGTACTTCCGGCATCCGGTCGACGGGCAGCCAACGCGTGGCCGGCGGACGTTCGCACGCTTGCTGTCCGGGGCGCGGGTGTTGAGCGGTCATCGGGTGTACGCGATCGAGCCTGGTAAGCCGCATGTCCTGCACCTGACGGGCGAGACACGGGTGCTGCGGGCGGACGCGGTGCTCATCGCCACCGGGGCGTACGACCGGGTACTGCCGTTTCCCGGTTGGGACCTCCCCGGCGTCATGACGGTGGGCGGGGCGCAGTCGCTGCTCAAGGGTTCGCGCGTGCTGCCGGGCCGCCGGATCGTGGTGGCCGGCAGCGGGCCGTTCCTGCTGCCGGTCGCGGCCGGGCTGGCCACGGCCGGCGCCGACGTGGTCGGCGTGTTCGACCGCGACTGCGCGGCCGGGTTCGTGCGGTATCCCGGTGTGGTGGCAAGGAATCCGGCGAAGATCGTGGAGGCCGCCGGGTATCTGGCCACGCTCGCCCATTATCGGGTTCCGTTGCACAGCAAACATTCCGTCGTCGCGGCGCACGGCACGGACGAACTCGTCGCCGTGACCGTGGGCCGTGAGCGGATCGAGTGCGACACGCTGGCCGTCGGCAACGGCTTCACACCATTGATCGATCTGGGCATCGCCATCGGCTGTGCGACCCGGATTCGGGCCGGCAGCCTGGTGCTGGCCGTCGACGCCCGGCAGCGGACCAGTGTGCCCGGCGTGTTCGCGGCCGGCGAGGTGACCGGCGTCGGCGGTGCGGCGCTCGCCATGGTGACCGGCGCGCTGGCCGGCCGAGCGATGGCGGGACTGCCGCCGACGAACCGGTTGTTGCGTGCCCGCGCCCGGCACGCCGAGTTCGCCGCGACACTGGCCAAGGTCTGGGCGGCGCAAGACAGCCCGCGCCTGACCGACGACACCGTGGTCTGCCGGTGCGAAGAGGTCCGCTACGGCGCGGTACGCGCGGCCGTCGCGGAGTTGGGCGCGCGGGATGCCCGAGCGGTCAAGCTGTTGACGCGGACGGGGATGGGCTGGTGCCAGGGCCGGACGTGTGGCGATGCCGTGTCGCTCCTGGTTTCCCGGTTGACGGGCACCGAACCGGAGCCGGGCGGCATGGCGCTGCGGATTCTGGCGCAGCCGGTGACTTTGGGCGAACTGAGCGAGGAGGAGACATGAACCAGACGCCATGGCGGGGTGTTGTCGTCGCGACAGCGCTGCCACTGCGGGACGACCTCTCCGTCGACCACGATCGGTATGCCGAGCACGTGAGCTGGTTGCTCGCGCAGGGTTGCGACGGTGTCTGCCCGAACGGCTCGCTCGGCGAGTACCAGAACCTGACACCGGACGAGCGGGCCGCCGTCGTGCGGACGGCGGTCGAAGCCGCGAGCGGCGAGCGAGTGCTGGCCGGCGTGTCGGCGTACGGGTCGGCAGAGGCGGCGCGGTGGGCCCAGCAGGCGGCCGACGCCGGGTGCGCGGCCGTGATGTGCTTGCCGCCCAACACGTTCCGTGCCGACGACGACGCCGTCGTCGCGCACTACGAGGCGGTCGCCGCGGTCGGCCTGCCGGTCGTCGCGTACAACAATCCGTTCGACACCAGGGTCGACCTTACTCCGGAGTTGCTGGCGCGGCTGCACGCGGACGGCCTGATCAGCGCGGTCAAGGAGTTCAGCGGCGACGTGCGGCGCGGCTACCGGATCGCCGAGCTGGCACCAGGGCTGGACCTGGTGGCCGGTGCGGACGACGTGCTGCTGGAGCTGGCGCTGGCCGGCGCGGTCGGCTGGATCGCCGGCTTCCCCAATGCCCTGCCGGCCGAGTGCGTCGCGCTGTACCGGGCGGCGACCGGTGACGACCCGGCGTCCGCGCTGCCCGCGTACCGGGCGCTGCATCCGTTGCTGCGCTGGGACTCCCGGCCCGAGTTCGTGGAGGCGATCAAGCTGGCCATGGACCTGGCCGGCCGTTACGGCGGCCCGTGCCGGCCACCGCGCCGGCCGCTGGCGCCGACGAATGCCAAGCAGGTCACCGATGCCATGGGACGGTTGTAGATGCGCTCCCGGCACGTGTACCACGCGGTCGACTCGCACACCGAGGGCATGCCGACCCGCGTGATCACCGGTGGTGTCGGCGTCATTCCCGGCGGCACGATGGCCGAGCGGCGCACGTACTTCATGGCGAAGCTGGACCACATCCGCACACGGCTGATGTACGAGCCGCGCGGCCACAGTGCGATGAGCGGCGCGATCCTGCAACCGCCGACCCGAGCCGACGCCGACTGGGGTGTGCTGTTCATCGAGGTGTCGGGTTGCCTGCCGATGTGCGGCCACGGCACGATCGGCGTGGCCACGGTCCTGGTGGAGACCGGCATGGTCGAGGTGGCCGAGCCGGTGACGACGGTCCGGCTGGACACGCCGGCCGGTCTCGTCGTGGCACGGGTGTCCGTTGTGGACGGTGTGGCGAAGTCGGTGACGATCCGGAACGTGCCGGCGTTCAGCGTCGGCCTGGACCGGACCGCGCACGTCCCCGGCATCGGCGACGTCAGCTACGACATGGCCTTCGGCGGCAACTTCTACGCGATCCTGCCGATCGACCGGGTCGGCCTGCCGTTCGAGCGATCGGCCGGCCAGCGAATTCTCGACGCCGGCCTTGCCGTGATGGCCGCGATCAACGAGACGGACCGCCCGGTGCACCCGGTCGATCCGGGCATCACGGGTTGCCACCACGTGCAGTTCGTAGCGCCGGGCTCGGACGCGCGGCGCTCCAGACATGCCATGGCCATCCACCCCGGCTGGTTCGACCGCTCACCGTGCGGCACCGGCACGAGTGCCCGGATGGCGCAGTTGCACGCCCGCAGTGAACTGGACCTGGACCAGGACTTCGTGAACGAGTCGTTCATCGGCACCCGTTTCACCGGCCGCCTGGTCGAACGCGCCGAGGTGGGCGGTGTGCCGGCAGTCGTGCCGGAGATCACCGGCCGAGCGTGGATCACCGCGACGGCGCAGTACCTGGTGGACCCCGACGACCCGTTCCCGGACGGCTTTCAACTGTGATCACCAGCCCGAACTGTCCTGTCGGTATGGATCGTGACAGGGTGTGCGGGTGGAGTTCCTTTACCGAGTGCTGGCCACCGCCGTCGCCGTCTGGGTGGCCACCTTCCTGCCCGGCATCAACCTGCTCGCCGCGTCCACTCCGGCCCAGGTTGGCACGCTGATCGGTGTCGCGGTCGTGTTCGGACTGGTGAACGCCGTCATCAAGCCGCTGGTCAAGGTCGTGGGCTGTGTGCTGTACGTGCTGACCTTCGGCCTGATCGGCTTCGTGGTGAACGCCCTGCTGTTCTGGTTCGCGTCCTGGCTGTCCGGCAGGTTCGGGCTGCCGTTCCAGGTCACCGGCTTCTGGCCGGCGTTCTTCGGCGCCATCGTGGTGGCCGTGGTCGGATTCGTCCTGGCCATCCCGTTGCACATCCGCGCGATCACCAAGAAGGTCCCCGGTACGCACAGGTAGCGGCTCTCACCCATCCGTGCCCTGCGGTAACGACTCGTCTTCCCAGCCCGATGTGGATGAGGTAAGCCTATCCATGGTCGGCCTATCCATGGTCAGACGGGACGATGACGGGAGACGCCGTGTGGGCGGACGCTGTGCCCAACCTCCTCATCGGCCTGCGCGAGGGACTCGAGGGCGGCCTCGTGGTGAGCATCCTGCTCGCCGCGATCGCCCGTAGCAGCAGCACGACAGCCAGCAAACGGCCGATCTGGCTCGGCGTACTCGCCGCACTGATGCTCGCGCTCAGCTTCGGCGCTGTTCTCACGTTCACCCGCTCCGCCCTCTCCAGCGGCGCGCAGGAGGCGTTCGGCGGCATCCTCAGCGTGGTCGCCGTCGTGCTCGTCACCGCGATGATCTTCTGGATGCGCCGTACCGCCCGCAACCTGTCCGGCGAGCTCAACGCCAAAGTGGACATCGCGCTGAAGCTGGGTGCCGGCGCGCTGGCGGCCACGGCATTCCTGGCCGTCGGCCGCGAAGGACTCGAGACCGCGCTGTTCCTGTGGACCGCCGTGCAGGCGTCCGGCCAGACGGTCGGCCCGCTGGTCGGCGCCGGGATCGGCGTGGCCGTCGCGGTCGGACTGTGCTGGCTGCTCTACCGCCGCGCCATCCGCGTCAATCTCGGCGTGTTCTTCGCGCGGACCGCGATCGCGCTGGTCGTCATCGCGGGCGGCGTGTTCGCCTACGGCCTCGGTGAACTCCAGGACGCCGGCCTGCTGCCCGGCCACACCTGGCTCGCGTTCGACCTGACGGGCTCGGTCGGCGCCGACTCGTGGTGGGTCAGCATCATCAGGGGCATCACGAACCTCACGCCCGCCATGACGTGGCTCCAGGTGGTGGCCTACGTCGTCTACATCGGCGTCGTCCTCCTCGTGTTCCGGATGGCTGGCGCGGCGAGACCGACCGAGGAGAAGGAGCGGAAACCCAAGCTGCGGATACCGACGCTCCTCACGAGCAACCCCCGGATGTCCATCGGCGCGGCGGTGCTCGTGCCGCTGCTCGCGGCCGGCGCGTTCGCGTTGTTCACCCCGAGCCCGGCTGCCGGCAGCAATCCCACGGTGACGGTCACGGCGGCCGCGTGCGCGTCGGACTTCACCGCGCTGGCGACGGGCAACCAGACGTTCACCGTGGTCAACAACTCCGGTCGCGCCGGCGAGGTGTTCTTCGTCCAGGCGACGGGCGGCGGGGTCGTCGGTGAACTGGAGAGCATCGGGCCGGGCACCAAGGAGACGATGACGGTCACCGTCGCCGCCGGCAGCTACGCGTGGCGCTGCAAGATGTCCGGCGTGCCGGCCCGGACGTCGGCCACCGTGCGGACGTCCGGCGGCGCGAACACGGCCTACCCCCGAATGTTCGCGGTGGCGCCGTTGCAGCCGAGCGAACTGGACGTGCCGATCCAGCAGTACCGGACCTATGTGGCCGGTCAGCTCGTGACGCTCGCGAACGAGGCGAGCACTCTCGGTGCCGCGATCGGCGCGGGCGACGTCGGCGCCGCCCGCGCCGCCTGGCTGCCGGCCCAATTGACATGGGAACGGGTCGGCGCGGCGTACGACAGTTTCGGTGACGCCGCCGACGCCGTCGACGGGCTCCCGGACGGCCTGCCGCTCGGCGTGCGCGATCCCGGTTTCACCGGCCTGCGACGGATCGAGTACGGCCTGTGGCACGGCGAGTCCACCGCGACGCTGGCGCCGCCGGCGACCCAGCTCGGCCAGGACATCGCGACGCTGCAACAGAACCTGCCGTCACTGACGGTGAATCCGAAGGACATGCCGATCCGGCTGCACGAGATCCTGGAGGACGCGCTGCGCGATCACCTCTCCGGCATGAGCGACCAGGGCGCCGGTTCCGGGTTCGCGGAGACACTGGCCGATGTGGACGGCACCCGCGTCGTGCTCGGCGAGCTCCAGTCGCTGATCAACCAGCGCAAGCCCGGCCTGGTCAAGGCGATCGAGGCGCGGTTGGACACGCTGGAGCACGTGTTGCAGGCGACCGAGCACAACGGCGTCTTCGACAGCGAGCTGACGGCGCCGATCGCGGAGCGACAGCGGGTGAACGCGGCGATCGGCCAGGAGTTGGAGACGGTCTCGCCGGTACCGGACCTGCTGGAGATCGGCGCAAGTTAGTGAAGTGGACGAGCACCGAAGGATGGCCGCGATGGATCTGAGCAGGCGCAGGTTCCTGCAGGGCACGACGGCGGGTGTCGCGAGCACGGCGCTGGCCGGTGGCCTGCTGGCCGCCGGCGCGCGGGCGGACGCCGCGTCCGGCACCGGGAACACCGCCCTCGCGACGCCCGCCGTCGTGCCGTTCCACGGTCCGCACCAGGCGGGTGTCCTCACGCCGCAGCAGGACGCCGTGATGTTCGCCGCGTTCGACGTGACAGCGCCCGACAAGGCTGGCCTCGTGTCGCTGTTGCACACGCTGACCGACCGGATCCGGTTTCTCACCGCCGGTGGCACACCGGTCGATCTGGGGCTGGCCGCGCCGCCGTCGGACAGCGACATCCTCGGTCCCGTCGTGCCGGCGGACGGTCTGACGATCACGCTCGGCGTCGGTTCCTCGCTGTTCGACGACCGGCTCGGTATCGCGGCGAGCAAGCCGGCGAAGCTCAGGCCGATGACGGTGTTCCCGAACGACTCGCCCGATCCCCGGTGGTGCCACGGCGATCTGATGCTCCAGGTGTGCGCGAACAACCCCGACACCG
This sequence comes from Pseudonocardiaceae bacterium, assembly GCA_036269975.1. Lineage (GTDB taxonomy): Bacteria > Actinomycetota > Actinomycetes > Mycobacteriales > Pseudonocardiaceae > DATEPR01. The sequence continues at coordinate 3,716 of DATBDL010000418.1, read as the reverse complement.
TCCAGCACGCGCTGCGCGACATCGCCAAGCACACCAGGGGCGCCATGCAACTCCGGTACCGGATGAACGGGTTTCACCCGCCGTCCCGACCGTCCGGCACGCCGCGCAACCTGATGGGCTTCAAGGACGGCATCGTCAATCCGCTGGTGTCCGAGGCGGACAAGCTGATCTGGGTGCGGCCGAACGCGGGTGAGCCGGCGTGGGCGACCGGCGGCTCGTACCAGGTGGTGCGGATCATCCGGATGCTGGTGGAGTTCTGGGACCGCGTCTCGCTCAAGGAGCAGGAGAACATGTTCGGCCGCAAGCGGGACAGCGGTGCCCCGCAGGACGGCGAGAACGAGTTCGACGCGCCGAACTACGCCGCCGACCCGAACGGCAACACGATCCCGCTGTCCGCGCACATCAGGGTGGCCAACCCGCGCACGCCCAAGACCGACTCCAGCCGGCTCTACCGCCGTGGCTACAACTACGACGCGGGCGTCGACCTCAACGGCAACATCGACGTCGGCCTGCTGTTCTGCGCCTACCAGCAGGACCTGGAGCGCCAGTTCGAGGCGGTCCAGACCAGGCTGATCGACGAGCCGCTCGTCGACTACATCCAGCCGTACGGTGGTGGCTACTTCTTCGCACTGCCGGGCGTGGCCGACGCACAGGACTGGTTCGGCCGGGGCATGATCGAATAATCCGCGCCCGAAAATTCGTCAATCGGACGTCATCGACCAATGAGCGTTAAATGCATCATTCAATACGCTCAGAAATACCCCCCGCGTACATCTGTCGTTACTCTCCGTAATGAGGGTTAACCGCAGTTCATGACAAACGTCATGTCTCGTGTCATGCGCATGGATTGTTGGCCACCCAAACCTTGAAACTTCTTATTGGGATCCGGTTGGATCTCTGCGCAATCGGGCTCGTCGAGCCCAGTAGAACCCGGGAGTTTCATATGCAGGCTGGTCCCCTTCCCCCCTCCGAGGGCCTTCTGATCACCATGTTGGACGGCGGCCTCGGTGCGGTGGCCGGCTCGTCCGACGCCATGGTGGCTCGTCCCGAAGCCTTGTGCTGGTGCGACTGCGTCATCTGTGGTGCCCCGTCGATCGTCGAAGCGTGAACAATTCGACGATCAAGTCTGGTTTGTCTGCTTGACGTCACGGCGATTTCATGACGGCGGCCGGTCTCCCGGCCGCCGTCAGTACTGTTGCGGAGATGCGCATGGCTGACGGTGGACGGGTGCCGCGAATTCGGCGCCATCTCGGCGTGTCCGTTGTGCGCGGCGAGGGTGTCTACCTGCTCTGCGAGCACGGCAGCGCGGTCGTCACCGACCCGCTGGCCCAACGGCTGCTGCCGCTGCTGGACGGCAAGCACGACCTCGACTCGATCGCCACCGCGCTGGCACCGGACGTGCCTGCCGACACGGTGCGCCAGGCGGTGGCGCAGCTCGCCCGATCCGGCCAGGTGGTCGATGTCGACCCGGACGGCGACGAGCGAGAGGCCGGCTACTGGGAATCGCTCAACCTGCACGGGGACGACGCCCACGCAGCACTCGAGAGCGCCGCGGTCCGGCTGACCGTGCTCGGCGCGGTCGACGCGGCCGAGTTCACCGCCGCCCTGCGCACCGCCGGCCTGCGGGTCAGCGATGACGCCGCCGACGCCCTGGACGTCGTACTCACCGACGACTACCTGCGGCCGGTGCTACGCGTGTTCGACGCAGAGCACCGCGCGGCCGGGGTGCCGTGGCTGCTGGCCAAGCCGGTCGGGGTGATCGCGTCGGTCGGCCCGCTGTTCGTGCCGGACGGGGCCTGCTACCAGTGCCTCGAAGTGCGGCTGCGCGGTCACCGGCAGGCCGAGGACTACCTGGAGAGCCGCATGCCGGAGCGTCGGGTGGCGTCGCCGGTGGTGGACGTCGCCGCGACCCGGCTGCTGGCGGCCGGCGCCGTCGCGACCGCGGCCGCGCACTGGCTGGCCGGCCACCGGCACGCCGAGAGCGACGCCGTGCTGAGCATCGACACCGCCGGCCTGCGCACCACGTGGCACTCGCTGGCCAAGCGACCGCAGTGCCCAGGCTGTGGCGATCCGGCCGTCGTCACCACGAACATGTCGCGGCCCTTTCGGCCCGTGTCCCGGCCCAAGGTGTTCGACACCGACGGCGGCCACCGCGCCCGTACGCCCGAGGACATGCTGGCCACGTGGGGGCACCTGGTGGACCCGGTGACCGGCGTCGTTCCCGCACTGACGTCGATCGCCACCGGCCTGCCGCTGGTCCGGGCCTACTCGTCCGGCTACAACCGCGCGCAGCGGGTCACGTCGCTGCGCGCGCTGCGGGCCGGCCTGCGCGCGCAGAGCTGCGGCAAGGGCATGACGGACGTCCAGGCGCGGGCCAGCGCGCTGGGCGAGGCGCTGGAGCGCTACAGCGCCGTGCACCACGGCGACGAGCCCCGCGTCAGCGCCGCCCACGCCGACCTGGGCGCGGACGCCGTGCCGCCCAACGCGGTCATGCGGTTCAGCGAGCGGCAGTTCGCCGACCGGGCCGCCATCAACGCGAAGGGCATCGCGTTCCAGTCCGTGCCGGAACCGCTGGACGAGCGGGCCGAGATCGAGTGGACGCCGATGTGGTCGCTCACCGACGACCGCGCCCGCTACGTGCCGACATCGCTGCTGTTCTACACCTACCAGCACGACGGCCCGGTCTACGCGCTCGCCGACTCCAACGGCTGCGCCGCCGGCACCAGCCTGGAGGACGCCGCGCTACAGGGGTTCTACGAGCTCGTCGAGCGGGACAGCGTGGCCATCTGGTGGTACAACCGGCTGCGCCGGCCGGCTGTCGACCTGGACTCGCTGGCGGAGCCGTGGATCGACGTGATGCGGGCCGAGTACGGGCGGCTGCGTCGGGAACTCTGGGTCCTCGACCTGACCGCTGACCTGGGCATACCCGCCGTCGTGGCGCTGAGCCGGCGGGTGGACAAGCCGGCCGAGGACATCATCCTCGGCTTCGGCGCGCACCATGACGCGCGGATCGCCGTGCTGCGCGCGATCAGCGAACTCAACCAGTTCCTGCCGGCGGTCGCGTTCGCCACCGAGGCGGGCACCGGTTACCGCTACGCCGATCCGGTGCTGTCCGACTGGTGGCGCACCGCGCGTGCCGCCGACCTGCCGTATCTGACGCCGGACCCGACCGTGCCGGCGGTCCGGGTGGCCGCCCTGACCCTGCCGACGTCGGCCGACCTGGCCGACGACCTGACGGCGTGCCGGGACCTGGTGCGCGCCAACGGGATGGACCTGCTCGTGCTGGACATGACCCGGCCGGACATCGGGCTGCCGGTGGTGAAGGTGCTGGTACCGGGCCTGCGGCACTTCTGGACCCGGTTCGCGCCCGGCCGGCTCTACGACGTGCCGGTTCGCCTGGGCTGGCGGGCCGCGCCGCTGGCGGAGGACCAGCTCAACCCGACAGCTATGTTCGTCTAGCACAGTTCGTTGATCGGACGCGGGCCAGGTACGCGGAGCAGTTGCCGCCGGTTCAGCGGCGGATTATTCCGGTCCGACCACCGTTGCGGGCCCGTTTTCCGCTTCGCCCCGGTATTTGCCTTCGCGGCCACGGCCGCAATTCCCGATGCGCGCACGCCGAAAACGGCGCTGTAATCACCGGCATATGGCCGTTTTGACCGGACGCCCATGCGGTCGGTGTTCGGCCGGGTACACACCGTTCAAATCGGGCGCCGACA